>NZ_CP159578.1:3600000-3959593 GCF_040536835.1 Salinicola endophyticus
CCTCCAGAGCACTTACGTGGAACTGGGCTCGCTTGTCCGGGTACCGTCGCCTCGCCTCGGCGATCATCTTTTCCGAAATATCGACGCCAACGTATCGAGGTACGCCCTGCGCCAGGCAGTACTCGGAGAACTTGCCAAAACCGCAGCCAAGATCGAGAACATCCAGACCGTTCAGCGCGGGCAACAGACGCCGGACGGCGGGCTCTTCGATGGCGGCATTGAGACCACCTTCGCGTTCACGAAGCGCCATGTAGCCGCTGAAGAAATCGTGATTGTCGTAGATATTCTGCTTCATCGGAGACATCCAGGCTCAAGGTTAGCATGGTGACTTCAGGCATCCAGCAGGCGCCCGTATAGGACAAGTGTCATCTTCAGCTTGTAAAGCAGCATAGGCGACAGAGCGTGGCTGTTCGGTGACGTACTGCCCACCCAACGCAAGACGCCGGCGCAGGGCGCCGGCGTCGATAGCGTGGAACGCGCCCAGCCTCAGCCGGTGCGCTGCTCGCGGGCAACGGCGCCGCTGCCCGCGTCGGCGACCGCCGGCAGCTCGCTCTCGCCGCGCTTGAGCAGCGCATAGCCGACCCCGGTGACCAGCGACCCGGCGGCGATGGCGACCAGATAGAGCAGCGCCATGTTGACCGCGTTGGGGATCAGCAGCACGAACAGGCCGCCGTGGGGCGCCATCAGCTTGATCCCGAACCACATCGACAGCGCCCCGGTGACCGCGCCACCGATCATCGCCAGCGGAATCACCCGCAGCGGGTCCTTGGCGGCGAACGGGATCGCCCCCTCGGTGATGAAGCACAGTCCCAGCACGAAGGAGGCCTTGCCCGCCTCGCGCTCCGGCTGCGAGAACTTGCCCCGTGCCAGCAGCGTGGCGATGCCCATGGCGATCGGCGGCACCATGCCGGCGGCCATGATCGCCGCCATCGGCATGTAGGTCTCGGTGGAGAGCAGGCCGACCCCGAAGGTATAGGCCGCCTTGTTGACCGGGCCACCCATGTCGAAGCACATCATCGCGCCCAGCAGCAGGCCCAGCAGCACCGCGTTGGTGGAGCCCATGTTGTTGAGGAACTGGGTCAGCCCGGCGAGAATCGCCGCCACCGGCGTGCCCACCACGTAGATCATCACCAGGCCGGTGAACAGGCTCGCCAGCAGCGGGATGATCAGGATAGGCTTGAGCGACTCGACGCTCGCCGGCAGCTTGACGTAGCGGGTCACCGCCGAGGCCGAGTAGCCGGCCAGGAAGCCGGCGAGAATCCCGCCGATGAAGCCGGCGCCCAGGGTCGAGGCCAGCATGCCGCCGATCATGCCCGGGGCGATGCCGGGGCGGTCGGCGATCGAGTAGGCGATATAGCCGGCCAGTACCGGCACCATCAGCTTGAACGCGGTACCGCCGCCGATCTGCATCAGCGCCGCGGCCAGGGTGCCCTCCTGCTCGAAGGCCTTGATCCCGAACACGAACGAGAGCGCGATACACAGACCGCCCGCCACCACCATCGGCAGCATGAACGACACCCCGGTCAGCAGGTGCTTGTAGAGACCGCGCTCCTTGACGCTCTTGCGCGCCCCGCCGCCGGCCCCTGCACTGCCGCCCTGGGGCGCGCCGCTCGACTCCACCTGGGCATCGACCAGCGCTGTCTCCAGGGTCTGCTTGGGCTGCTTGAGCGCCGCGCCGGTGGAGGTGCGATAGATCGGTTTGCCAGCGAAGCGGGTGTCGTCGACCTCGATATCGCAGGCCAGCACTACCACGTCGGCGGCGGCGATGTCATCGGCGGTCAGCGCGTTCTGCGCCCCCACCGAGCCCTGGGTCTCGACGTGGATCGCGTGCCCCATCGCCTTACCCGCCTGAGCCAGGGCCTCCGCCGCCATGAAGGTGTGCGCCACCCCGGTGGGGCAGGCGGTCACCGCGACGATGCGCCGCTGGCCATTACCGCCGGCGGCCTGGGGCGCCGGCGTGGCGGTGGCGGGCGCGCCCGCATTCGCGCTCGCGGCGTCGAAGGTCGCGGCCTCGCGCGCGGCGCGCTCGAGGAAGGCGTCCGGGTCGGGCAACGCCTGATGGATCGGCGCGCGGAACAGCCGCTTGCCGTCGAAGCGCTGCGGCTCGGGCACGCGCTCGGCCGCGACCACCACCAGCTCGGCCGCCGCGATCGCCTCGGCGGAGACCGGGGTCACCGCCTCCAGCTCGCCGTGCATCTCCACCGACACCTGCCAGCCCAGCCGCTTGGCGGCCTGTTCGAGCCGGCGCGCGCCGAGGAAGGTCGTCGCCATGCCGCTGGGGCAGGCGGTAATCAGAATCACGTTCATGCGCTCTCCCCCGCGTACGTCGCCTCGTCGAGCCGCTGCACGCGCGTTTGTTGAAGTAGTTCGGAAAAGTCTGCGGCCTCGGGCCGGCCCACGCCGACATGCCGCACCGCGTCCGCCGCCAGCGCCGTGGCGAAGCCCAGCACCTGGGCCGGCGGCTGGTCGGCGAGAATGCCGTGGAGCATGCCGGCGACCAGGGTATCGCCGGCGCCCACGGTGTTGACCACGCTCACCCGGGGCGGCTCGGCCAGCCACTCGCCGCGCCGGCTGACCCAGATCAGGCCCGCGCCGCCGAGCGACAGCAGCGCCTCCTCGACCCCTGCCCGATGCAGCCGCCGCGCCGCCTCGCGCTGGGCCTCGAGGGTATCCAGCGGCGCGCCGGCCCAGGCCGCCAGCTCATGCTCGTTGGGTTTCACCGCGCTGGGCGGCACCGCCAGCGCCGCCGCCAGCGCCGGCCCGCTGGTATCCACCCACACCGGCACACCGGTGGCCTTGAGTGCGGCCACCAGCGCGGCGAAGTCCTCCTCCGAGACCCCGGGCGGCAGGCTGCCGGTGAGCACTACCGCCCCCGGCGTCCGCTCACGGCAGTGCGTTTCGAGACGCTGGCGCAGCGCCGCGAGCGCCTCGGCCGAGACGCTCAGCCCGGGGCCGTTGATATCGGTCACCCGACCATCGGCTTCGGCGATCTTGGCGTTGATGCGCGTCTCGCCCGGCAGACGCAGGCTGGCATCCGCGATCCCCGCACTGGCGCAGGCGGCGATGAAGGGAGCGTCGTTGTCCTCTCCCAGCAGCCCGGAGAGCGTCACTCGATGGCCCAGCGCGGCCAGCACGCGAGCCACGTTGAGCCCCTTGCCAGCGGCGGCCAGCTGGCTCGACTGGGTACGGTTGACCGCACCCAGGGTCAGCGTCGGCAGCCCGATCGAAAGATCCAGCGCCGGATTGAGGGTCACCACCAGGAGCTCGTGCGCGCTCGCCATCACAGTGCCTCCAGCGCGTCACGCACGGCCTGGCTGGTGGCCTGGGCGAGTGCGGTGCGCGCATGGCGCTCGGCGCTCTCCTGAGTGATGCCGCGCAGGCGCGCCTTGACCATCGGCACCTGACGCACC
Source organism: Salinicola endophyticus (assembly GCF_040536835.1). NCBI lineage: Bacteria > Pseudomonadati > Pseudomonadota > Gammaproteobacteria > Oceanospirillales > Halomonadaceae > Salinicola > Salinicola endophyticus. The sequence goes on from NZ_CP159578.1 coordinate 3,603,411, forward strand.
GAGACCGACAGCTCGTCGACCCCCAGGCCCACCAGCACCGGCACCGCGGCGGCATCCGAGCCCAACTCGCCGCACACCCCGACCCACTTGCCCTCGGCGTGGGCGGCGTCGACCGTCATCTGGATCAGCCGCAGCACCGCCGGGTGCAGGCCATCGGCCTGGGCCGAGAGGGTGGCGTGGCCGCGGTCGATCGCCAGGGTGTACTGGGTCAGGTCATTGGTGCCGATGGAGAAGAAGTCGACCTCTGCGGCCAGGCTCGGCGCCAGCAGTGCCGCCGAGGGGATCTCGATCATCACCCCGACCTGGACGTCGCCGGCGCCGATCTCCGCCTGCAGGCGGTCGACGATGGCACGCGCCTGGCGGTACTCGTCGACGTCCTTGACCATCGGGAACATGATCCGCAGCGGCCGCTCGCCGGCGGCGGTCAACAGCGCCCGCAGCTGGGTCTCGAGTACCTCGGGCCGGGTCAGCGCCAGGCGCAGCCCGCGCAGGCCGAGGAAAGGGTTGTCCTCGGCCGGCACCGGCCAGTAGGGCAGCGGCTTGTCGCCGCCCACGTCGAGCGTGCGCGCCACCAGCGGGCGCCCGTCGAGGGCGTCGAAGGCGCGCCGGTACTCGCCGATCTGGGTCTCCAGGTCGGGGGCCTCCGGATGCGCCATGAAGATGAACTCGGTGCGCAGGAGCCCCACGCCCTCGGCACCCTGCTCCACCGCGTCGGCGGCGTGAGCGGTGTTACCCAGGTTGGCGGCGACCTCGATACGCTTGCCGTCGGCGGTACGCCCCTCTTCGAAGCGCGCCCCGTGCGCCTCACGGCGCAGCTTTTCGAGCTCCTTGAGGCGTAGCTCGGCGCGGTCGCGGCGCTCGGCGGAGGGGCGCACGATGACACGACCGAGATCACCGTCGAGGATCAGGTCGTCGTCGTTGTTCAGGGTCAACGCCCGCTCGCCGGCGCCGACCACCGCGGGGATACCCAGCGCCCGCGCCAGAATGGCGCTGTGCGAGGTGGCACCGCCACGCGCGGTGAGCAACCCTCGAACCTGAGCGGTATCCAGCCGCGCCACGTCGGAGGGGCCGATATCGTCGGTGACCAGAATGTAGGGGCGCTGCGGCGGCGTCGGCAGCTCTATGCCGCACAGCACGCCGAGCACCCGGCGACCGACGTCGCGCAGGTCGGCGGCACGCTCTGCCAGCAGCCGGTCGGCGAGTACCTCCTGGGCCCGGGCCGCGGTATCGATCGCCTGCCACCAGGCCGCCTCGGCGCTGAGACCGTCGCGCATGCCCTCGAAGGCCGCCTCGTGCAGCTCCGGGTCGTCGAGCATCTCGGCGTGCATGGAGAGGATCTCGGCCACGTCACCGCCCTTGGCAGTGCCGATCAGCGCCTGCAGCTGGCGCCGCGCCTCGTCGAGCGCCGCCTGCAGCCGCTCACGCTGGCGCTCGGCCGGGCCCTGCTTGTCGGCGGCCAGATCGCGGGCGCGCTCGGGGTAGTCGAAATCCGGCGCGCGCATCACATAGGCCGGGGCGATCGCCAGGCCCGGCGAGGCCGCCGTGGCCGGCAGCACGCCGTCGTCCTCGAGCGGTTCGAGCGGCGCCTCGACCTCACGTCGGGCGGCGCGGTTGGCGCCCGCGGCAGCCGCTTCGGCGAGCGGCCGCACCGCCTCGCCCAGCCCGCTCTCCACGGCGTCGACCATCGCCGCCAGCGCGCCCTCGGCGCCCTCACCCTCGGCCGAGAAGATCAGTGTCTGGCCGCGCCGCGCGCCGAGCCCGATCACCTTGGTCAGGCTCGCCGCCGAGACCGACTCGGCGCTGCCTTCGAGCAGGCGCACGCGCACCGGCAGTGCCTGCTCGCGTGCCTTCTGCACCAGCACCTTGGCCGGCCGCGCGTGCAGCCCGTGGGCGTTGAGCAGGGTAACCCGGGCGGTCTGGGCACTGCTCGACTCGCCGGAGAGGCGCATCAGCACGCCGTCGGCGTCGGCATCCACCAGCGCCTCGCCCTGGCCGCTGTCGAGCAGCTCGGCGAGACGTGCCAGCAGGTCGCGGTGGGCGTCGTCGAGGGCCGCCACGCAGAAGACCCCGTTGACCGGCCCGCGCGGGCCGCTGAAGGCGCGCTCCGGCGTCGCCAACGACAGCGCCGGCTGCTTGACACCGCGGTCGGCACTGACCAGCCACAGCCCCTGCCCCAGCGCGACCGGCTCCTGGGTGTTGATCGCGGCGACGAAGCTGGCGTCGACACACTCCGCCTGACGCAGCCGCGCCGCCGCCGCCAGTGCCAGCTCGAAGCGGTCACGCGCGGGGAAGTTGAGACACAGGGTGTCGGCGTCCAGACGCGCCTTGGGCCGCGGGCGCGACAGCAGCGCGATCATCTCCTCGGCGCTGTCGGCGGCGGCCAGGCGCTCGGCGACGCCTTCGGCGTCGAGCACGTGGGTGAGCTGGCGCAGCACGTCGAGGTGCTCGTCGCTGGAGGCGGCGATGGTGACCAGCAGATAGACGCGGTTGCCATCGTGCCACTCGACCCCTTGCGGGAACTGCAGCAAGCGCACCCCGGTGTGGTGGATCTGGCTGCGGCTCTCCGGGGTGCCGTGGGGAATCGCGATGCCGCTGCCCAGATAGGTCGAGCCCTGGGCCTCGCGGGCGTGCAGCGCATCGCGGTAGGCGGGCTCCACCAGCCCGGCCTGGTGGAGCGACGCCGCAGCCTGGTCGAGGGCGTCCTGCCAGCCGTCGGCGCGGCAGTCGAGGGCCGCGTCTTGCGGCGTGAGGGTCAGCATGTCGGTCTCTCCCGGAAGCGGTGTTGGCGACGCTCAGAGCCCACTGTACTCAGCCGCGGCCGGCGGCGTCACCGCTGTCGCGCCGGACGCGCCGGTCACCGCCGACAAGCGCTGAGCCGACGTCGCGGTCCGGAGCCCGGCCGCGGCGTCGATCAGAATAAGCTGAATCGTGTCACCTAATGGCGTTATGCTCGTCGTTACGCGGGCATTTGACAAGCTAGACCTTCGCAGGACGCCGCCGCCCGCGGCATCGAGCGTACGCCCGGGGCTGGGCCGCCCCGGCGCGACGGGTTATGGTGCCAGGCGTTCGCACGCTCCGGAGACCGCTCGATGAAACTCGCCGATATCGCCCGCCTGGCGGGTGTGTCCCGCACCACCGCCAGCTATGTCCTCAACGGACAGGCGCGCGCACGGCGCATCAGCGAGGCCACGGTGGAACGGGTGCTGACGGTCGCCCGCGACCACGACTACCGCATCGACGCCCAGGCCGCGGCGCTGCGCGGCGGCGACAGCCGCACCCTGGGGCTGATCGTCCCCGACCTGGAGAACGGCAGCTATGCGCGCCTGGCCAAACGCCTGGAGCATGGCGCCCGCAGCCAGGGCTATCAGCTCTTGATCGTCGGCTCCGATGACGACCCCGAACGCGAGCGCACGCTGGCGCGCTCGCTGCGCGCCCAGCGCTGCGATGCGCTGATCGTCGCCAGCAGCCTGGCCCCGGACGACGACTTCTACGCCGAGCTGCTCACCAAAGGGCTACCGGTGATCGCCGTCGACCGCCCGCTCGACCCGCAGCACTTCATCAGCGTGGTGACCAACGGCCGCAGCGCCGGCGAAGCCTTGACCCGCTCGGTGCTCGACCCCGACGTCAACGAGATCGTGTGGTTCGACGCCGTGCCCCAGCTGTCGATCAGCACAGAACGCCGTCAGGGCTTCCTCGCCGCCTGCCGCAGCTTCGCCGGCGAGTACCGCTGTATCAGCGCCGCGCGCTACGATCGCGCCAGCGGCGCCGCGGCCATGCGCCAGCTACTGGGCGAATCGCGTCTGCCCGACGCCATCGTCACCGCCTCCTACACCCTGCTGGACGGCCTGCTCGACGCCCTGCTCGAACGCGGCGCACTGCCCACCGGCCTGCGCCTGGCGACCTTCGGCGACGACCGCCTGCTCGACTTCCTGCCGTGCCGGGTCAACTCGCTGCCCCAGGACCACGACCGCGTCGCCGCCCAGGCGCTGGCGCGCGCGTTGCAGGCGGTGCGTGGCGACTACCGCCCCGGCCTCGATGTGATCGAGCGCACGCTCAAGCGCCGGCGGTGACCACGGCCGCCCGCCCGGGCTATGCTGAGGCCGCGTCGTCGACGCGCACGCCCTCCTCCCCCGAGCTGGAAGCGTTCATGCAAGAGACCCTGCCCGATATCCTGGCCGGCCCGCTGCTGCGCCGCTGCGACCCGCAGCGCCTGGTGCTGTGGCTGGTGGCCACGCGCCCGCTCGCACTGCGGCTGACGCTGAGCGCCGACGGCGAGTCGCGCACGCACGACCTGGACGCTGCCACCACCTGCCTGGCCATCGGCGATCACGCCCACTGCCATCTGATCGATCTGGCACTGACAACGCCGCTGCCGCAGGAGACGCGCATCGCCTACGACCTGGCCTACCGTGATCGCCACGACGCCTGGTGCTCGCTGCGTGACTGGGGCCAGGCGCTCGCCTATCCCGGCGAGCCGCTGCCCACCCTGGTGCTGCGCGCACGCCACGACGCGCTGCTCCACGGCTCGTGTCGCAAGCCCCACCACGCCGGCGCGGATGGTCTGGCCCGCGGCGACCGCTGGCTGGGCGAGCGCCACCAGGACGCCGCTGCCCGCCCGGCGGCGCTGATCCTGAGCGGTGACCAGATCTACGCCGACGATGTCGCCGGCCCCCTGCTCGCCGCCATCCATGCGCTGATCGCGCGGCTGGGGCTGTATGACGAGTGCCTCGAAGGCACCGAGATCGCTACCGGGGAAGCGCTCTACGCCCGTGACGACACTTACTACCACCGCGACGCACTGCTCCCCGCGGTAGCGTCGAACGCCGCGCTGCGCGACAAGTTCTTCGGCGGCAAGCGCAAGCCGATCTTCACCAGTGCCAGCGCCGAGAACCACCTGATCACCTTCGCGGAGGTGATGGCGATGTATCTGCTGGTATGGTCGCCCACACCCTGGCGACTGATCACGCTCGAAATGCCCACCCTCGACGCCGCCGAGGGCGAGCGCTACCGCCGCGAGCAGCGTCACATCGACGGCTTCGTCGCCGCGCTGCCGCAGGTCGCGCGCCTGCTGGCGCATCTGCCGACGCTGATGATCTTCGACGATCACGACATCACCGACGACTGGAACCTGACCGCCGCCTGGGAGGCCGCCGTCTACGGCCATCCCTTCTCACGGCGGATCGTCGGCAACGCGCTGCTCGCCTACCTGCTGTGCCAGGGCTGGGGCAACGACCCCGACGGCCTGGCCGCGCCGCTGGCGGCGACCCGCGAGTGGCTCTCCCGGCGTGACGCCGACGGCCGTCTCGACTGCGCCCGCCACGGCGAGCTGATCACCCAGCTTCTGCGCTTCACCGGCTGGGGCTACACCCTGGATACCCAGCCGCGTCTGGTGGTGCTGGATACCCGCACCCGGCGCTGGCGCAGCGAGCGCAAGCGCCACCGCCCCTCGGGGCTGATGGACTGGGAGGCGCTGAGCGAGTTCCAGCAGGATCTGCTCGAACAGTCCGAGGTGATCATCGTCTCGCCGGCGCCGATCTTCGGCGTCAAGCTGATCGAAGGGGTACAGCGGCTGTTCACCGCCCTGGGCAAGCCGCTGATGGTGGATGCCGAGAACTGGATGGCACACCCGGGTTCTGCGCATACCATGCTCAACATCCTGCGCCACAGCCGCACGCCGCAGCGCTACGTGATCCTCTCCGGCGACGTCCACTACTCCTTCGTCTACGCCATCACCCTGCGCCAGCGATCAATCGACATATTTACCGGCAAACCGAGTGAGATGAAGCGCAAGGCGCGCGGAGCGCAGAATCGGAGGCATAACTTGGGGTTAGACGAGGGTCGATCGGACCGGCGAACCGGCACCGCGCAACACAGCGATTCGCTCACGCAGGTGGCTGGCCCCCGGATGTGGCAGGTGACCAGCAGCGGCCTCAAGAACACCTTCCCCACCACCCTGCTCGACTGGTTCGACCGCCTCAACCGCTGGCTCTACGCGCCCTGGTCACCGCTCAATTGGCTGACCAAGCGCCGGCGCATGCTGGTCGAACCCTATCGCCCGGCCCACGCCAGCCACGGCGAGCGGCTGTGGAACCGCGCCGGTATCGGCTACGTGCGGCTCGACGCCGAGGGCGCACCGAGCGAGGTCATGCAGCTGGGCGCCGATGACGTCGATACCCATTTCGATCGTATCGCCGACTGAAACGCAGCGCTCGGTGGCGGCGTATCTCACTCACGCGACCGCCGCCGGCTGACGGGCCGGCGGCGGTGGAGGTGACGATACATCGAGTGGCGGCTGCCGTGGCTCAGGCCGGACGCAGCAGCGCGGCGTCGCCGTCGATATCGCCATAGGTGCCGCTGGTGCCCTCGACGTCGCGTAGCTCGACCACGATGCCACGGCTCGGCGCGCTGTCGATGAAGCGGGCGATGTCCTCACGGATATCCGGGTCGACATAGTTGGCCCCGGTGGCATCGACGATCAGCTCGCCGCCGTCGGGCACCGCGTCCAGATACTGGCGCATCTCCTCGCGGTTGAGAAACGACACATCCTGCTGGAACTGCAGCAGCACGTGATCACCGCGCCGGGTGTGGGCGATCGCCGAGCGGTAGCCGGACTGCAGCAGGAAGTAGAGACTGCACACCAGCCCCACCAACACCCCCATCAGCAGGTCGGTGGCGAGGATCGTCACCACAGTGACGGTGAACGGCACGAAGCGGCGCATGCCCTCGCGGTAGTGGGCGACGAACAGCGACGGCTTGGCCAGCTTGTAGCCGGTATGCAGCAGGATCGCGGCCAGCGTCGCCAGCGGGATCAGCTCCAGCCACATGGCCAGGAACGCCACGCTCACCAGCAGCAGCCCGCCGTGGATGATGCTCGCCAGACGCGTGCGTCCGCCGGCATTGGCGTTGGCCGAGCTACGCACGATCACCGCGGTGACCGGCAGCGCGCCGAGCAGCCCGCAGACCATGTTGCCGATGCCCTGGGCCTTGAGCTCGCGGTGCGGCGGCGAATGACGCTTGAGCGGGTCGAGCTTGTCGACCGCTTCCAGGCTGAGCAGCGTCTCCAGGCTGGCGATGATGGCAATGGTGATGGCCACGGTATAGACCGCCGGGTTGGCCAGTGCGCCCAGGGTCGGGCGGGTCATCTCGGCGAGCAGATCAGCCGGACCGCTGAGCCCGCCGAGCTGCACGTGGTGCGCCGTATCCAGCGCCAGCGCCGGCATCGCCGTACCCACCAGCCGCTCGATCAGGATACTACCGAGCACCGCCAGCAGCGGCCCAGGCACCAGGCTCAGCAGCCGCTGGCGCTTGATCAGCGGCTGTTCCCACAGCACCAGCACGGCGAGGCTGAACAGCGCGATCCCCACTGCCAGCGGCGCGACGCCGCTGAACAGCGCCACCGGGTCGGTGATCGCCGGCATGTCATCCAGCGGATGGCCGAGCGCCATGGGAAACTGCCCGAGCACCAGAATCAGGCCGATCCCCGCGAGCATGCCCTTGATCACCGCAGTCGGCACGAAGGCGCCGATCCGCCCGAGCCGGAAGATCCCCATCGCCAGCTGCAGCACGCCGGCCAGGATCACCGCGGTGAGAAAGGCGGAGAAGCTGCCAAGTGTCTCGATCGCGTCGAGCACGATCACCGTGAGCCCGGCGGCGGGGCCGCTGACCGACAGCGCCGAGCCGCTGAACAGCGTCACCACCAGCCCACCGACCATGCCCGCCACCAGTCCGGCCAAGGGCGGCGCGCCGGAGGCCAGCGCAATCCCCAAACAGAGCGGAATCGCCACCAGGAAGACCACGATGCCGGCGGGCAGATCGCGGGCCAGGTGGCGCAGGGAAAGTGTTTCGGCACGCTCCACGTGAGCGTCGCTAGAAGTCTGAGTCGTCATTGTCTTGTCCTTGACCTGAAAAATCCGTCGATGTCGCGGGGTGCCAGCCTCAGCTCGCCGCGCGACGCCAACCGTTGGCCTCGGGGATGGCGTCAGCGTCTGCCGGGCCGCGGCTCACCACGTCGTCGAGTTGACCGCTGGCGAGGTCGTAGACCCAGCCATGCAGGGTCGGTGCGCGCCGTGCCGCCCAGCTCTCGCGTACCAGTGACAGCTCGGCCAGGCGCTCGACCTGGGCGGTGACGTTGAGCTCGACCACGTGGTCGACCTTGTCACCCAGCTGAGTGAAGCGGTTGAGTTCATCCGCGTGCACCGCCACCAGCTGCCTGAGCTGGCCGACATGGGACTCGACCCGGGGCAGGGCCGCCAGCGCCTCGTCGCCGCTGATCGCTGCCTGGATGCCGCCGCAGCCACGATGACCGCAGACGATGATGTGCTCGACCTCGAGGGCCTTGAGCGCATACTCGAGCACGCTCATCACGTTGGCGTCGTTCTCGTCGACCAGGTTGGCGATATTGCGATGGATGAACAGCTCGCCGGGGCTGGCGTTGCAGATCTGCTCGGCGGGGACTCGGCTGTCGCAGCAACCGATCCATAGCGCGCCAGGCGCCTGGCCTTGGTGCAAGCGGGAGAATATCTCCGGATCGGCGGCGCGTATGCCGGCGGCCCAGGCGCGGTTCTCGAGTAGCAGACGATCGGTGAATTGCATGGGAACTCCTCGGCAGCGTTGGGATCGCCAGTCGCGATCACACTGCGCTCGAATAGCGATCGGTGGATGGCGATGACAGGAGCCGTCCGCGCCCCGGGTAACACGGCGGCGCCGGCTTCGCCTAAAGTCGTAACGGGAGAGCCATGTCGGCGGCAACCATTAACCGCTTTGCACGCTGAAAATTTTGTAAGCCGAGGTGAAGGATTGTGCGCACGGTGCCACTGATGAGAAGCGGAAAACAGACAGGAATGGCGCACCATACTGGCCCAGAAAGTGCCAGTAGCGCGATCGATTCGAAACTATTCGAGTCGAAATGGTCATAAAGATGAATACCGCATGAACAGGGCGCTCATGCGGTTATCAGCCAGCGAGGAACGTTTAAAATTTAATAAAAACTAATGTAACAGAAGCCGCGATTACCTGTCGCCAGGATGAACGCCTGATCAGCCTTGTCACCCCACCCTCTGAGGGTAGACAACATGAATGTTAAAACGACTCACCGATTCATCTGACATTCATGAAAGTGCCGATTTCCACGAGTAAAGGCGTGCAACTGGAGGCTGTCTCTGCAGGATCAGGTACTGCCCTTGCAAGAGAGATCCAGGCTATTCGAGCACCACCAGCGCATCGTTCACGCTCACACTGCCGGCATTCTCGGCCACCAGATTCTGCCCGAAATAGACCTTTCCACGCGCTCCGCGACGGTAGCCGGCCAGCGCCTTGAGCGGCTCACGATCGGCGCGCTTCTCACCGCGTGCCGGGTCCACCGTGACCATGGCGCAGCGCGAACAGGGCGCATCGACGCGGAACGTCACCTCACCGATACGCACACGCCGCCAGCCATCCTCGGCATAGGGCTCGGTACCCGTCACCACCAGGTTGGGCCGGAACTGAGCCATGACATGAGTGCCGTCGGTGCGCCGGTTGAGATCATCGAGAGAGGCTTGCGAGATCAACAGCAGCGGATAGCCGTCGGCAAAACTCACACGCACTCCGATGGCGTCGCGGTAGCGCGGCGAGCGCTCGCCCAGCCACAGCAGCCGTGCCGGCTCGCCGGCGACCTCGCTGAACCAGGCATCGAGCGAGGCGTGGGTGGCCTGCGCGGCAAACTCGTCGCCCCACACCTGGGTCGTCACCGCCTCGCCACTGAACTCCTCGCGCGCGACGTCGAGCGGCGGCAGGCTGTCATGGGTCAGGGTCAGACGCTCGCCGTCGAAGCTCGGGCGCACCCGCTGCAACTGCGGATGCGTGCGCGCGGTGAGAAAGGTGCCATCCGGCTTGATTGCCATGAAGCGACGATCGAGCACCAACCCCTCCTCCTCGACGCGGGCCTGGACGAGCGATTCGCCGGCGGCGGACTTGATCGGATAGCGGTGGATCGCGGAGAGCGTGGGCATGGGTAGGCTCCTGGCAGAGGATCGGTCATCTAGGGGGGCGAGGCGCATCAGCGGCGGCGCTGCTGATGCGCACGCTTGGCGCGCCTGTAGGTGGTGTCGTCGCGCACCGCCTCGAGTGCACGCTGGTAGTGTTCGGCGATACGTGCCTTCTCGGCATCGGCATCCCGCGGTTCGACCGGCCGGCCGCGTTGGTCACGCTTGCGCCCGCCCGGGTAGCGGGCGTAGCGACGCGCACGGGTATAGCCCATCTGCAGATACTTGCGCGCCATGTCCATGCCGACGAAATCGTCGGCGTCGCGGTAGTCACGAAAACGCGCCGAGAGCGCCGTCACCGCCTCGCGGGCGTCAGCCTCGTTGCGGATCGCCCACAGCGACAGCAGCTCGTCCTTGTAGGGCTGGACGTGGAACACGCCCCGCTCGCCGCGGCCGATGCGGTAGGCCTCGGGGTGGCGGCGGTAATCGATGCGGCTGTCGGGAAACGCCATCTTCACTCTCCTTCAACACCCATACCTCGCGCCGTCAATACCAGCACCACGCGCCTCGAAGGCAGGACGGCCGCCTCTGGCGAGGCGGCCGTCTGCATCACATCGAACTGCATACTGCCCGTCTACCGGGCGTGGCGCAGCGTCAGGCGAGCGCCTCGCGCGACTTCCCGGCGTCGCGGCGACGGCGCTGCAACAGGACGATCATGGCGAACAGCAGCAGTCCCGGTATCCACATCAGCTCCTTGGGCAGCTGATCGCGCGGAATCCGCACCGAGACGATCTGCTGATCGAAGTCGAAGCCGAGCTTTTCCGCCTGACTGCCGAAGTCGGTGGTGTCGACCAGTACCTTGCCATCTTCCTGCATCAGGTGCAGCCCCAGGCTATCGAGGCGTTCGCTGCCGCTACTCCCCTCGGTCGCCGGTACCTGGACCACGAAGCTGGTCGGCGCGCCGTAGGCATCCAGCCCATCGACTCGTACCATCAGGTGATCACGCGGACCGATCTCGCCCAGCGCCTGCTCGAACTGGGCCGGCGGCACTTCGCGGTAGGGCGCATCGGCCATGTCCATCCAGAAGCCGGGACGGAACAGGGTGAAAGCGACCAGCAGCAGCAGCGCGCTCTCGTACCAGCGGCTCTTGACCAGCATGAAGCCCTGGGTCGCGGCGGCGAAGATCAGCATCGCCGCCGTGGCCACGACAAAGATCACGATGCCGTGCCACAGGTCGACATTGATCAGCAGCAGGTCGGTGTTGAAGATGAACAGGAACGGCAGCGCGGCGGTACGCAGGCTGTAGTAGAACGCCTGGAAGCCGGTGCGGATCGGGTCGGCGCCGGAGATCGCCGCCGCCGCGAACGAGGCCAGCCCCACCGGCGGCGTGACGTCAGCCATGATGCCGAAATAGAACACGAACAGATGCACCGCGATCAGCGGTACGATCAGACCGTTCTGCTCGCCCAGCTGCACGATCACCGGCGCCAGCAGCGCCGACACCACGATGTAGTTGGCGGTGGTCGGCAGACCCATGCCGAGGATCAGGCTGAGCACCCCGGTGAGCAGCAGCATCAGCAGCAGGTTGCCCATCGACAGCGTCTCGACCAGATCCGCCAGCACCAGGCCGACCCCGGTCTGCGCCACCGCCCCGACGATGATACCGGCGGTAGCGGTGGCGATGCCGATCCCGATCATGTTGCGCGCACCGTCGATCAGCCCTTCCCACAGGTCGCGCCCGCCGCGCTTGAGATCGCCGACGAAGTCGCTGCGCCCGCGGAAGAGCGCATCGACCGGGCGCTGGGTGAGAATGATGAAGATCATGAAGGCAGTGGCCCAGAACGCCGACAGGCCCGGCGACAGGCGCTCCACCATCAGACACCACACCAGCACGATCACCGGCAGCAGGTAGTGCAGCCCTACCATCACGGTGGGTTTGGTGCGCGGCAGCTGGGTGATCTCCTGATTGGGGTCGTCGACCTCCAGCTCGGGGTAATTGGCGCCGAGCTTGAGCAGCAGCACATAGACCGCGATGACCCCGGCGCCGATCACCCAGGAAGCAGACTCGCCCAGGGCCGGCTTGAGCCAGCCGATCCCGTAGTAGACCGCCGCCGCCAGCACCATCACCCCGACCAGCCCGGTCAGGAAGCCGAGGATCTTATTGAGCCACGGGCGCTGCGGATTACCGCTCGGCAGCCCCTGCATGCCCGCCTTGAGCGCCTCCAGGTGAACGATATAGAGCAGCGCGATATAGGAGATGACCGCCGGCACGAAGGCATGCTTGATCACATCGATGTAAGGAATGCCGACATACTCGACCATCAGGAAGGCCGCCGCCCCCATCACCGGCGGCATGATCTGACCGTTGACCGAGGAAGACACCTCCACCGCGCCGGCCTTGGTGGCACTGAATCCGACCCGCTTCATCATCGGAATGGTGAAGGTGCCGGTGGTCACGGTATTGGCGATGGAGGAGCCGGAGATCAGTCCGGTGAGCCCCGAGGAGACTACCGCGGCCTTGGCCGGGCCGCCGCGATAGTGGCCCAGCAGCGAGAACGCGACCTTGATGAAGTAGTTGCCCGCACCAGCCTTGTCGAGCAGCGCGCCGAACAGCACGAACAGGAACACGAAACTGGTCGAGACCCCGAGAGCAATGCCGAAGACCCCCTGGGTGGTCAGCCACTGATGATTGACCAGCCCCGAGAAGCTCACCCCGCGGTGGGCCAGAATACCCGGCATGTAGGGTCCGGCCAGCGAATAGATCAGAAAGATCAGCGCAATGATCGTCAGCGGCGGCCCCAACGAACGGCGGCACGCCTCGAGCAGCAGCACGATGCCGACCACGCCGATGATCACGTCCTGCAGGATGGGGGCACCGGGGCGCTGTGCGAGCTGATCGTAGAAGAAGTAGAGGTAGGAGGCACAGAACGCCCCCACCAGGGCCATCGCCCAGTCGGGCAGCGGCATGCGCTCGCGCGGAGAACGCTTGAATGCCGGATAGGCCATGAAGGCGAGAAATATGGCGAACGCCAGATGAATCGAACGCGCTTCAGTGGCGCTGAACACGCCGAAGCCGAACACGAACGGCAGCGGCGAGGCGATCCACAGCTGGAACAGCGACCAGGCTGCGGCAACGCCCAGGAGCAATCGGTTGGGAAAGCCGGTCAGCTTGCGGCCACCGGTGTCGGTAGCGGCCAGCTCGTCCAGCTTGGCCTGATCGGGGCCGGAGGTCTTGGTATCGGTCATGGTGAGATCCTGACTGGGAAACACGCAGGCGCCGAGGAAGTGGCCCGCTCACGGCAGGGACGAAACGTCTGCTTGCGGCAACGCTTCGCGGTCGGAGCCGGGCGTCACTGCCCGCCCCCTTCCAGGGCGCGGCGGCTGACGCCTCGACGAGACGTCAGCCCACGCGTGCTTAGGAAAACGCTGAACAAATAGGCGAGCGGGATGAAGCGCAAGGCGGCGATTCATCCGCGCAGGCATTTGTACCGTGTTTCCTCAGAGCCAGCCCTGCTCTTGGTAGTAGCGCTTGGCGCCATCATGCAGCGGTGCGGAGAGCCCTTCGCTGATCATGTCCTTCGGCTCGAGGTTGGCGAATGCCGGGTGCAGACGCTTGAAGCGGTCGAAGTTGTCGAACACCGCCTTGACGGTCTGGTAGACGACTTCGTCCGGCACCTCGGCAGAGGTCACGAAGGTAGCGCGCACGCCGAAGGTCTGGACGTCGTCCGGGTTGCCTTCGTACATCCCGCCGGGGATGGTGGACATGCTGTAGTAGGGGTACTTGTCGACCAGCCCCTTGACCGCGTCATCGTTAAGCGGCACCAGGTTGGAGGCAACGGTGGTGGTCGCTTCCTGGATCGCGCCATTGGGGTGGCCAACGACATAGGCCATGGCATCGATGTTGTTGTCGGCCAGCGCCGAGGCCATCTCGGCAGCACCCAGCTCGGAAGCCAGCGAGAACACGCTGGTATCCCAGCCTTCGGCGTTCATCAGCACTTCCATGGTGGCGCGCTGGCCGGAGCCCGGGTTACCGATGTTGACGCGTTTGCCCTTGAGATCCTGGATCGAGTGGATGTCGGCATCCTCGCGCGCCAGGATGGTCAGCGGCTCACCGTGCAGCGAGAACACCGAGCGCAGATCCTTCATCGGCGTGTCGAACTGACCTTCACCGTTGTAGGCGTTGTACTGCACGTCGGACTGGGCGACGCCCATGTTCAACTCACCGGACTTGATGCCGTTGACGTTGGCCACCGAGCCGCCGGTGGACGGCGCGTTGCAGCGGATGCCGCTCTCTTCGGCGCTGCGGTTGACCATCCGACAGACGGACTGGCCGACCACGTAGTAGACGCCGGTCTGGCCGCCGGTACCGATGGTGATGTACTGGGTGTCCTGCGCCATGGCGGGGGCGGACAGCGTGGCCGCACCCATCAGGGCAGAGGAGAGTAAGGCTGCAGTCAAAGCGTGGCGTTTCATGCGCATACCTCGAGTTTCCCGTTTATTGTGTGAGGTCGATCTGGCGACCCCGAACGTCGAGTGGTGGCGTGGCCCGGGCTTGTGCTGATTCTGTCCCGGCTCGTCATGCCTGCCGCGCCCTCCCTGGGTGACGCGTGGCAGGCCCGCTATGCTTCCCGTTCCCTGTTGCGTAACGGCCAGGGGCGCGTCATGCAGAGCGTCCTGGAGCGCGTGCCGATGGCCGATGTGGCCCCGAACCGGCGCCGGACACAACGGCACTCCCTAAGTAACATAGCTTATCCCGACGGCGAGCCATGTTATAGAGAGTTTCGTGCTGGCAAAACCCGCGCCTTGCCGCTTCTGCCTCTGGATCCGCGCATCGCGCCGCGGAGAAATACCACCACACACGCCAGGAGAAGCGGATCTCTCCGCCGCTGTCCGCGGCGGGCGCTGCGGACCGGGCGAGACCGCTATGGGGCATGCGTGACCGGCATACGCTCAAGGCGCCGTGAGCCAGGGGCCGAGATCGACCCGGTCGCCCACGCCGAGCCCGCGCTGGGCGAAGTAGCCGGCGTTGGTCTCCAGCGCGGCACGAAACTCCACCCCTGCCGCATAGGCCGGGCAGCGGCTGGGCATCTCGGCACGGCACGGCGGCATCGTTCTCAATGCACGGATGGTGCCATCCGCGCCGAGAAAGGCGATATCCAGCGGAATCCGCGTGCGGTACATCCAGTAGGCACTGCTGCCGGGCTGCTCGGCGCGGTAAAGGAAAAGCATGCCGGCGTCCTCGGGCAGAGCGTCGCGCGCCATCAGCCCCCGTGCCCGCTGCTCGGCAGTGGCCGCCACTTCGATCCGCAGCGTGTAGTCCCCCCCCGCTCCGCTCAGGCCCAGCCGGCCCGGCTCCACGGCCCCAGCCAGTACCGCCCATGCCAGCAGCGCCAGCGCCGTACCCCAGCGCAGCGTCGCTGCCGGCAACCGGCGCCCAGCTCGCCCCCGGGCGGCCTCAACCGAGCTCGGCATCGTCATCCTCGCGGGCGCGCGGCGACGCCTGGGCGCTGGTGGTCTGGCGCTGGACGGACTCACTGCCACCCTGACGGTGGTCGATCCAGGAGAGCATGGCCAGCTGCGTCACCAGCAGGCAGAGACAGATCGCGATTCCCTTCAACATTTTCGTATCCTCGATGGTCGACGACGGCGAGCGTCGGGCTCAAGATACCGCGTCGGCCGGGCTCGCCATAGCCCCCGGCGCCAGGCTCGTCATAGCCCCCTCCCCCAGGCTTGCCATGGCCCCTTGACGGCCACGCCCGCGGCGTTGAAAGTCTGGACCTACGAGCCCAAGGACCCACGGGCCCAGCCATATCAAAGGAACTCAGCGCGTGCCCCTCAAGGATTTGTCGATCGGCCTGGGCGTGATTGCCATCTGGGCACTCAATATCATCGTGATCAAGCTCGGCGTCGCAGAGATGCCGCCGCTGCTGGTGATGGTACTGCGCTTCATGCTGGTCGCCGCGCTGGTGGTACCGTTCACGCGTATTACCCGCGCCCAGCTGCGCTGGGTTCTGCTGCTCTCGATCACCTTCGGCGGGCTCCACTTTCCGCTACTATTCGTCGGCCTCGAACATGCCGAAGCCGGCACCGGAGCGCTGCTGGTACAGATGGGCACGCCCTTCGCCACCCTGCTGGCGGCACTCTTTCTCAGGGAGAAGCTGGGGCCGCGTCGTATCGCCGGGCTGGTACTGGCGTTCGGCGGCGTGGTGGTCCTGGCCGGCGGTCCCTCGCTGCCGCCGCCGCTCTCCACCGCGCTGCTGCTGGCGAGCGCGCTGGCCTGGGCGGTCTCGACGCTGATCATCAAGCTGGCACCGCCGATCCCGCCGCTGACCCTGACCGGCTGGATCGCGCTGTTCGCCACCCCGCTGGTGGCGCTCGGCAGCGCGCTGTTCGAATCCGGTCAATGGCAAGCCATCCAGCACGCCGGCTGGGCCGGCTGGGGCGCCGTGGTCTATACCGCGGTGATGTCCTCGATCGCCGCTTACGGGCTCTGGTATCGCCTGCTGCAGAAGCATCCGGTCAACCGGGTGGTACCGCTGACGCTGCTGATGCCCGTCTTCGCGGTGGCGCTGGGGGTATGGCTGCTGGACGATCCGCTGGGCATGCACAAGGTGGTCGGCGGGCTGCTGGTGATCGCGGGTCTCGCAGTGATCAACCTGCCCCTGCGGCGCCTGCGACTCGCCCGTCGGACGTCGTGATATAAGCCAACGTACGCCCTGCCCGGGCGTCCAGATTGCACGACTGCCGTTCTGGAATCGCCACCACTGACCGACTCACGGGAGCCGGCGTCATCTGCCGCTGCCCTGTTCGAGGAGACCACATGCCCCCAGCCGCCCCCGGCGTGACGATCGCCGCCATGACCCTGGACGATCACCCCGACTTCGTCGCCATGATGCAGCGCACCCCGGGCGTGGTGCTGCGCCAGGCCGATGGCCGCGAGGCCACCGCGCGCTATCTGGCGCGCAACCCGGGCATGAGCTTCGTCGCCCGCTGGCCCGGGCGATCGGGCATCGTCGGCTGCGCCATGGCGGGGCACGATGGCCGCCGCGGCTATCTGCAGCATGTCATGGTCGAGCCCGAATGCCGCGGACTGGGCCTGGGGCGCCAGCTGACCGAGCACTGTCTGCAGGCGCTGCTGGCCGCCGGCATCGAGAAAGTGCACCTGGACACGCTGGCCGACAACACGGCCGCCCACCGTTTCTGGACGCACTTGGGATGGTCCAACCGCAACGCCGAGATCGTCAGGTTCTCGCGGCTGCTGGTCGACGACCCCAACGCCTGAGCGAGACGCCACCCAACGGCCAGGAGCCAAACCGACCATGTCGACACTCTCTGCTTGCTTGACCAGCCTTATGTCCGTGAAGCGTCGCGGTGTCCCGAGCCAGGGGCGGCGCGGGCGGCAGCCGCTCTGGCTGTCATCGCGAATCTGGCTGATATCTTGCGCCTGGCTGCTGCTGGCGCTGGGGGCTTTGGCGGCCCGCCCGGCGTTTGCCGACACCTCCGGTGCCGCGCCCGATGCCACGCGCGATATGGCGTCCGAGGCCACGCGCGATGATATGGCGTCCGAGGCCACGCGCGATGATATGCCGTCCGAGGCCACGCCTTATCCGCGCGATATGCCGCTGCTGCGGCTGACCGACGCCGCCGGCAAGCCGCTCGCCACACTGACGCTCGGCGACCTGGAAGCGCTGCCCGGTCGCGAGGTGATGGGGCCGATTCCGGACAGTGGCCTGGGCTCGTCCCACTGGTATGGCGTCTCTCTGCGCACGCTGCTGGCGCATCAGCAACTGCCACTGCCGGAGAGCCTGCACGCCTATGCCCTCAACGACTACGATGCGATCATTCCCGCCAGCGACCTCTCCCGCTACGATCCGATCGTCGCCTACCGGCGTGATGGCCACTACCTGCCGGTGGACGCCTACGGCCCGCTGATGGTGATGTACCCCTACGATAACCACCCCGAACTCTATACCCGGACCTACTACAACCGCACCGTATGGCAACTCGACGAACTGCAGCTGCGCTGAAGGCGGCGGTACCGGACGGCGGCCGCCCATGGCACGCCCTGGCACTGATGCTACTGGCCGGCATCATGATGGGCGTGGCACTGGCGGGGCTGCACACGGTGGCCGACCGCGGCCAGGAGTTCGCCTCGCCCGGGCGCTACAACGAGGTGTGGCAGAGCTACAATCTCAGCCGGCAGGTCATGGCCCTGGCCTCGACCGCTGATGCCGTGGCCAGCGGCCTCGAGCCTCCCGCACGCCTCAAGCTACGCCTGGGAGTGATGCGCACCGCCCTGCTGCCGCTGTTGCACACGCACATCTTCGACGAGCAGGAGGGCGAGCGTCCGCAGATCCAGGCCACCCTGACCCACCTCGACCAGGCGACCCTGCGCTGGAACCAAGAGCTCAGCTGGCAGGAGGCGGGGGCCGCGCGCCAGGTGGCCGCCACGATCGCCGCGACCCTCGCCGACCAGGAGTCGGCACTGCATGCGCTGGTCGTCGCCGCCAATATCGCCGTCGCCACCCAGACAGACCACCAGCGCCAGACGCTGCAGCGCACTTTTCACTGGCTCTCGCTGGCCCTGCTGCTGCTCGCCGCCGGCTGTGCGCTGCTGGCGCTGAAGATCATCCTGGACCAGCGGCGCACGCGCCGCCTGGCCAACGACCTGCATCAGCTCAACCTCTCGCTGGAGCGGCGTATCCAGGAGCGGACCCAGGCCCTGCGCGACCGTGAAGCACTATTGCAGAGCATCCTCGACTCCTCGCCCAGCGATGTCACCCTGATCGGTGCCGATCAGCGGCAGGTGTTCTATGTCAGCGACAGCCTGCTCATCCAGAGCGGCGCCGACCACGCCAGCCGCTTCAGCCTGGCGGCGCTGTTCGTGGATCCCGCCGAGCACGCGCGCTTGGTCGCACGGCTCGAACGCGGCGAACTGATCTATCAGATGGAGGCCAGGCTGTGTCCCAGGGCGCCCTACTGGGCGCTGCTCAACGCGCGCCAGCTGCGGGTGGGCGAACAGCCGGCGTGGCTGGTGTGGTGTTTCGACATCACTCAGCGCCGACGCCAGCAGGAGCGCCTGACCCGGCGCGCCGACACCGACGACCTGACCGGGCTGAGCAATCGCCGTGCACTGCTGCAGGCGGCCGTGAGGCACCTGCGCCGGCGCCGCAACATGCCGCTGAGCGTACTGCTGATCGATATCGACCACTTCAAGCGGGTGAACGACGCGTATGGCCACGATGTCGGCGACGACGCACTGCGCGCCGTCGCCAACCAGTTGCGCAGCGCGGTGCGCGACCCCAGCCTGGTCGGAAGGGTGGGCGGCGAGGAGTTTGCGGTGGTGCTGCCGGAGACGACGCTCGCCGAGGCGGTGGCGGTCGCCGAACGCCTCTGTCGGATGGTGGCCACCACCCCGCTGGTGCTGGCCTCGGGGCCACAGCTGGCGCTCACCCTCAGCATCGGTGCGGCCGAGCGCTACCCGCGGGAGCCACTCAAGCAACTGATGCGCCGCGCCGATCGTCATCTTTATCAGGCCAAGCGCAGCGGCCGCGATCGTGTGGTGCAGAGCGAGAGCTGAGACGGACACACCGATTTCGGTCTAAACTCTGCTCACGTCAGGGATCGGCACGCGCAGTGACGCCGTCGCAGCGATACCCTGGAAGAGACGCCACCGCAGAGAGGCACGGCGCGCGGCATGTCACGGAGCCTGTCGGCGATTTATTAAGCATGCTAATATTATCGCCGCTTCGACGGATGGGCTAAGAGGTGTCATGGGTCTTCAGGAAATCGCGCTAGGTGGCATCTATCTCAGCCCCCTACTGATCTACGCCATACTCGGCCTCGTTGCCACGCTGGTCACACGCACCCTGCTGCACTGGCTCGTCGGGCAGCGCGCGCTGTGGTACGAAGCCTGGTTCGACGTTTCGCTGTTCGTGCTCTTCACCGCCGCCATCACTTTTCTGTTTACCGTCCTGCTCGAGAGCTCTTGATGCGCAACTCGCTCCGTATCCTCTTGACCCTGATCGTCGTCGCCATCGCCATCGCCGCCGGCGTATGGCTGTGGAACTACTACCTGTTCACGCCCTGGACCCGCGACGCCCGCGTGCGCGCCGAGGTGATCACCATCGCCCCGGACGTCTCCGGCTGGGTGCGCTCGCTCAATGTCAGCGACACCGGCTACGTCAGCCAGGGCGACACCCTGTTCGAGATCGATCCCTCGCGCTATCAGGCCGCCCTCGACAAGGCCGAGGCCAGTGTCGCCAACAATCAAGCCACGCTCGACCTGAAACGCGCCGAAGAGAGCCGCCGCAACCAGCTCAGCAATCGCTCGATCAGCGCCGAGGATCGCCAGATCGCGCAGATCAACACACGCATCGCCAAGGCCAATCTGGAGCAGGCTCAGGCCAGCCTCGCCAGCGCCAGGCTCGACCTGCAGCGCACCCGGGTGGTGGCGCCGGTGAGCGGCCACGTGCTCAACCTGCAGCTGGCAGCGGGCAACTACGTCTCCCGCGGCACCCCGGTGATGGCGCTGGTGCAGGCGCACTCCTATTACGTGATGGGGTACTTCGAAGAGACCAAGCTGTCGTCGATCGCCATCGGCGACCCGGCGGATATCATCCTGATGAACGGTGATACCCACCTGCACGGCCATGTCGCCGGTATCGGGCGCGGCATTGCCGATACCAACACCAGCCTCAACAACCAGCTGCTGCCGCAGGTTCAGCCCACCTTCAACTGGGTGCGCCTGGCCCAGCGAATTCCGGTGCTGGTGACCTTCGACGAGATGCCCGATCACACCCTGCTGAGCGCCGGCATGACCGCGACGATCCGCATCCAGCACGACGCCGATACCGAGCGCACCGACGCCAAGCCTGCACCGGCCCAGCCCGTCAGCACTGCAGCCCCGGCCGGCAGCGGCGTGGATCGACGCCCCACGCCGCAGTCCCAGTCGCCAACGCCGCTCCCCGACGCGATCCCCACCGAGCGCGCCACCGACGACGTGCCCTGATCCCATGCCGACGCTGCTCAAGCACTATCTGATGCCGGACGCCGCGGCGGTCAAGTTCGCGATCAAGACCACCCTGGCGATGATGCTCGCGCTCTACCTGGCGCTCTGGTTCAACCTCGATCGCCCCTACTGGGCGCTGATCTCGGCGGCGTTTCTGCAGATTCGACCGATGAGCGGCATGGTGATCGAAAAGGGCATCTGTCAGATCGGCGGCACCCTCATCGGCGCCCTGGTCGGGATCGCGATCATGGCGCTGTTCGCCCAGGCGCGGATCCCGGCACTGACCGCGCTGACCCTATGGATCATGCTGTGTACCTATGTCGCCTCGCTGTGGCGCAACAACTACACCTACGGGTGCATCATGGGCGCGGTCACCGCGATGCTGATCGTGGTGATCTCCAGCGGCAGCTCTCCCGGTGGGATGTTCGATATCGCCGTCGCGCGGCTCTCGGAGCTGGGCCTGGGCGCGATATGCGCCACCCTGGTGAGCTCGCTGCTGTGGCCCTCCAGGGTCGGCGAGCACCTCGCCACCCAGGCCGACAGCGTGATCAACCAGGCCTTCGAGCATGCCGCTTTGCGCCTGGCGGCGAGTGATGACATCCCCGCCATGCAGCAGGCCCTGCGCGGCAGCCTGGGGCCGCTCACGATGCTAGAGACCGATAGCCAGGCGGCGCGCTTCGAAGGCCCCGAAGGCCCTGGGCGCATGCGCGCCACCCACGTGCTGACACGCCGCACGCTGCGCCTCATGGCCACACTGCACGCGCTGCACCAACTGCTGCACGACCACGCCGACAAGCTCGACCCGGGCAGTGTCGAGATCGCACGCCAGGTCGCCGACGGCTTCCGCGAAGCGGAACACGTCAACGGCGTCCCCCAGGCACGCCAGGAGCTGCGCGCGCTGCGCCGCCTGGTCCACGAGAGCAACGAGTCCGGCCTGGCGCCGCTCGACCGTCGCGTGCGTCTGGGCATCCGCGAAGCGATCGGCCACGCCATGGTGATGCTGGACGCACGCGAGGCGATCGCCGACCCGGGCCGTCACCGCCTGCGCTCGGCCCCCCTGGCGTGGCACCGCGACCACCTGGCAGCGGGCATCAACGCCCTGCGCGCCGGGCTGGTGTTCACCTGCCTGGCCACCTTCTGGATTCTCACCGCATGGAACAGCGCACTGGTGGCGCTGCTGCTGGGCACACTGTTTTCGGCGTTCTTCGCCAGCCGCGACAATCCGGTGATGATCACCATGATGTTCTACAAGGGCATGCTCGCGGCGATCCCCAGCGCCTTCCTGTTCGGCCATGTGCTGCTGTCTCAGGCCCATGGCTTTCCGATGCTGGCCATGCTCTTCGGCACGCCGCTGTTCCTCGGGCTGATGGGCGCGACCAACCCCAAGATCATGGGCTACTGCCTGGCCTTCACCATCTTCAATATCCTGCTGACCATGCCCGGCAACAACATGGACTTCTCCTTCGACAGCTTCGCCAACCGCGCACTGTCGGTGATCATCGGTCTGAGCTGTGTGGTGATGGGATTCCGTCTGCTACCTGGACTGGGCACGCGGCTACGCCGCCGGCGTCTGATCAACGCCATCTCCCAGGATATCCACCAGCTGCGGCGGCGTTCGATCCGCGATGCCGAGACTCGCTTCAGCGGCCACATGGCCGATCGCATGCTGCAACTGGCACAGCACGACGACATGCTGCCGGAGGATCAGCGCCATCTGTTCATCCTGGGCCTCACCGGCCTGGATATCGGCAGCGCCACCCTGCGCCTGCGCGACCGCCTCGACGACGCATCGCACCCGCTGATCCGGCGCGCCCACCGCCAACTCTTGCGCGCCCTGGCCAGCGGTTTCGAGGAAGCCGCCAACGGCCGCCCCCCCCAGGGCGTACACGCCGCCGGCCAGCGCCTGGATGCGCTGATCGCCGAGCACGGCGATGTCCCCGCGGATCGCCGCGTGCTGATTGAGGGGCTGATCGAGCGCCTGGAACTGGCGCTGGAACGTCTGGCCAGGATCATGGCCGAGCGCCCGCACATCAAGCCGTCGACGGCCACCGCCAGCGCCAGCCATTGAGGCGGTGAGCCGCGCCCAGGCTCAGCTCAGGCGTCGCGGCCAGGTGTCGGCGATGCGATAGCCGGACGGCCACGGATCGTGCGGGTCGAGGGTGTGCTGATGGGTGCCGGTGATGAAGGCGCGGCCGCGGATAGAGGGCACGATCGCCGGACGCCCGCCGAGTTCGGTGGCCGCCTCGATCCGACAGTGGAAGCGCGAGCCCAGAATCGACTCGCCGATGAAGGTCTCCCCGACCGCCAGCCGGCCCTGAGCATGCAGCAGCGCCATGCGGGCCGAGCAGCCGGTACCGGTGGGCGAGCGGTCGAGCTTGCCGGGCTGGATCGCCACCGTGTTGCGCCCTACCCAGGTACCCTGCTCGCGCACCGGCGGCGCGGCGATCTGGCAGAACGAGACGTGGCGCCACTGCGGATTGTCCGGGTGCTCGAAACCGACCTGCTCGTTGACCGCCCGGGTAATGCGCATGCCCACATCGACCAGCTCGCGGGCCTCGTCCGGGGTCACCTGGAAGCCCAGGTCCTCGGCATCGACGATCACGAAGCTATCGCCACCGAAGGCGGTGTCCACCCTCAGGCTACCCAGCCCGGCGACCTCCAGGGTCAGATCGCGATGGGCGACGAAGGCCGGCAGATTGCGCACCTCGACCTCCTCCACCCGCCCCTGGGCACAGCGCGCACTCACCTCGATCAGCCCGCCCGGCGCTTCGAGCACCAGCCGAGTGTAGGGCTCGTGCATCGGCAGAATGCCGGTCTCCAGCAGCACCGTGGCAACACACAGGCTATTGGAGCCGGACATCGGCGGCGTGTCTTCCGGCTCCATGATGATGAAACCCATCTGCGCCCGCGGATCCTTGGCCGGCACCAGCAGGTTGACGTGGCGGAACACCCCGCCGCGGGGCTCGTTGAGCATGAAGTCGCGCAGCGTGGCGTCGGCGGCGATCCAGCGCGACTGCGCCCACAGGGTCTCACCCGGGGGCGCCACCACGCCGCCGACGATGACATCCCCCACCTCGCCCTCGGCGTGGCAACTGACACTGTGGATCACGCGCGTGCTGTGCATCGTGTCACTCCTCGCCATCCGCGTGCACCGCGGGCTCAGTCGCCCAGGCCGAGATAAGCCTTGACCACCGCAGCGTCCTCGCGCATCGCTGCAGCATCACCCTGCATACGGATCTCGCCGTTCTCGATCACGTAGGCGTAGTGCGCCAGGCGCAGCGCCAGACGTGCGTTCTGCTCGACCAGCAGGATGGTGGTGCCGGCTTCGTTGAGGCGCTTGATGATGCGCATGATCTCGGTCACCAGCTTGGGCGCCAGACCCATCGAGGGCTCGTCGAGCAGCATCACGCTGGGGCCGTGCATCAGCGCCCGCCCCATCGCCAGCATCTGCTGCTGACCACCGGAGAGCAGCGAACCATCCTGATGGCGGCGCTCGTGGAGGATCGGGAACAGCGCGTAGACCTCCTCCAGCCGCTGCCGGCGCAGCGCGCCGTCCTTGACGGTAAAGGCACCCAGTTCGAGGTTCTCCTTCACCGTCAGCCCGCGCAGCACACGCCGGCCTTCGGGCACGTGGACCACGCCGCGGCGGGCGATCCGATGCGCCGGCAGCCGGGCGATCGACTCCCCCTCGAGGCAGACGTCACCCTGACGCGCCCGCACCAGCCCGGAGATGGTCTTCAGCGTGGTCGACTTGCCGGCGCCGTTGCTGCCCAGCAGGGTCACGATCTCGCCCTGGCGCACCTCCAGCGACACCCCGCGCAGGGCCTGGATCTGTCCATAGAATGCATCCACCCCGCTCAGGCTCAGGCGCACCTCGCCCTGGCGCAGCGCACCCTGCCCCCCTGCGGCCGGCGGGCTCGCCGCCGCCACCTCGTCGGCTCTCGTCGTCTGTGTCACAGCGCCAACTCCTCGTCGTCCTGGCCCAGATAGGCCTCGATCACCCGCGGATCGTTGGCCACCGCCTGGGGCGTGCCTTCGGTGATCAGGCTGCCGTGGTCGAGCACGCTGATATGTTCGGAAACGTTCATCACCAGACTCATGTCGTGCTCGATCAGCAGTACCGCGATGCCGCGCTCGTCGCGAATGCGCCGGATCAGCTCGACCAGCGCCTCCTTCTCACTGCCGTTGAGCCCCGCCGCTGGCTCGTCGAGCAGCAGAAGCTTGGGCTCGGTGGCCAGCGCCCGGGCGATCTCCACCCGCCGCTGGTGGCCGTAGGCGAGATTGGTCGCCAGGCGCTCCTGGCTGTCGGCGAGGCCGACGAAATCGAGACACTCGAGACTGGTCGCGCGAATCCGCTTCTCTTCGGCGCGCTGACTGGGCAGCCGCAGCACCGCCGCCAGCGCGCCGGCACGGGAGCGGCAGTGCTGGCCGGCCATGACGTTCTCGAGCACCGACATCTCGCGGAACAGGCGCACGTTCTGGAAGGTGCGTGCGATACCCAGGCGGGTCACGCTGTGCGGCTTGCGCTTGACCAGGCGCTCGCCGTCGAAGGTGATTTCGCCACGCTGCGGCCGATAGAAGCCGGTGATGACGTTGAACAGTGAGGTCTTGCCGGCACCGTTGGGGCCGATCAGGCTCTGGATGCGCCCCGCGGCGACCCCGAAAGCGACCCCGTCGAGCACGCTGTTACCGGCGAAGCTCAGCGACACCTGGTTGAGTTGGAGTAGCATCGGCGGCTCCTCAGGATCGTTTTTCGGGCCAGATACCACTGGGCCGGAACAGCATGATCAGCAGCAGCAGCACGGCGAAGATCAGCAGCCGCAGGGTATCGAACTCGCGCAGCAGCTCCGGGCCCAGCACCACGATGAAGGCGCCCAGGATCACCCCGGGAATCTTGCCCATGCCCCCCAGCACCACCGCCATCAGGATCAGCACCGACTGCTGAAAACTGAAGCTCTCCGGCGAGATCGCGCCCAGGTTGACCGAGAAGAAGATGCCGCCGACGGCACCGAAGATCGCGCCGATCACATAGGCCGCCAGCTTGACCGCGACTCGGTTGATCCCCATCGCCTCGGCGGCGTCTTCGTCGTGGCGCACATAGAGCCAGGCACGCCCCAGGCGCGAGTCGAACAGCCGCTGGCTGGCGATGTAGGCGAGCACCGCCAGCACCGCGAAGACGTAGTAGAAATCGATCGAGCTATCGATGTACCAGCCGAAAAGTGACGGTTCGGGGATGTGCGACAGCCCGCTGGCGCCACCGGTGATCTCCAGATTGCGCGCGGTGAAGCGCACGATCTCGCCGAAGCCCAGGGTGACGATGGCCAGATAGTCGCTGCGCAGCCGCAGCGTCGGCCCGCCGATGATCACCCCGGCCAGCGCCGCCGCCAGCAGCGCGAACGGGATCGCAGCCCAGAAGTTGAAGCCGAACTGCTGGGTCAGGATGCCGATGGTGTAGGCGCCCACGGCGAAGAAGGCGGCATAGCCGAGATCGAGCAGGCCGGCATAGCCCACCACCACGTTGAGACCCAGGCACAGCACCACGTAGAGCAGCGCATTGGTCAGGATCACGGTGACGTACTGGCTCGACAGCCACGGCGTGACGATCAGGATGGCGAGCAGCACCAGATGCAGCGCGCGCCGCCGCCCGGGGGAGTCGAAGGCGGCATACAGGCGCTGGGCCGGGTTGCCACGGGGGCGCTCCTGTGGCGCCACGGGGGTCGGATTGGCCATGTCACATCCTCTCCACTTCGGATTTGCCGAGCAGCCCCGTGGGCTTGAACACCAGCACCAGGATCAGGATCGCGAAGGTGAAGACATCCTTCCATTCGCTGCCGATGAACGGGATATGGGTGCCGAACGACTCCAGCAGCCCCAGGATCAGGCCGCCGAGCATGGCCCCGGTGATACTGCCGATGCCGCCGATCACCGCCGCGGTGAACGCCTTCAGCCCGATCAGAAAGCCCATGAAGTACCAGATGCTGCCGTAGTAGGCGCCGGCCATGGTGCCGGCCGCGGCGGCCAGCCCCGAGCCGATGAAGAAAGTGATCGCGATCACCGCCGAGACGTTGATGCCGAGCATGCGACACATGTCTTTGTCGATCGCCACCGCGCGCATGGCGCGGCCATAGAGCGTCTTCGACACGAACAGCTCCAGCGCGATCATCAGTACCGCCGCCGTGGCCACCAGCACGATCTGGTTATACGAGATGAACAGGTTGCCAAGGCTGAGCCCGCCGAAGCCGAGGTCAGTGCGGAAGGCGGTGTACTGGCCGCCGGTCAGCGACAGCGCGGCGTTCTGCAGCACCAGCGACACCGCCAGCGCAGTGATCAGGATCGAAAGCCGCGGTGCCGCCAGCATCGGGTGGTAGGCGATACGCTCGATCACTACCCCCAGGCAGCCCACCGCCAGCATCGCCAGCAGCATCGCCACGAAGATGCCCAGCCAGCCGGCGCCGAGCACCCCGGAGACCAGCGACAGACCGCCGAAGCCGGCGAAGGCGCCGGTCATGTAGAGATCGCCATGGGCGAAGTTGAGCAGCTTGATGACCCCGAACACCATGGTGTAGCCGAGTGCCACCAGCGCGTAGAAAGAGCCCAGCACCAGCCCGTCGGCGAGCTGCTGGAGCAGAGAGTCGTACCAGGTCATGGGCATGCGTCCCTGGGCAGCGAGGGGAAGAGGCCGTCACGGCGCCGCCCGCCGAGCAATGTCTGCGCAAGTGGCGGGCGGGCCCTACGGCCGGCCGTGGATCAGGGCTGGTAGCGGGTCCACTTGCCGCCCTGCCCCTCGAGCACCACGAAGTTGCTGCGTGCCAGGGTGTGCTGCGGGGTGAAGCTGATCGGGCCGGCCAGCCACTCCTTGCCGTCGGCGCTGCCCAGCGCCTTGATGATGGCATCGGCGTCGGTGGAGCCGGCCTTGTCGATGGCCCAGGCCATCAGCTGCATGCCGTCATAGGCCAGCGGCGCGTAGGGGCCGGGGGCGGTGTCGAACTTGGCCTGATAGTCACTGATGAACTGCTTGGCGGCCGGCAGGAAGTCGGCGGTGGGGTTGGAGAAGGCGTAGACGCCCTCGGCGGCCTGCCCGGCGATATCGAACAGCTTGGGCGAGTTGGAGCCGTCGCCCACCGCGATGGTGCCCTGGAAGCCGCGCTGGCGCAGTTGCCGGATCAGCAGACCGCCGTCGGCGTAGTAGGCGGTCCAGAACACCGCCTGGGCGCCGGAACCGCGGATCTTGTTGACCAGCGCCGAGAAGTCCTGCTCGCCCTTGTTGACGTACTCGAAGGCCGACAGCTCGTGGCCGGCGGCGGTCCAGGCGTCGCGGGTCAGGTTGGCCAGGTCCTGGGAGTAGGCATCGCCCTGGTTGACGATCGCCAGCTTGTCGATGCCCTTGCCGGCAAAGAAGTCGACCGCGGTCTTGGCCTGGTCGGCGCCGGTCGAATTGATCATGAAGGCGTTGCCGGGGTTGGCGGGGATCAACTGGGTCGAGTTGGCCGCGACGATCACGAACGGAATATTGGCGTCACCGTAGATCTTCAACGTCGGCTGAGTGGCACCGGAGCAGTAGCCGCCGACCACGCCGACCACCTCCTGCGAGGCCAGACGGCTGGCAGCGTTGACCGACTGCTGCGGGTCACAGGCGGTATCGCCGCTGACCAGCGTGATCTGGCGTCCGCCGAGCAGGCCGCCCTTGGCGTTGATCTCGTCGGCGGCCAGGCCGATGGCATTGAGCATGTCCTTGCCGTAGGTCGCTTCGGAGCCGGTGGTGGGCGCCTGGACCCCGATGGTGATCGGTCCGTCCTGGGCCAGTGCCGGGCCGCTCGCGGCCAGATGGAGGGCCGCCGTGGAGGCGATGAGCTTGAGGATCGTTCTCAGGTTCATGATTGCCACTACTCCCTTCGCTTTGCGCTTTATGGTTGTTGGTACGACGCTGATCAGGAGACCGCCTGCGTTGAGCGGTGCGCAGCGGGATGGGCAACGTGCCCTCCCTCTTTGCCACCCCCTCCTGACATGGCGTGTTACGCACTGATAGCACACCTCTTGTATAAAATATACGTTTCTAATGCTCGCAGATGGTCTTGGTCTACTCGTCAGACATGCAGCCCCTGCGGCGTGGCCAGGGAGTGGCACCAGAGGTGATTCCAGAAACGCGCATGCCCCGCCGAGCGAGCTCGACGGGGCATGGCATCGCGATCTGGCCAACCCTCAGTAGGTCAGACCGAAATGGCTCTGTACGCTGGTGTGCCAGCCATCGTCCACCGGCGAGCCGAAGTAGTTCAGCCCGTTCTTGTTGGTGACGATATCGAACCAGGCGTAGTAGCGCCCGGCGGTGACCTTCACCCCCAGATCGTTGAGCATGGGGTCGTCCATGTCGCCGAAGCCGCCGTTGACCGCCGAGTAGTCACCCGAGGCGGCGATATAGCTGAAGTCGTTGTAGAAGTAGAGGTTCTCCACCACGCCCCAATCGACGTCCATGCTGTAGGCCAGGCTCGCCGAATACATCTGCCCCTCTGCCGGGATCAGATAGTTGAAGCCGAAGGCACCGACTTGCAGCGCGTTGTCCGAGATACCCGATACGGTCTCGTCGGGGTTCTTGGCGTTGTACTGGTAGCTGGTCGCCTGCAACAGCGTGCTCCAGTTGCCGTAGTTGCCGTTCATGCCCAGCGCCACGGCCCAGTTGTCGCCACTTTTCTGGGTATTGTGGTTATAGAGCTGCCCCCCCTTGGCCGAGAGGTTGACCTCGGTGGTGTAGTCCGAGCCCTTGCCGAAGGTGTAGGCGGCGCGTGCGGCCAGCTGATTCTCTTCGCTGTTGCCCTGGGCGCTGTCACCGATCGCGTTGGCACCGTAGTGCTCGTTACCGTCGCCGAGCTGATCGGTCTTGAAGAAGGCGAGTGACGTATCCCAGGCGCCCTGGCTGTGGTCCCACTTGATGCCGGCGTTCTGGTTGTCGTTGAAGCCCGCCAGATAAGGCAGGTTGCCATACCAGCCGAGGTAGCCGTAATCCATGTTGCCGAACGGGGTCTGCACCAGGCCGAGCTTGACCGTATCGGCATCGCTGAAGGCGTAGCCCGCCCAGGCGTGGTGCAGGAAGCGATAGCCGTCGTAGAAGCGGTACTGAAACGAGTAGGAGAGCGGCCCCTCGCCACCGTCCATGCCGAGGATGAACTTGCCGAAGTCCATGTCACCGACGGTATCCTTGCTCGACTCGCTCCAGTCGTTGAAGGTGTAGCCCAGCTCGATCGCGCCGCTGAATTGCGGCGTCCCGACGTTGTCCAGCAGCGAGCTGTTCTTCTCCGCCAACTGGCGCGTCTGGGTGTTCTCGCGCTGCTGACTCGCCTTCTGCGCGGCGAGTTCGCGCCTGAGCTCCTGCACCTGCTGCTGAAGCGCGTCGAGGCGACGCTGGATCGCTTCGCTATCCTGCGAGCTCTGCGCGAATACCACGGGCGCGCAGGCCATCAGGCCCACGGTGAGGCCGATCGTCTTGTAGGTCTTGGTCACGTTGTTATTCCCTTGTCGTTGTCGATGCGGCCTCTGCCGGGCCGCCGAGAAACCGCGTCGCACGCGCTGAATTCGCGTAGACGCAAGGACGCGCGCTGATACGGCGTCCTCCATACAAGGTAGGCGGTTTCGACTTTTACCGTAACAAATCCGTTACCCATCTGACATCTGGCGTAAAGCCCCGTGGCGCGCGGAATTCGTCAGCTCGGCGCGGGCTGACTACGCTGGGAGCAGGCGCCCGACGTGGCATAGACGTCGTGCCCACGACAAATAAATCTGCGCCGCGCAGCGATCCACGGATCGGCGGAAAGGCACAGCATTCATTCAAGGGAGAGAACCGTGGCCAAATCCACCTCGTCTCGCGGTGCGGGCAGCTTGTTCGCCTGCATCGTGGGTCTCATCATCGCGCTAGCCGGACTCGCCCTGGGCGGCGGCGGGCTCTATCTGGCGCTGCTCGGGGGCTCCTGGTACTACCTGATCGCGGGCGTAGGGATGCTGCTCGCGGGCATTCAGCTATGGCGCGGCCGGCTCTCGGGCGCCTGGCTCTACGCGCTGGTCTTCATCGGCTCTTTCCTGTGGGCCGCCTGGGAGTCGGGGCTCGACTACTGGCGCTGGATCCCGCGCTTCGACCTGGTCCTGATCCTGGCGATTCTGGTCGCCCTGGTCACACCCGCGCTGCGCGGCGGCCCGCGCCCTCGGGTCGGCTTCGCGCTGGCCGGTGTCCTGTGTGTGGGGCTGATCGTGGCCGGCGCGCTGGCACTCTTGCCCGGGCGCGGCTATCAACATCTGGCGGCGGTACCGGCGGTCGCCGACGGCTCGCTGGCCACCGATGTCGGCAACGCCCAGCCGGCGGACGTACCCGCCCCTGGCGACTGGACCGCCTACGGCCGCGATTCGGCGGCCACCCGCTACTCGCCGCTGGAGCAGATCACCCCGGAGAACGTCGACCAGCTCCAGGTCGCCTGGCAGTACCGCACCGGCGACGTGCTGGATCAACGCTGGGGCGCCGAGACCACCCCGCTCAAGGTGGGCGATGACGTCTTTCTGTGTACGTCGCGCAATATCCTGATCTCCCTCGACGCCGCCACCGGCGAAGAGAACTGGCGCTACGACCCGGTGGTCTCCGAGGAAGCCATCCCCTACACCGCCGCCTGCCGCGGCGTGACCTACTACGAGGTACCGGCGGATCGCCTGCCCGCGGCGGACAGCACCAGCGCCGACGCTCAGGAGGCGGCCAGCGGCGCCCAGGAAGGTGACGCCAAGCGCGAAGAGCATCAGAACGGCGGCGACCAAGACAAAGAAAACGCGGTCGCCGCCGGCGACGCCATCGCCTGCCGCACCCGGATCATCTCCGGCACTCTGGATGGGCGCATCATCGAAGTCGACGCCGCCACCGGCAAGCCGTGCACCGATTTCGGCGACAACGGCCAGGTCGATATCAAACGCAACATGGGCGAGACCCCGCCGGGCTATGTCTCGATCAACTCCGCCCCGGTGGTGGTGCGCGATGTCATCGTCACCGGGCATCAGGTGCTCGACGGCCAGCGCCGCTATCCGCCCTCCGGCGTGATCAAGGGCTTCGACGCCATGACCGGCGAACTGCAGTGGGCCTGGGATGCCGGCCGCCCCGACCGCAGCGAACCGCTGAGCGGTGACGAGACCTACGTGCGCGGCTCGCCCAACATGTGGACCACCGCCGCCGGCGACAGCAAGCTGGGGCTGGTCTACCTGCCCATGGCCAACAGCGCCGCCGACTACTGGAGCAGCTCGCGCACCCCGGAAGAGAACGCGTGGGCCAGCTCGATGGTCGCGCTCGACGTCGAGACCGGCCTGCCCAAGTGGCACTTCCAGACCGCGCACAAGGACGTGTGGGACTACGACCCCGGCTCGCAGCCGACGCTGATCGACTTCCCCACCGACAACGGCGAGGTGCCGGCACTGATCATGCCCACCAAGCAGGGTGAGATCTACGTGTTCAACCGCGAGACCGGCGAACTGCTCGGCGGCGGCGCCGAGGAGCGCCCGGTGCCTCAGGGTGGCGCCGAGCCGGAGCAGCGCAGCAAGACCCAGCCGTTCTCGCTTTACGCCACCCTGCGCCAGCCGGACATCACCGAAAAAGACATGTGGGGCATGTCGCCGTTCGACCAGCTCTTCTGTCGTATCCAGTACCATCAGGCCAGTTGGGAGGGCATGTATACACCGCCCACCGCGGAACAGCCGTGGGTCGAGTACACCGGCTACAACGGCGGCTCAGACTGGGGCAGCGTGGCGGTCGATCCGCAGCGCGGGGTGATCATCGCCAACTACAACGACATGCCCAACTACAACGAGCTGGTGCCGCGTGACGTCGCCAACGAGCTGGGCTGGGTCCCGCGCGAGGAGCAAAAATCCGACCGCGGCGGCGCCGAGGGCGCGGGAGATCCGCAGGCCAACACCCCCTACGCGATCAACGTCAACGCCGGCTGGCGGGTGCCCTACACCGGGCTTTTGTGCAAGCAGCCGCCGTATGGTCATATCCGCGCCATCGAACTCTCCAGCGGCAAGACGCTATGGGACCGCCCGCTGGGTACCGCCCGCGCCAACGGCCCCTGGGGCATCCGCTCGGGCCTGCCGATCGATATCGGCACGCCCAACAACGGCGGCTCGGTGGTGACCGCCGGCGGCTTGATCTTCATCGCCGCGGCGACCGACGACCTGATTCGCGCGATCGACATCGAGAGCGGCGAGACCGTGTGGCAGGCTCCCCTGCCCGCCGGCGGCCAGGCCAACCCGATGGTCTACGAGGCCGATGGCCGCCAGTATCTGGTGATCGTCGCCACCGGCCACCACTTCATGCAGACCCCCACCGGCGACTACGTGATCGCCTACGCCCTGCCCAAGCAGAGCGATACCTGAGCGGCGCGCTACACTCACCGCAAGACCGCATCGCCCCGGCCAACTGGCCGGGGCGATGCGTTTCAGCGAGACGCCAGGACGCCGTGTCGGTTCAATCACGGTCGACGGCGAACGCCGACCACGCCTGCCGCGTCGGCATCACCTCCAGCCGGTTGATGTTGATATGCGCCGGCAACGTGGCCAGATAGAACATCTGCTCGGCGATATCCTCCGCGCTGAGCGCAGTGGTGCCGCGGTAGAGCGCATCCGATGCGGCCTGGTCGCCACCGGTGCGTACCAGGGTGAACTCGGTCTCGGCCAGGCCCGGGGCCAGGTCGGTGACGCGCACGCCGCTACCCTGAAGATCGCAGCGCAGGTTGTAGCTGAACTGCTGCACGAAGGCTTTCGACGCCCCGTAGACGTGACTCCCCGGATAGGGCCACTGACCGGCGATGGAGCCGACGTTGACGATACTCGCCCCTGCCCCGGTCTCGATCAGCGTTGGCAGTAGCGCATGGGTCACGTTGACCAGACCGGTGATATTGGTGTCGATCATGGTGTGCCAATCCGCGAGCTTGACCTGCTGGGCCGGCTCCGGCGCCAGCGCCAGGCCGGCGTTGTTGATCAGCGCGCGCACCCGCTTGAACGGCTCCGGCAGCGCCTCGATCGCCTGACTTACGGCCTGGTCATCGCGCACGTCGAGCACCAGCGTGTGCACCTCGACCCGGCTCGACAGCTCCTGGACCAGCGCCTCGAGCCGCGCCTGGCGACGCCCGGCGAGGACCAGCGCCCAGCCGGCCTCGGCGAAGCGGCGGGCGGCGGCGCGGCCGAACCCGGAGGTGGCACCGGTAATGAAAACGACGTCTTGCATGCTTGTCTCCTCGGCTTGATTGTCGGTGGTTGCGTGTCTATCGCGGTGCGCTCAGCGCAACAGGGTCTCTCGCGCCAGCACCCACAGCGAGAGCGCGATCAGCAGCGGCGCCACGCTCCAGCGCATCGAGCGCGGCGGCGAGCGCTCGAAGGCCCACTGCCCCAGCGCGTTGCCGAGCAGCGCCGGCAGCAGCAGCCAGGCGCCGCGTGTCAGCGTCTGGGCATGCAGCGCACCGGCCAGCCACAGGCCACTCAGAGCGGCGCTGCTGCTGAGCGCAAAGAACAGGATCGCCGTGGCGCGCAGCACCGCCGGCGGCAGCCGCTGCTGCAGCAGATAGAGCATCAGCGGTGGGCCACCCGACGAGGCGAGCGTCTGGCACAGCCCCGAGGCCGCCCCGGCCAGCCAGGCAGTGCCAGCGCGCAGCTCGCGTGCCGCACTGGGCACCGCCGTGCGCCCCAGCAGCAGCGCCAGCGCCCCGACCAGGGCCAACAGTGCGACGACGATCCGCAGTGGCGCGGGCGGAATGCTCGCCATCAGCCATACGCCGAGCGGTGTCGCCAGCGCCATGCCACCGATCAGACGGCTCAGCCGGGGACGGTCGGCCAGGCGCCAGGCGCGCCGCCACAGCCCCGCGCTGGCGATCAGGTCGAGCAGCAGGGCCAGCGGCACGGCTTCGAGCGGTGGCATCACGAGCATCAGCCCGAGCGCCAGCAGCATGGCGAAGCCGAAGCCGCAGTAGCCGCGCACCGCCCCCGCCAGGCACGCCAGCGCCAGGACAGCTCCCAGCGACGGCAGCGCCGGCATCATCGCCGCGACGCTCACCGTGGGGCGCTCCCCGGCCCCGCCCGCATCGACCCGACCATCGTCGCCCTCTCATGTTGTCAATCTGGCTATGGAATCCCGATTGTGGAATCCCGGCTATGCAAACCGGGCGGCGGCAACCTGCTGTGGAAAAGCTGGCTTCATGCTCCACGCCAAGCACCTTAAGCGCCCCGGGCGGCACGACCGTAGGGCCAGTTGTGGCGACTCCTCGGGACATGGCACCGGCTGTCACGAGCGCGACGAGGTTCTGGCTCTAAGGCGATCCTGCAGCGCCGCTTAGTCTGAACGTGAACCAGACACCTCCGGGCGCAAGCAGAGCGCCCGAGGCGCACTCCGCCTTTCCCACCGGTGCCGCCAGCGCCGGGCGACACAGGATGCAGACCATGACCCAGGCCCCGACCACCGCCCTCGGCAACGATACGAGCGACAACGACGCAATCGATAACGATCATGTCCGCCAGCTCGATCGTCAGCACGTGTTCCACTCCTGGTCCGCCCAGGCCACACTCGACCCGCTGGTGATCGCCGGCGGCAGCGGTTGCCGGGTGTGGGACTACGCGGGCAGGGAGTATCTCGATTTCAGTAGCCAGCTGGTCAACACCAACATCGGCCACCAGCATCCCAAGGTGATCGCCGCCATCCAGGCCCAGGCCGGCGCGCTCGCGACCGTGGCGCCGGCGCATGCCAACCTGGCCCGCGGCGAAGCGGCCAAGCGCATCCTGGCGCGGGCGCCCCAGGGCTTCGAGAAGGTCTTCTTCACCAACGCCGGCGCCGATGCCAACGAGAACGCCATCCGCATGGCGCGGGCTTACACCGGCCGCGACAAGATTCTCTCCGCCTACCGCTCCTATCATGGCAATACCGGCGCAGCCATTGCCGCGACCGGCGATCCGCGGCGCATCCCCAACGAGTTCGCCCGTGGCCATGCCCACTTCTTCAACCCCTATCTCTATCGCAGCGACTTCTGGGCCGGCGACGAGCAGCAGGAGTGCGAGCGCGCCCTGCAGCATCTGCAGCGGGTGATCGAGTGCGAAGGGCCGGGGGCGATCGCCGCCATTCTGCTCGAGTCCGTACCCGGCACTGCCGGCGTGCTGATTCCGCCCCAGGGCTATCTGGAGGGCGTGCACCGACTGGCCGATCACTACGGCATCCTGCTGATCTTCGACGAGGTGATGGCGGGTTTCGGCCGTACCGGGCGCTGGTTCGCCTTCGAGCACTTCGATGTCCGCCCCGACCTGATCGTGTTCGCCAAGGGCGTCAACTCAGGCTATGTGCCGGCCGGCGGCGTGATCGTCTCGGCGCCGATCTGCCGTCACTTCGACGACCAGATGTTCTACGGCGGCCTGACCTATTCCGGCCATCCACTGGCCATGGCGGCGATCGTCGCCACGCTGGATACGATGGCCGAGGAGGGGATCGTCGATAACGCCGATCGGGTCGGCAATGGCGCGCTCGCCACGGGCCTGGCGCAGCTCGCCAGAGATCACGCCATCATCGGCGAGACGCGTGGTGTCGGCGTGTTCCACGCCCTGGAGCTGGTCAGCGATCGCACCTCGCGCGCGCCGCTGCCGGGGGCCGAGATGGCCAGGATCAAACGCGCCCTGATCGACAAGGGGCTACTGCCGTTCGTGGTCGAGAACCGCATCCACGTGACCCCGCCGTGTATCGTCAACGAGGCCGAGGTGGCACAGGGGCTGGCGATTCTCGACGAGGTGCTGGGCGCCGCCAGCTAAGGAACCACTGCATAAATGCCTGCACGAGCGAATGACTGCGTTGCACGGTACTCGAAGACTCGCCTAACCCCATGTTATGTCTCGCCTTCTGCGTTCCGTGCGCCTTGCCCTTCATCTCGTTCGGCGATTTATTCAGCGTTTCCCTAAACCACGGCTGGGGCGGACAACCCCGCCGGCGTCATCCCATGGCCCGGGCCAGACGCTCGACTCCCGGGCCGATACGCGCCACGTCGATGGCGCCGAAACCCAGCCGCAGGAAGTGGCGCGGCGGCACCCGGTCGAAGAAGTGCTGGAAGCCGGGCTCGATCAGCACCCCGTGCTGGGCCGCCCGCCATGCCAGGCGCTGGGTGTCGACCTCGGCCGGTGCCTGCAGCCAGAAGACGCTGGCGTGGTCGCCGCCCATCCGCCGGCAGCTCGGCAGGTCGCGCTGGAGACAGGCATCGAGGGTCTCCCAGCGGCGGTACATCTCCTCGGCGAAGACGCGCAGATAGCGGTCGTAGTGGCCCTGGGACAGAAACTGCGCCAGCTGCTGCTGCAGGCTCGAGGGCGGGTGCCGGTACATCAGCCGGCGCAGCGCCCGCAGCTCCTCGATCAACTCGGCATCGGCGACCAGATAACCCAGCCGCAGCCCCGGCGAGAGCGGCTTGGAGAGGCTGCTCATGTAGATGACCCGGGCCCCCGCCCGGCTCGCCTTCAGCGCTGGCAGCGCGTGGTGATCGAAATTCACCTCGGCGTCGTAGTCGTCCTCCAGCACGATCTGATCACGGCGCTGGATCTGCTCGATCAGCGCCTCGCGCCGCGCACGGCTCATGGTCACCCCGGTGGGCCCCTGGTGGCTCGGCGTGACATAGAGGTAGTCGCAGTCGGCCGCCGCCGCATCCAGGCACATGCCCTCGTCGTCCAGCGGCTGATAGCTGAGCTTTGCCCCCTGACGCAGAAAGACATTGGCCGCCTCGCGGTAGCCGGGGTTCTCGACCGCGACCCGGGTACGCGCATCGAACAGCAGCTGGGCGATCAAAAAGAGCGCATTCTGCGACCCCAGCGTGATCAGGATCTCGTCGCTGCGGGCGTGGATGCCACGCTTGGGCAGCACCCGGGTGCGCAGCTGCTCGATCAGCATCGGGTCATCCTGATCGTAGCGGTCGCTCAGCCAGTGGCGCTCGCGCTGCCCGCCGAGCAGCCGGCGCGAGGCCTCGCGCCACTGCTCCAGCGGAAACAGCTGGGTGTCGAGCTGGCCGTAGACGAACGGATACTCGTAGTGCATCCAGTTGCTGGGGCGTAGCACGCCCTGGAAATGACTGGGACGATGGGTGAAGCGCGCGTCCCATCCTGGTGCATCCTGCTGCTGCGCTGCACACGGCTGGCTCGCTGGCTCGCCCACCGCCGCGTGATAGGTGGCGTGCAGGTAGTAGCCGCTGCGCGGCCGGCTGACCAGGTAGCCATCCTCCACCAGCCCTTCGTAGACCAGCGCCACGGTATTGCGCGAGATGCCCAGCTGACTCGACAGTCTGCGGCAGGAGGGGAGCGCCTCCGCAGCGGGAATGGTACCGGTATGGATGGCGTCGAGCAGCGCCTCGCGCAGCTGCTCCTGCAGCCCCCGCGGGGCGTCGAAATCGAGCGCAAAGTAGTGATCGAGCATGGTGCACCTCGCTGGCCAGCCGTGACGTCGTCCTACTGGGTGGTCACTGCAAGAATCACGCCATCGAATGCCTACCTGCGCCCATGCTCGCTCGCCCTCCTGCGCGCCCAACGGCGCTCGCCGCTGTCTCGACCATCCTCGGCAACTGTCCTGTGGCATCGCCACTACCCGACCTTACCATCGCTGACAGGGCCCAAGCGTGATGCCCGCCCCAAGGGCGTGCCTACAACAATATCAACCGTGAGGATCGCAACATGGGCAGTACCTTTCATGGCATCATCGCCTTCGCGCTGATGGCGGCGCTGCTGGTCGCCGGCAGCCTACTGCGCGGTCGCCTCGGCTGGCTGCGCGCCAGCCTGGTGCCGGGTAGCATCGTCGCCGGTGTGCTCGGTTTCATCCTGCTCTCGTGCGGGCTGATCCCCGGCTACGGGCCCGGGGATTTCACCGCCCTCGCCTTTCACTTCTTCACCCTGAGCTTCATGTCGCTGTGTCTGACCGGCAGCCCCAGATCGACCACCCGGGAGGGTCGTCAGGGGGTGGTCGGCGGCGGACTCTGGCTCACACTGATCTGGACCGCCAGCCTGGGCGCTCAGGCGGTGCTCGGCTTCGCCCTGATGGCGGGCTATGACTGGATCAGCGGTGCCGGCCTCGACCCGCTACTGGGGGCGATCGTCACCCATGGCTTCACCCAGGGGCCGGGCCAGGCACTGACCTACGGCACCATCTGGGAGACCCGCTACGGTATCGCCGATGCCGCCCAGGTCGGCGTCATCTTCGCCTCGCTGGGCTTCATCGCCGCGTTCGCGGTGGGCGTGCCGGTGGCGCGTCACTGTCTCAAGCGCGGCCTCAACAGCAACCGCGAGTCGACCCTGGATGACGATTTCATCGCCGGCTTCCATGCCCCCGAGCATCAGCCCGCCGGCGGTCGGCAGGTCACCCACGCCGGCAACGTCGATTCACTCGCCTGGCATCTCGGTCTGCTCGGGGTCGCCTACGCCATCACCTATGCCTGGCTGTCGTTCATGCAGCCGCTGGTCGCCGGCAATCAGGTGCTGCCGGTCTTCTTCAGCTTCAATCTCTTTTTCATCCATGGCCTCACGATTTGCGTGCTGATGCGTCTGGTGATCGACCGTTACGGCTGGTCGAGCAAGGTCGATGACGACACCCTCAAACGCATCACCAGCGGCTCGGTCGATTTCATGGTCGTGGCGACGCTGATGAGCATTCAGGTGGCGGTGCTCACCGCGCTGCTGATCCCGATACTGATCGTCGCCGTCGGCGTCACCCTCGTCACCCTGCTGGGCGCGGTGGCGATCGGCCGCTTGAGCGGGCGACTCGGCCCGGAACGCACGGTGACCGCCTTCGGCTGCTGCTGCGGCTCCACCGGTACCGGCCTGCTGCTGCTACGCATGCTCGATGCGGACTTCAGCACCTCAGTGCCCAAGGAGCTGGCGTTCTTCAACATCGCGATCATCGTGGTCAATATTCCGACCCTGTTCTTCTTCGCACCGATTGCCCCCTCCCTGGGCACCTGGACCTACCTGGGCATCTTCGGTGGCTATGCCGTGGCCGCCCTGGCCTGCATTCCACTGCTGCGGGGCTGGCAGCGCCGACGTCAAACCCGCGCGGCCACCCCTCAGGAGACGAGCCCGACATGAGTCTTCGCATCTATGCCGCGCGTCGCATCCTGACCATGAACCCGAGCCTGCCGGAGGCGACCCATATCGCCGTGCGCGATGGGCGCGTGCTCGGGGTCGGCACGCTGAACGAGCTGGCCGATCTGGGTGCCCACGAGGTCGATCAACGCTTCGCCGACAAGGTGATTCTGCCCGGGTTCGTGGAGGGGCATAGCCATGCGCTGGAGGGGGCTCTGTGGGAGTACGTCTATGCCGGGTTCTTTGCCCGTCAGGACCCCGAGGGCAGCCTCTGGCCAGGGCTGACCGACATCGCCTCGCTGCAGGCACGCCTGCGCCAGCAGGCTGACACCCTCCCCGCCGGGGCAGCGCTGATAGCCTGGGGGTTCGATCCGATCTACTTCCCCGACCGGCGCCTGGATCGCCACGACCTGGATGCCGTCGACGCCGAACGCCCCATCGTGGTGATCCATGCCAATCTGCACATGATGACGGTGAACGGGGCCATGCTGCGCCACGCCGGCCTCGACCCGCATGCCGAGATCGAGGGGGTGATGAAGGACGCAGACGGCCACCCCAACGGCGAGCTGCGTGAGATGGCAGCGATGTTCGCCATCTTCGATACGCTGTCGCTGGATCTCTTCGACCGTGGCAGCGAGCCGCAGACGCTGGCCCGCTATGCCCGGATCGCGCAGCGCCACGGCGTCACCACCCTGACCGACCTCTACAACCCGCTCAGCGAGGACGGCGTCGAGAGCATGCTCGCCACCTGCGCGCGTGACGATGTGCCGATGCGCCTGGTGCCGGCGATGAGCGCGCTGACCTACACCACCGATGTCGGCATCGAGCGGGTACTGGCGTGCTGCCAGCTCAGCACCGACAAGCTGCACTTCGGGCCGGTCAAGCTGATGACCGATGGCTCGATCCAAGGCTACAGCGCCCGACTCAACTGGCCGGGATACCACGACGGCACACCCAACGGGCTATGGAACGCGGAGCCGGAGCGGCTCATCGAAGTGGTCCAGCGCTACCATCAGGCCGGGCTGCAGCTGCATATCCACACCAACGGCGACGAAGCCGTGGATCTGATGCTGGACGCGATCGAGTCCGCCCTGGCGCTGTGGCCGCGCCCCGATCATCGCCATACCCTGCAGCACTGTCAGATCATCAATCAGGCGCAGATGCGGCGTGCGGCCCGCCTTGGGGTCTGCCTCAACATGTTCGCCAACCACCTCTACTACTGGGGCGACATCCACCGTACGCGGACGCTGGGTTTCGAGCGTAGCCAGCGCCTGGAACCGCTGGCCTCGGCCGAGCGTCTCGGCATCCCCATCGCCGCGCACTGCGACGCCCCGGTCACACCGTTGTCACCGCTCTTCACCGCTTGGTGCACGGTAGCGCGCCAGACCGCCAGCGGCGCGATCCTGGGCGCGCATGAAGCGCTCAGCGTGACGCGGGCGCTCAAGCTGATCACCCTGGATGCCGCCTATACGCTCAGGCTCGACGATCGCATCGGCAGCCTCGAAGTGGGCAAGCTCGCCGACATGGCGGTTCTGGACGAGGACCCGCGCGAGGTAACGCTGGCGCGGCTGCCGACGCTGCGCGTCGCGGCGACCGTGGTCGGCGGCATCGTCTATCCCAACCCGCCGGCCGAGCCTTGATGACGGATACCAACGGCGTCCCCGGCACCATCGCGGTCACGCTGATCGCCGGCTATCTCGGCGCCGGCAAGACCACCTGGCTCAATGCACACCTGCGTCAGGGGTGCGGTGCCGATACCCTGGTGCTGGTCAACGACTTCGGCACCCTCAACGTCGATGCCGAACTGATCGAACACCAGGGCCAGCACCTGCTCGCGCTGAGCAGCGGCTGCCTGTGCTGCTCGCTGAGTGACGAACTCGGTGTCCAGCTCTCGCGCCTGGCGCGCTGGGAGCAGCCGCCCACGTCGCTGATCATCGAGACCAGCGGCGTGGCCCGCCCCGGGCGTATCGCCGATCTCATCCGGGTGGCGCGGCGCTACCACCTGGAACGCATCGTCACCCTGGTCGATCTCTCCACCTTGACGGCTCGTCTCGACGATCGCCGGGTCGGCGACTTGGTCGCCGAACAGATCATCGGCGCCACCGAACTCGTGGTGAACCGGGCGGCGCTGCTGTCACCGACATCGCGGCAAGCCGCCTGGCAGCGGCTGAGCGCGCTCGCCCCAGCCACCACCCCTATCGTTTGCCAATCAGACGCGCCATCGCTGTACGCGACAGTCGAGAACGGGCGCGAACCGGCGCCGGCGTTCCGTGCAGCGGTAACCGGCACTGGCTCTACCACCGCTCCCGGCCCCGCCCCAGGCTCCAGCCTCGACTGGCAGCGTTTCAGCATCACGCTGCCGGCGACGCTGCACCGCGAGACGCTCGAGGCGCTGCTCTCCGTGCACCAGCACGCTCTCGCGCGAGCCAAAGGGTTTATCGACTGCGCGGGCCGGCGATACGTCTTTCAGTGGAGCGGCGGGCGCTCCTCTTGGACTCCCACGGCGCCGGGTCGTGGCGGACCGAGCCAGCTCATCGGGATCGGCTTTCGCGGCGTCGCGCTGGCGCAGCTGATCGCTGCCCTCGAAGAACTGGCATGAACCCTGCATAGATAATGAAAGCGTCAGCGGACCGATCTGCGGCCACGCCGGCCCCAGGTCGGCGGCTGCGTTCCGATTCAGCCGCGGGCGTGGCGTCTGGCCAACCACTGCCGGCCAACTGGCTCTACGGCGAGGGGCGGCGAGTTCTTTAGGGTGAAACCAGCGCCGCACAGGTCGCCCCAGCGCTGACGGCCGACCCGGCGGGGCGATGCATTACAGCAACTGCAATGACAGCGACTGCGATAACAACAAACGCGACAACGACATCACTCGATAGCGGCGTCACTCGACCAAGACGTCACGCCATAACAACACCTCGAGAGGGTTCTTCATGATGCGCTTCCCGACCCGTTCCACGACACCGACCCCGCACCGTTACGGCGCACGCCTGGCCACCCTGGTGGGCGGTGCCCTGCTGGCCCTCGCCATGGCCACGCCACCCTGGGCCATGGCGGCCGATCTACCCGAGATCGAGAGCCGCGGCAGCCTGAGCGTGGCCACCGAGGACAACTACGCCCCCTTCAACTACATCGAGAACGGCCAGCCGGTCGGGTTCAATGCCGACGTGCTGGTGGCGCTGCGCGAGTATGCCGACTTCGACGTCAAGCAGGACATCCTGCCGTGGACCGGCCTGCTGGCGGCGGTCTCCACCGGCCAGTACGACATGGCACTGACCGGCGCATCGGTCTCCGACGAGCGCCTGCGCGTGTTCAACTACACCGCGCCCTACGCCTCCGCCCAGCACTTCGCGATCACCCGTGCCGGCGACGACAGCATCAAGAGCGTGGCCGACCTGAGCGGCAAGACGCTGGGGGTCCAGGCCGGCAGCGTGCTGCTGTCACGCCTGCCCGAGCTCGAGAAGATGCTCAAGGAGAGCGGCGGCGAACTGGGCAAGGTGGTGCAGTACGAATCCTACCCGGAAGCCTTCGCCGACCTGGCCAATGGCCGGCTCGACTTCGTGATCGACTCGGCGGTACCGGTCAACACCCTGGTGGCCTCCAAGCCGAACGTCTTCGCCAAGGGCCCGGCGGTATCCGGCCCGGGTTACGTCTCCTGGCCGATCCCCAAGTCGAGCCCCGAGCTGCTGGCCTACATGAATGGCTTCCTCGACCACCTGCGCGAGAGCGGCCAGCTGGCGGCGCTGCAGGAGAAGTGGTTCGGCGAGAGCTTCCCCGATCTGCCCACGGTACCGCTGACCAGCGTCGAGCAGTTCCACGAGCTGCAGGCCAGCAGCCAGTAGCAGGTCACCGCGGCGCCGCCGCGACCACGTCTAGCCGACCCGAGCGCGCCGCGGCCTGCCCGCGGTGCGCTGCCAGCGACCACCCTGTGGAGAGCTCATCATGAACGCCAGTGCCTGGCACATGCTGCTGGAGGGCGCCTGGACCACGCTCTGGATCTCCGGCGTGTCCATCGCCATGGGGGTCACCGCCGGGCTGATCCTGGCGCTGATCCGACTCGCCAAGGTTCCGCTCATCGACCAGCTGCTGGTGCTCTACATCAGCCTGGCCCGTGCCACGCCCCTGGTCACCCTGGCGCTGTTCATCTTCCTCAGCGCCCCGACCTTCGGCCTTCAACTGGACCGCAACGTGGCGGGGATTCTGGCCCTCACCCTCAACACCACCGCCTTCAACGCCGAGATCTGGCGCAGCGCCTTTCGCAACTTCTCGCGCGAGCAGCGCGAGGCGGCGATGGCCACGGGCATGACCCCCTGGATCACCTTCCGCCGCATCATGCTGCCGCAGATGGTGATCACCAGTCTGCCCGGGCTGATCAACGAGATGTCGTTTCTGATCAAGGGCAGCCCGGCGATCGCGGTGATCGGGATCGTCGATCTGACCCGTGTCACCAACCGCATCTCCGCGGTCACCTATGAGCCGCTGCCGCCGATTCTGGTCGCCTGCGTGCTCTACATGGCGATCATCGGCGGTCTGGTGTGGGCCCAGCGGGTCGCCGAGCGCCGCGCCAACCGGCTCGCCGT
The DNA here is from genome assembly GCF_040536835.1 of Salinicola endophyticus. Taxonomy (NCBI): domain Bacteria; kingdom Pseudomonadati; phylum Pseudomonadota; class Gammaproteobacteria; order Oceanospirillales; family Halomonadaceae; genus Salinicola; species Salinicola endophyticus. The sequence goes on from NZ_CP159578.1 coordinate 3,648,047, forward strand.
CTAGGGCATCGCGAGGAGAAGGTCATGAGTAACTGGCAAATTCTGTGGCAGGCGCGGGATCAGTTCTGGTCCGGCTTTCTCAGCACCATGACGATCTTCGGCTGCGCGATCAGCGCCGCCTTCGTGATCGGCTGCATCCTGCTCTATCTGCTCGAAGGCAGTCGCCCGCGGCTGGCGGTACCGCTGCGGGTGTTCATCGACGGCATGCGCATGCTGCCGTTTTTGATCCTGGCCTACCTGCTCTACTACGGCCTGCCCAGCTTCGGTATCCGGCTCGACGCCTGGTGGTCGGGGGTCGGTGCCCTGGCGGTCTACCACGGCTGTTATATCGCCGAGATCTTCCGCGGCAGCCGGCTGACCTTCCCGCCCGGTCAGATCGAGGCGGCGCAGGCCCACGGCTTCACCCGCAGCCAGATGTTCCTGCGTCTGATCCTGCCGCAGATCGTCATGCAGACCCGCCCCTTGCTGGGCAATCAGCTGATCTACGCGCTCAAGGACACGGCCTTTCTGGTCATCATCACCGTGCAGGAGCTGACGGCCGCGGCCAACAGCCTCTCCGGTACCTACTTCATTCCCACCGAAGCCTTCATCGTGGTGATCGGCTTTTACTGGGCGGTCAGCATCGTGATGGAAGTGATCGTCAAACAGTGTGGGCGCTTCGGTAGCAGACGGGGGTTCGACAATGTCTGATCTTTACGCCACGGCCGGACGTCAGGCGACGCGTGATCCTCACGCGAGTACAGCCGCGGTCTCGATCCGCAACCTGTCCAAGAGCTTCGACGACGTCGAGGTGCTGCGCGACGTCAATCTGGAGGTCAAACAGGGCGACGTCGTCACCATCCTGGGCTCCTCCGGCTCGGGCAAGTCGACGCTTCTGCGCTGCATCAACTGGCTGGAACAGCCGGAGCGCGGCACCATCCACATCGCCGGCGAGCGTATCGGCATCAACGCCGACGGGCGAGCCATGTCGGTGAAGGCGCTGGCGCGCGTGCGTGCCAGGACCGGCATGGTATTCCAGAGTTTCAACCTGTGGCCGCACCTCAACGTGCTGCACAACGTCACCGAGGCCCCGATCCACGTGCTCGGCCAGTCGCGACAGGAAGCCCAGGCGCGAGCCCGGGAACTGCTCGACAAGGTCGGCATGTCGCACAAGCAGGATGCCTACCCCAACACCCTCTCCGGTGGCCAGAAGCAGCGCGTGGCGATCGCCCGTGCGCTGGCCATGCAGCCGGAGGTGATGCTGTTCGACGAGCCCACCTCGGCGCTCGACCCGGAGCTGGTGGGCGAGGTGCTGGGGGTGATCAAAGCGCTCTCGGCCGAAGGCTACACCATGGTCATCGTGACCCATGAGATGGCCTTCTCCCGCGCCGTCTCCGATCAGGTGGTGTTTCTCGAAAAGGGGCTGATCATCGAGCAGGCCGACCCCGAAACCTTCTTCACCCGGCCGCGTACCGAGCGCGTTCAGCGCTTTCTCGAACGCCACCAGTGACCGCTCGACAGCCACCCCTGGACGTGCCAACAATGGCAGCCAGTATGACTGCCGAGGAGGCGCTGCCATGGCGATGACGGTAACGGTGCTGGATGACTATCAGGGATGCTGCGGCTTTCTCGACGCCGTGCGCGAACTCGACGGCTGCGACGTGCGGCTGGATATCGAGTACGCGCGGGTCGCCCCCTCGGCGCTGGCGGCGCGGCTGGCCGAGAGCGATGCGGTGATCCTGATCCGCGAACGTAGCGTGCTCAGCCGCGAGGTGCTGGAGAAGCTGCCGCGGCTCAAGCTGGTGGTGCAGACCGGACGCCTGGCCTCGGCGATCGATCTCGAGGCGTGTCGCGAGCTGGGTATCGCGGTGCGCGAGGGCACCGGTTCGCCCATCGCCCCGGCCGAGCTGACCTGGCTGCTGATCATGGCGGGCTGTCGCCGTCTCGGCGGCTATCTGGCGCGCCAGGCCCGGGGCGAGTGGCAGCGCACCACCGAGCGTCTGGAGACGGAGTCGCTGGGGCATGCGCTGCACGGGCGCACCTTGGGCATCTGGGGGCTGGGCAAGATCGGCAGTCTGGTTGCCGGCTACGCCCAGGCCTTCGGCATGCAGGTGGTGGCCCACGGACGCGAAGCGAGCGCCGGGCGCGCCTTCGAGCTGGGTATCGCGTTCGAGCCCGATCGCCACGCCTTTCTCGCCCGCTGCGACGTGGTCTCGCTGCATCTCAGGCTCACCGATGACACCCGCGGCATGATCACCGCGCGCGAGCTGGCCACCATGCGCGCCGATGCGCTGCTGGTCAACACCAGCCGCGCCGAGCTGATCCGCCCCGGGGCGCTGCTCGATGCCCTCGATGCCGGGCGTCCGGGGAGCGCGGCGCTGGACGTCTTCGAGCAGGAGCCGGAGGGCGCGAGCGCCTATCAGGCGCATCCGCGAGTACTGGCGACACCGCACATCGGCTTCGTCGAAAAGGACACCTACGAACGCTACTTCGCCACCGCCTTCCAGCAGGTCAAGACGTTCTTCGACAGCGAACGCTGAGCGCCAGAGCGGTGTGCTAGAACGATGTTGTGCTAGAACAGTGTGATGGAAACGCGAGAGGCCCGGTGAATACCGGGCCTCTCTATTTGGCTCTCCTGGCGGCCCTCAGCGCCCGAACAGGTGCCCGCGCGCTTCATCGGTCATCGCCACGTCGTTGTCCGGGTTGACCTCCAGCGCCCGGGCGTAGGCCCGATTCACCGCGTCACGCCGCTGCACCCCTTCGAACCAGCGCTGCAGCGCGGGGAAGTCATCCAGCTCCTGGCCCTGCTTCTCATAGGAGCGAATCCACGGCCAGATCGCCATGTCGGCGATCGAATAGTCATCACCGGCGACGAAGTCGTTGTCCTCCAGTTGGCGGTCGAGCACGCCGTAGAGCCGCGCCGTCTCCTTGGTGTAACGCTCGATCGCATACTCGATCTTGCGCGGCGCGTAGTGGCGGAAGTGATGATTCTGCCCCGCCATCGGCCCCAGCCCGCCGACCTGCCAGTGCAGCCACTGCAGCACGCGGTAGCGCTGGCGCCCGCTCTTGGGCAGGAACTTGCCGCTCTTGTCGGCGAGATACTCGAGGATCGCCCCGGACTCGAACAGCGCCAGCGGCTGGCCGCCGTCGATCGGTGCCCGGTCGACGATCGCCGGAATGCGGTTGTTGGGCGAAATCTCCAGAAACTCGGCGCTGAACTGCTCACCCTTGGCGATATCGATCGGCCGAATGCGATAGTCGAGCCCGGCCTCCTCAAGACACAGGGTGATCTTGTGCCCATTGGGCGTGGTCCAGTAATACAGATCGATCATGGCCAGCTCCTGTCGCCGCTGGCGGCACGCGATCGCGCCGCCGCTATCGAACTCACACGTTCTGATACGCCCCTTCGACATCGACGAGGCGGGTGGCGTTGCGGCCCAGCCCGTCGTAGAGGTCGAGCATGCGCTGGTACCAGGCGTAGACCGGGTCGGCATTGGAGACCAGGTCGGCGCCCGAGCAGACCCGCGCCCACATGAACGCGCCCACGACCAGATAGTCGGCGGCGCCGGGGGCGGCGCCGTCGAGGAACTCGCTCTCGTCGAGACGCCCGCGCATCGGCTCCAAGGCGCGGTCGAGCATGGTCAGGCCCTGGCTCGGCGAGTGCATCTCCTCGAGCGTGCGGCCGAAGGCCTTCTCGCGCGTGGTACGGAAGTAGTCGCGATCATCCGGGTGAATGGTATTGAAGACATCCATCAGAATGGTGCGCACGATGCCCGGGGCCAGCGAGCGCTCGCTGTAGAACTTGAAGAAGCGCGCGCGCTCCGCCGCGGCGCCCTCGCCCAGCAGCGGCTTGTCGGGGTAGGCGCGGTCGAGATAGCGCAGAATCTCGTAGCTGTCGACGACGGTCTCCTCGCCATCGACCATTACCGGCACCCGGCCCTGGCCGGAGAAGGCGAGCGCCTCCTTGTCGGTGAACTTCCAGGGCACGAAGTCGCACGCCAGCCCCTTGTGGGCGAGGGCGAACTTGACCCGCCAGCAGTAGGGCGAGAAACGCAGCCGCTCATCGCGACCGCAGAGATCGAACATCTTAAGCGCCATGACAGGCATCTCCTCGTGACAAGAGAACAATGTGACAAGAGGTCAATCGACGTGATCCAGCATGTCCAAGGGGTCGATGGGCGTCAAACGGAAACTGCCGCCGGCGCGGCGCACTGAGCGCCTCTCGGGCAGGCCCCCTCTTCAGCACTTCCTCATGGACCCAGACCGAACTGGGCAAATGCGCAAGCGTTGCCATACTGTAAACGGTAGCCGGCACAGCGTGAGGGAAGCGCTGCATGACTATCCGCACGGACTCGGCGTCCCCAGCGAATGACTACGTGGCACGGTACTGGGGCGCCAGCCCGGCCGAAGGCTCGCCTTCTGCGTTCCGTACGCCTTGCCCTTCGGCTCGTTCGGCTCGTTCGGCTCGTTCGGCTCGTTCGGCTCGTTCGGCTCGTTCGGCTCGTTCGGCGATGTATTCAGCGCTTCCCGAGTTCGCGGTTCACTGGCAACGCTGTGCCGGCAGTTCGCAGGTCGATCAAGGAGACCACGGTCATGTCACATCAACTCAAGGATGATGAACTGCACGGCCAGCAGGGCGAGCACGACGCCCCGGGCGGCGGCTGGCAATCGGTGCAGGCCACGGAGACCCATTTTCTGCGCGAGAAGGTGCCGTTCAAGGGCAACTCGCTGATGCTCAAGATCAACCAGCCCGACGGCGGCTTCGAGTGCCCCAGCTGCGCCTGGCCCAACCCCAAGAAGCCCGGCCCGCTGGAGTTCTGCGAGAACGGCGCCAAGGCGGTGGCGTGGGAAGCGACCGCGGCGCGCACCACGCCGGAGTTCTTCGCCCAGCACAGCGTGAACGAACTGCTGGCGTGGTCGGATCACGCGCTCGAAAAGCAGGGGCGGCTGACACATCCGCTGCGCTACAACCCCACCACCGACAAGTACGATCCCATCGACTGGGAGACCGCCTACCGCGAGATCGGCGAGCGCATCCAGACCTACGACCCGACCCGGGTCGAGCTCTACACCTCCGGGCGCACCTCCAACGAGGCCGCCTTTCTATGGCAGCTCTACGGCCGCATGATCGGCACCCACAACTTCCCCGACTGCTCCAACATGTGCCACGAGACCACCACGGTGGCACTGCCGCAGAGCATCGGCGTGGGCAAGGCGACCACGGTGCTGGAGGATTTCGAGCACGCCGACTGCATCTTCCTGTTCGGCCAGAACGCCGGCACCAACAGCCCGCGCATGATGGGCCTGCTGCACGAGGCGCGCCTGCGCGGCGCCGAGGTGATCACCTTCAATCCGCTGCGCGAGCGGGCGCTGGTCAAGTTCGCCAATCCGCAGACACCCAAGGACATGCTGACCAACCACGGCGTACCGATCAGCAGCCAGTACCATCAACTGCGCATCGGCGGTGATATCGCCGCCATCCAGGGCATGTGCAAGCACATCATCGCCGCCGACGACGAGGCCCGCGACAACGGCGGCAAGCGGGTGATCGACCACGACTTCATCCACATGCATACCGATGGCTTCGAAGCCTTCGCCGAACACTGCCGCCAGCTACCCTGGGAGCGCATCGAGCGCCACAGCGGGCTGACCCGCGCCGCCATCGGCGAGGCGGCCGAGGCGTGGATTCGCGCCGAGCGGGTGATCTGCTGCTGGGGCATGGGCATCACCCAGCACATGCGCGGCGGCGACAATATCCACCAGATCCTCAACCTGCTGCTGATGGGCGGCCATATCGGCCGACGCGGCGCCGGCGCCTGCCCGGTGCGCGGCCACTCCAACGTCCAGGGCGACCGCACCGTGGGCATCTTCCACAAGTCCGGCGAAGCCTTCCTCTCCAAGCTGGACGAGCTCTTCGGCATCGAGTGCCGGCGCGAGCACGGCCATGACGTGGCGCTGTGCTGCGAGGCGATCCTGCGCGACGAGGCCGACGCCTTCCTCGGCATGGGCGGCAACTTCTTCCGCGCCATCGCCGATCAGGCCCGGGTCTGCGCCCACGTCGAGAAGATCCCGCTCACCGTGCAGATCGCGACCAAGCTCAACCGCAGCCATCTGATCCACGGACAGGCGGCCTATCTACTGCCGGCGCTGGCGCGCACCGAGAAGGATATCCAGGCCGGGGTCGAGCAGACCATCACCATCGAGGATGGCATGTGCAACGTGCAGGGCTCCAAGGGGGCGCTGGAACCGGCCTCCGAACACCTGCGCTCGGAGATCGCGATCGTCGCCGGACTGGCGCGGGCGACCCTGGCCCCCAATCCCAAGGTCGACTGGGCGTGGCTGGCCGAGGATTACGCGCGCATCCGCGACAAGATCGAAGCGAGCCAGCCGGAGACCTTCTACGACTTCAACCAGCGCCTCGCCGCCGACGGGGTGTTCCATCTCGATATCGCCGCCCGCGACCGGGTATGGAACACCGACTCCGGCAAGGCGCACTTCCTGTTCCCGCAGGACCACCTGACGGAGGACGAGTCCGAACCCGGCGATGCCCACTTCCAGCTGCTCTCGATCCGCGGCCACGATCAGTACAACACCACCGTCTACTCCTACGACGACCGCTATCGCGACATCTACGGCACGCGCATGGTGCTGATGATGAACCCGCGGGATATCGAGAAGCACGGCTTCGAGGCGGGCAACAAGGTGACCCTGAGCACGCTCAGCGACGATGGCGTCGAGCGCAACGTCTCCGGCTTCAAGATCATCGCCTATGACCTGCCCGAGAACTGCCTGGGCGCCTACTATCCCGAGGTCAACGACCTGATCCCGGTGGCCAACCGCGACACCGGCAGCAATACCCTGGCGGCCAAGTCGATCCCGGTGAACGTGACGCTGATGTCGACCGAGCAGATCGAAGCCGATACCGGCCTGCTCGCCACCGGCTGAGGCGTCCATCGCAGCGCCGAGATGTGCAACCTGCCAGAACGATCGAAGCGCCGGGGAGACCCGGCGCTTTTTTTGGCACCGATAAGCAAGCTGACACCGATCACCGGCACCGTCCATTAGTCGCATCATCGCGGCTCCCTCGACCCCGCGACACACCCCGGCGCCACCAGGCAAGCCTTGCAGCAAGAGGCCCGCAGGCAACCCACCGCAACGATTCACCATGGTCTGACCACTTATCCACGGATAGCGCACGCCCGGGCGTCTGGCTATCGTGCCAGCATCCGCCCCTGCCCCGCGGCACGGACGGGGGATGGCGTCTAAGCGGCGTCGAAGAACGGCTTCTCACGCGCTTCTCGACCCGAACGAACAACAGTCACGCTCGCATGAAAACCACGCTCTCATAAAAATCACAGAAGGGCTTTCGCTATGGACCATACGGTGTTGTCACTGCTTGCCTTCCTGCCGCTGATCCTGGCCGGGGTACTGCTGATCGGCCTGCGCATGGCGGCGCGCACGGCCATGCCGATCGTCTTCGTGGTGGCGGTGCTGATCGCACTGTTCGCCTGGGACATGACCGCCAACCGGGTGCTGGCATCGACTCTCCAGGGGCTGATCCTGACCGTGGCGCTGCTGTGGATCATCTTCGGCGCCATCCTGCTGCTCAACACGCTCAAGCACTCCGGCGGCATCATGGCGATCCGCAACGGCTTCTCCGGCATCAGCCCGGACCGCCGCGTGCAGGCGCTGATCGTCGCCTGGCTGTTCGGCTGCTTCATCGAGGGCGCCTCGGGCTTCGGCACGCCGGCCGCAGTGGCCGCGCCGCTGATGGTGGCACTCGGCTTCCCCGCGCTGGGTGCGGTGGTGGTGGGGATGATGCTGCAGTCGACCCCGGTCTCCTTCGGCGCCGTGGGCACGCCGATCGTGGTCGGCGTCACCGGCGGGCTCAACCAGGCGGCGATCAGCCAGCAGCTCGCTGCCGACGGCTCGAGCTGGGAGACCTTCTTCCGCCTGATCACCTCCGAGGTGGCGCTCACCCACGGCCTGATCGGGGTGTTCATGCCGCTGATCCTGGTCACCGTGATGGTGCGCTTCTTCGGCGAAAATCGCTCCTGGCGCGAGGGCCTCTCGATCGCACCCTTCGCGCTCTTCGTCGGGGTCTGCTTCGTGGTGCCCTACATGCTGGTGGGGGTCTTCCTGGGGCCGGAGTTCCCGTCGCTGCTGGGCGGATTGATCGGTCTGGCGATCGTGGTGCCGGCGGCACGCAAAGGCTTTCTGCTGCCCAAGGATATCTGGGACTTCCCGCCACGCTCGCAGTGGCCGGCCGAGTGGCTGGGCACGATCGAGATCAAGGTCGAGGACGTCGCCGGGCGCGCCCCGATGTCGACCCTGCGCGGCTGGATGCCCTATGTGATCGTCGCCGTACTGCTGGTGATCTCGCGCACCGTGCCGGCGGTCAAGTCGGCGCTCTCCTCGGTCAGCACCGGCTGGAGCAACATCCTCGGCGAACAGGGCGTCTCCGGCAGCGTGGAGTGGCTCTATCTGCCCGGCGGCATCATCCTGATCGCGGTGATCTGCACCATCTTCCTGCACCAGATGCGCGCCAGCCAGGTCAAGGCGGCATTCGCCGAATCCTCGAAGACCCTCCTCGGTGCCGGCTTCGTGCTGCTGTTCACCATCCCCATGGTGCGCATCCTGATCAACTCCGGCGTCAACGAGTCCGATCTGGTCTCGATGCCGGTGGCGATGGCGCAACTGGTGGCCGACGGCGTGGGCCACGTCTATCCGCTGTTCGCCCCTGCGGTGGGCGCGCTGGGCGCCTTCATTGCCGGCTCCAACACCGTCTCCAACCTGATGCTCTCGGCGTTCCAGTTCAACGTGGCCGAGGCGCTCAGCGTCTCCACCGCGATGATGGTGGCGCTGCAGGCGGTGGGCGCGGCGGCCGGCAACATGATCGCCATTCACAACGTGGTCGCGGCCTCGGCCACCGTGGGGCTGCTCGGCCGCGAGGGCACCACGCTGCGCAAGACGATCCTGCCGACCCTCTACTACTGCCTGTTCGCGGGCATCGTCGGCCTGCTCGCCTTCTACGTGTTCCATATCGGCGACCCGCTGATGGGTGGCTGACCACCGCCCGTCCCGGACCATGGCGATGCCTCGGCATCGCCATGGTCTGACCAATTAACAACATCTACGTCTTTTGGCTAATGGTGAGCCCCCTGTCGCTTTCTCACAATGCCAGAGATCAGTATGGAAATACTTTCCACAACGTTGCGCGGCACCGGCATCTCTTGGCAGAGGCGCCACGTGCGAGCGTCCGCAGAGACGCCGCTCCAAGACAAGCACCCCATGACGGCAATCCAGGGAGTAGACCGTGACCCTGCTCTACGATGAAAGACTCGACGGTGAGATCGCCAGCGTCGACAAGGCCACGCTGATGGCGGCGATTCACGCCGAGGCGCCAGGGCTCACCCTGCTGGCGCGCGAAGAGGATCTGCGCCCGTTCGAGTGCGACGGGCTCTCCGCCTACCGCACCCTGCCGCTGCTGGTGGCGCTACCGGCGACCCTCGAAGAGGTGACGGCGCTGATGCGGGTCTGCCACGCCCAGCGCGTGCCGGTGGTGACCCGCGGCGCCGGTACCGGGCTCTCCGGCGGTGCGCTGCCGCTGGCCAAGGGCGTGCTGCTGGTAATGTCGCGCTTCAACCGTATTCTCGAACTCGATCCCGATGCGCGCCTGGCGCGGGTGCAGCCGGGGGTGCGCAACCTGGCCATCTCCGAAGCCGCCGGGCCGCACGGGCTCTATTACGCCCCCGATCCCTCGTCGCAGATCGCCTGTTCGATCGGTGGCAATGTCGCCGAGAACGCTGGCGGGGTGCACTGCCTCAAGTACGGGCTCACCGTACACAACGTGCTCAGCGTCGAGATCGTCACCATCGAGGGTGAACGCATGACCCTGGGCAGCGAGGCACTGGACGCGCCCGGCTTCGATCTGCTGGCACTGTTCACCGGTTCGGAGGGCATGCTCGGGGTGATCACCGAGGTCACCGTCAAGCTGCTGCCCAAGCCGCAGGTGGCCAAGGTGCTGATGGCCAGCTTCGACGACGTCGAGCGTGCCGGCAAGGCGGTGGGTGACATCATCGCCGCCGGCTGCATTCCCGGCGGCCTGGAGATGATGGACAACCTGGCGATTCGCGCCGCCGAGGACTTCGTCCACGCCGGCTATCCGGTCGAGGCCGAGGCGATCCTGCTGTGCGAGCTCGACGGCGTCGAGGCCGATGTCCACGCCGACTGCGAGCGCGTGCGCGAGCTGCTCGAGCGCGCCGGGGCCAGCGAGATCCGGCTCGCCCGTGACGACGCCGAGCGTCAGCTGTTCTGGGCCGGGCGCAAGGCGGCCTTCCCCGCCGTGGGGCGCATGTCGCCGGACTACTACTGCATGGATGGCACCATTCCCCGGCGCGAGCTGCCGCGGGTGCTCAAGGGCATCAACGAGCTCTCCGCGACCTACGGGCTGCGCGTCGCCAACGTCTTCCACGCCGGCGACGGCAACCTGCATCCGCTGATCCTGTTCGACGCCAACCGCCCCGGCGAGCTGGAGACCGCCGAGACCATCGGCGCCAAGATTCTCGAACTCTGCGTCGAGGTCGGCGGCACCATCACCGGCGAGCACGGCGTTGGACGCGAGAAGCTCAACCAGATGTGCACCCAGTTCGCCGCCGACGAGCTGACCCAGTTCCATGCGGTCAAGTTCGCCTTCGACGAACATCGCCTGCTCAATCCGGGCAAGAACATTCCCACGCTGGCGCGCTGCGCCGAATTCGGCGCCATGCACGTGCACCACGGCGAGCTGCCCCACCCCGAGCTGCCCCGCTTCTAGGGTTTGTGCGAGAAGTCAGCGAGCGAAGGTAGTTTTCGTACAAAGTCTAGCTAGTCGTTCGAGTCAGGAGATGCGTGATGCCACACCCCCAGGACCAGCGCCCCGAGTTCACCCCTGCGGATCAGGCCGGGCCTACCCTGGATAGCGGCCAGGACCTGAGCAACGCGCTCTGCGAGCAGGTGCGCCAAGCCCACCGCGAGCGCACACCGCTGGTGATCCAGGGCGGCGGTACCAAGGCCTTCTACGGCCGCCGGGTCGCTGCCGAGAGGCGCCTCGCGCTCGGCGAGCATCAGGGCATCGTCCACTACGATCCGGTCGAGCTGGTGGTCACGGTACGCGCCGGCACGCGCCTGGCCGAGCTCGAAAGCGCGCTCGCCGCCAGCGGCCAGCGGCTGCCGTTCGAGCCGCCGCACTTCGGCGATGCGGCCACCGTCGGCGGCATGGTCGCCTGCGGTCTCTCCGGGCCACGCCGCCCCTGGAGCGGAGCGGTGCGCGACTTCGTGCTCGGCACCCGGGTGATCACCCATGACGGCAAACTGCTGCGCTTCGGCGGCGAGGTGATGAAGAATGTCGCCGGCTACGATCTGTCGCGGCTGATGGTCGGCGCCCAGGGCACGCTGGGGGTACTCGCCGAGGTCTCTTTCAAGGTGCTGCCGCTGCCGCCGGCGAGCGCCTGCCTGCGTCTGGAGATGGACGAAGCGCGCGCGCTAGACCGTCTACGCGCCTGGGGCCGCGAGCCGCTGCCGTTGAGTGGCGCTGCCTTCGCCGAGGGCGTGCTGCATGTGCGTCTCGAAGGGGGCGAAGGCTCGGTGGCATCGACCCGCGAACGCCTGGGCGGCGACGCCGATGATGCCACCTTCTGGGAAGATCTGCGCGAGCAGCGCCTGGCCTTCTTCTCGCCGCAGGACCCACGGCCGCTGTGGCGGCTCTCGCTGCCGGCCCGCGCCCGGCGCCCGGCGCTGAGCGGCGACTGGCTGTGCGATTGGGCCGGTGCCCAGCAGTGGCTGCGCAGCGACGAGCCCGCACCGCACGTGCACGAGACCAGCATCGCCGCCGGCGGCCACGCCACGCGCTTCGGCCCCGCGCCCGACGGCGCCTCGCCGTTCTCGCCACTGCCCAAGGTGCTGGCGCGCTATCACCAGCAGCTCAAGACGCGTCTCGACCCGCACGCCATTTTCAATCCCGGCCGGCTCTACGCCGACTGGTAGGAGCCACCATGCAGACACAATTCACCGACGCCGCGCGCGAACGGCCCGCGATCCGCGAAGCCGACCGCATCCTGCGCACCTGCGTGCACTGCGGCTTCTGCAACGCCACCTGCCCCACCTATCAGCTGCTCGGCGACGAGCGCGACGGCCCGCGCGGGCGCATCTACCTGATCAAGGAGCTGCTGGAGAGCGACGCCGGCGACGACCAGGTGACCCGCGAGACCCAGCTGCATCTCGACCGCTGCCTCACCTGCCGCAACTGCGAGACCACCTGCCCCTCCGGGGTCGAGTACCACAAGCTGCTCGACATCGGCCGCGCCGAGGTCGACCGCCGGGTCGGGCGCACCCCGCGTGAACGCGCGCTGCGTCTGGGATTGCGCAAGGCGCTGGCCGAGCCCAAGCGCTTCCAGGCCCTGCTGGCCCTGGGCCAGACCTTCCGTCCGCTGGCTCCAGCCGCGCTGCGCGACAAGATCCCACCGCGACCGGCACCGCGCCGGGCACGCCCCGCGCCCGAGCGTCACGCCCGCCAGATGCTGATCCTGGAAGGCTGCGTGCAGCCCGGCCTGGCACCCAACACCAACGACGCCACCGCGCGCGTGCTCGACCGCCTGGGTATCGGCGTGCGCGCGGCGCGCGACGCCGGCTGCTGCGGCGCGATCGATTTCCATCTCAACGCCCAGGACACGGGGCGGGCGCGCATGCGCGCCAATATCGACGCCTGGTGGCCGCTGATCGAAGACGGCGCCGAGGCGATCGTGCAGACCGCCAGCGGCTGCGGCGCCTTCGTCAAGGAGTATGGCGAGATGCTCGCCGACGACCCCGCCTATGCAGACAAGGCCCGCCGCGTCAGCGAGCTGGCCAAGGATCTGGTCGAGATCCTGCGCGAGGAGGATCTCGAAGCGCTGGCCGGGAGTACCACCGCCAACGACGCCCAGCGTCTCGCCTTCCACTGCCCGTGCACACTACAGCACGCGCAGAAGCTCGGCGGGGCGGTGGAAGGCGTGCTCACACGTCTCGGTTTCGATCTCGCGCCGGTACGCGATGCCCATCTCTGCTGCGGCTCGGCGGGCACCTACTCGATCACCCAGCCGGTGCTGTCGCGCCAGCTGCGCGACGCCAAGCTGGAGGCCCTGGAGGCCGGCCAGCCCGACACTATCGTCACCGCCAACATCGGCTGTCAGAGCCACCTCGATGGCGCCGGGCGCACCCCGGTGCGCCACTGGATCGAGCTGGTCGACGAGCGTCTGGCCGCGCCCCAGGCATGACTCACAATCCCCTGTTGTCAGTTTCCCCAGGAGCCACACCATGAAGACCCAATCCGTACTCGAACTCGCCGACGTCAACGCCCTGCTGGACAGCGCCCAGCGTGAAGCCGAGGCCCAGGGCTGGGCGGTCACCATCGCCGTGGCCGACGCCGGCGGCCATCTGCTGGGCCTGCGCCGGCTCGACGGCGCCGCCCCCTTCAGCGCCGGCATCGCCAGCGAGAAGGCCCGCAATGCCGCCATCGGCCGCAAGGAGACTCAAGTCTTCGAAGAGATGATCAACAATGGCCGCACCGCCTTCGTCAGCGCGCCCATGCAGGCGCTGCTCGCAGGCGGCGTGCCGGTGATCGTCGACGGTGAGGTGATCGGCAGCGTGGGGATTTCCGGGGTCAAGCCGGAGCAGGACGTACAGGTGGCCAAGGCCGCGGTGAAAGCCATCGGCTAAGCGCCCGACCTAGCGCTTCTTGCCGCGCGGGCCCTTGGCGTTGGGCGCCCCTGGCTTTCCGCCGCGCCCCTTGGCGGCGGGCTTGCCGCCGGGTTTGCCAGTGACGCTCGGCTTGCCTTTCCCTCCGGGTTTGCCCTTGGCACCAGGCTTGCCGGCGGCGCCGCTCTTCGGGCCGGAGCGGGCGTTGGCGCTGCCGCGCTTCTTGGCACTGGCCGCTCCGCCTCTGGCAGCATCACGGCCGGCACGCTTGCCAGCGGAAGACGGCTTGCTGCCGGGAGCGGACTTGCCACCGGCGCGAGGCTTGCCGGTCGCCGGCTTCGCAGCGCTGCCGCTGCGCGCGCGCTTGGGCGTGCGCTCCGGCTCGGCTTCGCTGCCGGAGTCGCGGGTCAACGCGATGAGCGTATCGATCTCCTTTGGCGTGAGATCCCGCCAGTCACCCAGCGCCAGCCCCTTGAGCGAGATGTTCATGATCCGGGTACGGATCAACTGCGTGACCTCGTAGCCGAAGTACTCGCACATGCGGCGTATCTGGCGGTTGAGCCCCTGCACCAGCGTAATGGTGAAGACGAAGGTCGACTCGCGGCTGACCTGGCAGCGCTTGGTCACCTGACCGAGGATCGGCACCCCCTGCTGCATACCCGCGATGAAGTCGTCGGTGATCGGCTTGTCGACCGTCACCCGATAGACTTTTTCATGCTGGTTGTGCGCGCGCAGGATCTTGTTGACCAGATCGCCGTCGTTGGTCAGCAGAATCAGCCCCTGGGAATCCTTGTCGAGCCGGCCGATCGGGAAGATGCGCGCGCCGTGTTTGACGAACTCGACGATGTTGTCCTTCTCGCTGGACTCGGTGGTACTGACGATCCCCACTGGCTTGTTCAGCGCGATCAGTACCAGATCCTCCGCCTCCCGCGGCTCGATCTCCTGGCCGTTGACCTTGACCCGATCACCCGCCACCACCTGGTCGCCGGTGGTCGCGCGGCGGCCGTTGATCCAGACGTTGCCCTGCTCCACGAAGCGATCGGCCTCACGGCGTGAGCACATGCCGCTCTCGCTGATGTACTTGTTGATCCGGGTCGATTGTCGTAGCGCCATAAGGGGTCGTCCAGCCAGAAAAAAAGATGCCTCGGCATCGCTCGAGTAGCCACCGGTGAAACGGCATCACCCGGTGACCGCGCCTAGTTTGACGCTTCAGTCGCGCCGATAAAACCGGCGTCAATTCGAGGTGTCCGCCCCGGCGGTATCAGAGAGGAATGAGCCCGCGCGGCCAGTCGCGTGACAGACGCGCCGCGGCCTCGATCAGCAGTGGCGCGTGGTGGACCTCGATCCGCGCGTCGATCCGCGCACTGGGCCCGGAGAGTGACAGCGCGCCTCTCAATTCACCCTCACCATCGTAGACAGCGATCGCCGCCGTCGACAGTCCGGCCTGACGTCCACCCTGGGAGAGCGCCAACTGCCCCGCCGGCAGCTCGCCACCCAGGGCCTGATCGATGGCCTCTTCCCCGATTGGCAGGCGCACGCCCTCGTCGAGGTGGTGGCGCAGTTCCAGGTGGCCGTTCTCGCGCAACCGACAGATCCTTGCCTCACCATCGCGTACGTGGAACGCCGCGGTCTCTTCGCTGGCATCACGCAGTGCCACCAGCACCGGCCGGACCAGACGCTCCAGCTGCGGCCCCTCCACTGCCAGCGGCGCCAGCGTCAGCACCGCCGGGCCGATCCGATAGACCCCGCGCTCGTCGCGCGCCACATAGCCGAAATGTTCGAGCGAGGCCATCAGCCGCAGGATGGTGCTCTTGTAGAAGCCGGTGGCATTGGCCAGTTCGGTCAACGTCAACTCGTGCCGATCTCGCGAGAACGCGCCAAGCAGCGTCAGGGCGCGCTCCACCGCCTCGACTCGTCGTTGTGCCATGGAGACTCTCTTCACCGGAATGGACCATCGATCAGCGACGAATGTTGCGTCAGACGAAACGCCATTGCAACGCGAAGCTTGGCATGTAGGCGCGCGACGCTTTCCCGCTCCCACCGGCTCAGCGCATACTCGTGGCGACACAGCCCTGGAGGTGGATATGACGTATCGGCTCTTTATCGCCAACAAGAACTACTCATCCTGGTCGATGCGCCCCTGGGTGCTGCTGCACGCGCTGGAGATCCCCTTCGAGGAGGTGATGACCCCGTTCGAAGGGGACGGCAAGCAGGCAGCCTTCGCCGAATTCTCACCCACCGCCAAGGTGCCCTGTCTGCATGATGGCGACAGCGCGGTGTGGGAGTCGCTGGCGATCATGGAGTACATCGCCGAAAGCCATCCAGCAGCCTGGCCGCAGGCGCGCGAGGCACGCGCCTGGGCCCGCTGCGCCAGTGCCGAGATGCATGCGGGCTTATTCGCGCTGCGCGATGAGTGCTCGATGAGCTGCGCCCTGCGCATCGAGCTGGGTGAACCCAGCGCCGCCCTCGCGCGGGATATTGCCCGCCTCGACACCCTGTGGCAGGAAGGCATCGCGCGCTTCGGCGGCCCCTGGCTGGCGGGTGCGCGCTTCACCGCAGTGGACGCGATGTTCGCCCCGATAGCAGTGCGCGTGCATGGCTACTGCATCTGCCTGGAGGGCGCGGCCCGCGACTACGCCGAGCGCCTGCTGGCGCACCCGGCGGTAGCGAGCTGGATCGAACAAGGTATCGCCGAGCCGTGGGTCGACGAGCCCCACGAGGCCGACTGCATCCGCGGACGTCGGGTACTCGCAGACCGCCGCCAGCCGGCCTAGCGTTTCGATGCATGGCCGTCTCGTTCGCTGTGATGGCCATGCTGACTGGCGCCTGCGCTCATGCGTCAGGCGCTGATCATCTCTGACTCAGCACTCCCCCCAGCCGCTCACTTCCTTCACGACCAGCCTCCTCGCTGCTCGCCATGGCTCGTGCCTCACGTCGCCTCGCCGCCCATTACCGCTCTTATCACCCAAATCGATCTGTCGAGCTCTGAATGATGCGGTCGCCTTTCCGGCATGCCTCTGTGATGACTTTTCGACCTCTTCGGCTTGAGTCGCACACATTGTATGCTGTATACAATTTATTGACGCACACCGCATAACAAGCTCAATAACGTTCGAGGTGTCCCATGAGGCCACAATCTGCCCGTCGTCCGGGCCCGGTCGCGCTCTGCCTGATTCTCGCCAGCTTCGCCGCCATCATGTCGACGGTGCTGCTACTCAAGATGCCCGTCGCACTGGCGCTGTTCGCTGCCTGGTTTGCGATGTTCGCCATCGGCAAGGGCCTCGGCCACGCCTATGACTCGCTCCAGCAGGGTGCATTCGACGGTATTCGCAGCGGCCTCGAGGGGGTGATGATCATCATCACCGTCGGCGCGCTGATCGGTGCCTGGATCGCAGCTGGCATCGTTCCCAGCGTGATCTACTACGGTGTTGCCCTGATCGACCCGGCCTGGTTCCTGCCCGCCGCCTTCCTGATCTGCGCCGCAACCGGGCTGGTGACCGGCACCTCGTTCGGCGCCGTGGGCACCATCGGCATCGCCATGATGGGTATCGGGCACGGCTTCGAACTGCCGCTACCGCTCGTCGCCGGCGCGGTGATTTCCGGCGCCTACGTGGGCGATAAGCTCTCGCCCCTCTCCGATACCACGGTACTCACCGCCTCGCTGTGCGAAGTGCCGTTGATCGAGCACGTGCGCTCGATGCTCTACACCGGCGTGCCCTGCGTCACGCTGACCACGCTCGGCTTCGCCCTGGCCGGGAATCACCTTTCCCGTAGCGGCTATGACATGCAGCAGGCGGACGCGGTCATGGCTCAGCTAGATGCGCACTTCATGCTCTCTCCCTGGTTGTTACTGCCGATACTCGCCACGCTGGTGCTGCTGGCACTGCGCAAGCCCGCGCTGCCAGTGATCGCGATTGGCGCCGTGCTCGGCGTGCTCTGTGCCTGGCTGGCTCAGGGCGCCACGCCACTGCAGGCGGTGACCACGCTGTATGCCGGCAATCAGGGCGACTACGGCTCGGGCTATCTCGCCAGCATCCTCAATCGCGGCGGCATCGTCTCGATGCTACCGGTGATCGCCATCGTCATTTTCGCACTGGGGCTGGGGGGTCTGATGGAGCGTATCGGCGTCCTCGATACCATCGCCACCGCGCTCACACGCATGGTCCACCGCAGCACTGGCCGGCTGACCCTGGCCACCATGGCATGTGGCTTTTTCGGCACGATCTTCGGCGGCGCCGCCTACGTGGCGATCTTCACCGCGGCCTCGATGACACGAAACATCTACGACCGGCTCGGGCTGCAGCGGGTGGTGCTGTCGCGCAACGTCGAGGCCGGCGGCACGCTCTCGACCCCAATGATTCCCTGGACCAGCGGCGCGGTGTTCATGGCCACCACTACCGGTGTTGCGACCACCGATTACCTGCCGTTCCTCTGGTACCACTGGCTGGTGATGGTGTTCTCGCTGCTCTATGGCTTCACCGGCTTCGCCATGTGGCAGCGGCCGCAGCCCGCCCCGGAAACAGAACCCGCCGCCTGACCGTACAGCATGGAAGGAAACCGCATGACTCACACTACTGGCAGCTCGCAATCCTACGTGGCCGATACCCGCAACGAAGAGGTGATCGTCTATGTCGACGGCGAATTCAAACCCAAGCACCAGGCGACGGTATCGATCTTCGACAGCGGCTTCGTCCTCGGCGACGGCGTCTGGGAAGGCATCCGACTGGTCGATGGCCGGCTGATCGCGCTCGACGAGCATCTGGAGCGGCTCTATCAAGGCGCCGCCTCTATCTCGCTGGATATCGGTGTCACCCGCGACGAGCTGGTCGACCTGATTCGGGAAACTCTGGACAAGAACAGCATGCACGATGGCGTGCATATTCGGCTGATGGTGAGCCGCGGGCTCAAGAGTACTCCCAACCAGGACCCGCGTTTCCTGCGCGGCAAGGCCACCATCGTCATCGTCGCCGAGCACAAGGTGGTGGACAAGGCCACCAAGGCGCAGGGCCTGACGCTATTCACCTCGACCTTTCGCTGCAGCAGCCCCGACGTCTTCGATCTGCGGCTCAACTCCCATAGCCGGCTCAACTTCATTCAGGCACTGATTCAGGCGATCAATGCTGGCGCCAACGAAGCACTGATGCTCGACCCGCATGGCTTCGTCGCCAGCTGCAACTCGACCAACTTCTTCATCGTTCGCGACGGCGAGCTGTGGACTTCCACCGGGCGCTACAACTTCAATGGCATCACCCACAAGACGGTCATGCGTCTGGCGCGGCAGGCGGGTATCGTGGTGCGCGAGCTGGACTTCACCCTGGCGCAGACTTACACCGCCGACGAGGCTTTCGTCACCGGCACGCTGGGTGGTCTGACACCGGTCTATCACATCGACGGACATGCTATCGTGAACCGCCGTGACGCCAGCCTGATGCAGCGTCTGACGGGTCTCTACGACGACTACCTCAAGGGCTGACGTCATAACTCACGCCACTTTGAGAAACGCATGCTATCGACCGATATCGCGCAGATTCCGGCCCGCCAGACGCTCTGGGAGCAGACCGCCCAGCGCCTGCAGACACTGATCGCCAATGGCACCATCGCCCCCGGTACGCGGTTGACCGAGAATGCGCTGGCCCAGCAGCTCGGCGTCAGCCGCGCGCCGCTGCGCGAAGCCATCCGCCATCTGATGAATATCGGCCTGCTGATCAGCGAACCCTACAAGGGCGTACGCGTGCTCGAACTCACACCCGAGGGGCTGCATCAGCTCTATGAGTACCGTACCGGCCTGGAACAGATGGCGTTCACGAGCCTCTGGCCCAAGCGCACCGCGGCCAGTTTCGACGACCTAGAGCAGCGCCATGCGCGCCTGCTCGAGGCGATCGATGCCGGCGACGGTGCACAGGCGATCGACCGCGAGCTCGCGCTGCATCAATGGTGCTACGAGCTCAGCGGCAACCCTCTGCTGCTCGATGCCTGGTCGCGCATCAAACCGCACCTGCAGTGCTACTTCGTGCTGCACCAGCGCGCACACAACCGCCCCGGACCGGCCCGCCAATCGCACGACAGCTACCTGGAACACGCCAAGGGTGACTCGCTGGAGGCAACGCTCAGCTATATCGCCCGTCATATGCAGCAGGGCCTGGCGCAGGTGATTCAGACCCTGGACTGATAGCACCAGCGCCGTAGCCGCCAGATCGTCACCAGGTTGGTCACCAGCGCCAGCAGTTCGGCGACGATGCCGCCGAGGGAGCCGATCAGCGCGTTGTTGATCAGCCATGCCAGCGCGGCTGCGGCCAGACACAGCCGCATGGGGATGCCACGCAGCATGAACATGCCCACGGTACCGAACAGCGTCGCCACCAGCGGCCACAGGTCCGCTGGACCGCGCGCTGCGGCCAGCGCCACCGCCAGGTTGAGCACCAGCATGCCGAGCATCACCCGCCAGTCGCCGCGATAGTGGCGCGCCAGCAGAATCCGCACGATCACCAACAGCGTGATACCCGCCGCCGTCCACTCGCCGAACAGCAGGAAATGCACGGCAAAGGCGACATTGGCGAAGATCAGGTGGAGCAGCAGCCGATCGTCCTGGCGGCTGGCAAAGGCCAGGATGATGAAACCCAGCGCGATCAGCCCGCCGAGCTGTGCGACCAGCGTGGTGGCATCGAGTGGCGGCATGCGTCCCTCTCCCTGTGACGGCCGCGTTCCCCGGCCGATGCTAGATAGCCTGCTATACTTTTCCCCGGGTTGTCCGGCGCGCCGCCGGGCGCCGTTTCAGCGGCCACTGCCGGCAAGACGCCCCTCGCCGGCCAAGATCATTTACCCCGTACAGGAAGCCAGACATGCCCCAGACCCACATCAAGACCGAATGGATCGAGATCACCGCCGAGGACGGCAAGACGTTCAAGGCTTATCAGGCGCTGCCACACAAGGGCAAGGGCCCCGGCATTCTGCTGATCCAGGAGATCTTCGGCGTCAACGGCCATATCCGCGGTGTCGCCGAGCAGTACGCCATGGATGGCTACAGTGTCATCGCGCCCGATGTCTTCTGGCGCGAAGCGCCAGGGGTCGAGCTGGGCTATGACGGTGACGACTGGAAAGCCGCCGTGGCGCACAAGCAGGCGCTGGACTACCCCACCGTGATCAGCGACCTGCGCGCCGCCACCCGGGCACTGCGTGCAAGCCCGGTGTGCGAAGGGCCGATCGCCTCGGTGGGCTACTGCATGGGCGGTGTGCTTTCCTACCTGTGTGCGCTGGATGCGGGCGTCGATGCCGCGGTGTGCTACTACGCCGGTGGCCTCACCGAGTATCTCGATCGCGCCGGCGAGCTCGCGGTACCGGCCCAGTTCCACTTCGGTGCCGAGGACGATCATATCCCGCTCGATCATGTCGAACAGACCCGCGACGCGTTCGCCGCCAACCGCGAGGTCGAGGTGCATCTCTATGACGGCGCCGAGCACGGCTTCAACTGCTGGTCGCGGGCGAGCTATCACCAGCAGGCCGCGGCGCTGGCCCATGGGCGCACTTTGACCTTTCTCGCTGGCCGCACAGCCTGAAGCGCGACCCCGCCACGCTAGGCCTTTGTCAGGCGCTTGCCGGGCGCGGCGACGCCGACTAGCTTCTGACCAGGATAGATACTGTCAGCCATAGACCCCTTTACTCGCTAAGGCGCGCCATCTCGGCAGGCGCCAACCCAGCCAGGAGGCACTCATGGGCATCATCACGTGGATCATCTTCGGTCTGATCGCCGGCGCCATCGCCAAGCTGATCATGCCGGGCAAGGATCCGGGCGGCTTCATCGTCACCATCATCCTCGGCATCCTGGGTGCGGTCGTGGGTGGCTGGATCGGCACCGCACTCGGCTTCGGCAGCGTCTCCGGCTTCAACCTCGGCAGCTTCGCGATCGCCGTCCTCGGCGCCATCGTGCTGTTGATCGTCTATCGCGTGGTGCGCAAATAGCGCCAAACCCAGTCTCCCCTCATCGTCGCCGCGGGCATGGTGCCGGCGGCGGCCACTGCCGCCACGTCATCGCGTCCCCTCAGGAATCTTTCGCTATGCCCAGCAACGCCCACTTCTACCAGCCCCGAGAGGGGCATGGCCTGCCGCACAATCCGTTCAAGGCGATCATCGGCCCGCGCCCGATCGGCTGGATCTCGTCACAGGACGCGTCGGGGCAGTTGAATCTGGCCCCTTACAGCTTCTTCAACGCCTTCGCCGATACCCCGCCGATCATCGGTTTCTCCAGTGCCGGCTACAAGGACAGCGTGCGCAACATCGAACGCACCGGCGAGTTCTGCTGGCAGCTGGCGACCCGCCCTCTGGCCGAAGCCATGAACCAGAGCGCGGCGTCGGTGGCCCCGGAGGTCGACGAGTTCAGCCTGGCCGGGCTCACCCCGAGCGCCTCCCAGGTCGTCGCGGTGCCCCATGTGGGCGAAGCCCAGGTGGTTTTCGAGTGCCGTCTGAGCCAGACGCTGCGGCTGCGCTCCGCCGCTGGGGAAGAGATCGACAACTGGCTGGTACTGGGCGAGGTGGTCGGGGTGCACATCGATCCTGCCCTGCTGGTCGATGGCATCTATCAGACCGCCGCCGCGCGCCCGATCCTGCGCGGCGGCGGTCCGGCGGACTACTTCGAGGCCGCCGAGGCGCAGCGTTTCCAGATGCGCCGACCGGGCTGAGCGCGGCTCAGCCGTTGCCGTCGGACGTGTGGAAGCGCCAGGTATTGCGCCCGGCGCGCTTGGCCGCGTACATCGCGCGGTCGGCGAGCAGCAGCGCCTGCTGCGGCTCCTCGGTATCCACCCCGAGCAGCGCCACCCCGATGCTGACCCCGATGGTGATCGCCACCCCCGACTCGAGCTCGATCGGGGTCTGCAGCCCCGCGACGAAGCGCGCCAGCAGCGCCTCGACCTCGTCGCGCTGCCCGCACCCTTCCAGCAGCAGCACGAACTCGTCACCGCCCAACCGCGCCACGTAGTCGCGTTGGCGCAGCAGCATCGCCAGCTCGCCGCCGACGTGGCGCAGTACACGGTCTCCGGCGTGGTGACCGTGGGTGTCGTTGATCTGCTTGAAGTGATCGAAGTCGAGCAGCACGAGGGCGTGGCAACGATCCGGGTAGAGCCGATGATGGCGCCCCATCACCGCCAGACGGCGATCGAAGCCACGCCGGTTGCCGAGCCCGGTCAGCGGGTCGGTCACCGCCAGCTGCTCGGCCGCGTCCGCGGCGCGCTTACGCGCGGTGACATCATGTGCGACCCCCTGCAAGCGCCCGGCCTCCAGCGGGTTGAGCACCAGATTGACCCAGCGCCGCGGCTCCTCGTCGCCCAGCGCCACCTCCCACTGCTGCCCACGGCCGCCGGCGACCACCGTGGCCGGGCTGGCGCCAAAGCTGCCCTCGGGGTCGACCAGGGTGGCGAAGTCGATCGGGTGACGGGTCAGGTCGCGCTTGGCGGGCAGCTTGAACAAACGCCGGAAGGCGGGGTTGGCGACGCGGATCGTGCCATCGTCGTCGACCTCGAAGATTCCCGTCTCGACATTGTCGAAGATCGCCCGGTAGCGGCGCTCCTCGACCTCGCGCTCGAGGCGCAGACAGCGCTCGGCGTCGAGGCTCTGGACCAGGTTATCGATCATGGCGTTGACGCTGTTCACCAACTGACCGATCTCGTCGTCGCGGTTACCCCGCGGCGCCTGCAGTTTCTGCCCGGTTTCCGCCTCCAGCGCTCGCAGCCGTTGCGACAACCCGGTGATCGGGCGGGTCACGTAGCGCACCACCACCAGCACCACACAGAAGCCGATCCCCAGCAGCTGCAGCAGCAGCGCACCGCCGACAAAGCGCGAGGCCTGACCGACCAGACCATCGATATAGCGCTGGTCGGGATCGATGATCAGGCGGCACAGGGGTGTCTCGGGCTCGAACGGCGACGATATCTCGCGCGTGAACAGGGCATCGTTGGGGCTGTCGATCGGCCCGCCCCGACCGATCAGCAGTTTGCCGTCGAGGGATTCGATGCGTACTGCATGCACGATGTCGTTGCTCAGCAGGCCATCGGCCAGCTCCCGCGCCAGCTCCTCGCCGTTCAGGAAGCAGGCGATCTGTGCCGTGCGCTCGACCGTGGTCAGCAGGCCCTCGAGGCGCGCCTGCTGCTCCCGATGCACACTCTGGGCGCGAAAGTGCACCGCCAGCAGCAGGAAGGCGACGCCCAGCAGGCCCACGATCAGCAAAATGATCGCCGTGGTGCGCAGCGCCAGGCGGGTTTGTAACAGCATCAGCAGTCGCGACATCGCTCACTCGCTCAGTATCAGCACGACGTGCAGATCGTCACCCACCTCGCGGCTGTCGAGATAACCGACGGCGCTCGGATTGTGCGCCACCAGCTGGCGCATCTCGACGGCCGTCGTTACCTGCTGCGGCGGGGAGGCCTCGCCCGAGAAGACCAGGCGCGCCCAGTAGGCGTTGATCTCGGCCAGATTCTTGTTCACCAGCGCACGATAGAAACGCACCTTGAGCGGTGCCACGTCCAGCGGCAGCGCCGGATTGCCATTGGGCAGCTTGCGATAACGGCCCATGAAGATATTGACCACCTCGCTGCGGGTGAGCTGACCGACGCCGCTGCCGGCCTCGACCACGATGGCGATATCCGCCTTCGCCGGAAGCGTCAGCGTCAGCGTCAGTAGCGCTATGAGAAGACAGGCGCGCACGCGAATCATGCCCAGGTTCCTAGAAGATGAAGTCCAGCCCGAGACTGAAGATCGAGCTCCAACCGCCCTCCCAGTCGCTGTCGCCACGCCACAAGAAGCCAGGCCTGTGTGTATCGATACGATCGAGCTGCACCTTGAGTGCGATATCCCTGGCGACGTCGAAGCGCGTACCGAAGGTCCAGGTGCGCTGGTCGATATCGGTGACGTCGGGATGGGTGGAAGACGTGATGGCACGGGAGTGCGCGACATAGGGCGTCACCTGCCCCAACCGGTAACCGACCGAGAGCAGCGCCGAATCGATCCGGCCGTGGTAGCGCGCGGTACGGCTACGGTTCCACATCGCCTGTACCTGCAGCGGGCCGCTGTCATACAGCGCCCCCAACGAGAACAGCCGCAGCCGCGAGAAGCCGAGCGCGCGTTCGACCTCGCGCTCGCCATCCAACCCGGGTATCTGAAGGCTGTCGATCTCGTTCACCAGCCCACCAGTGTAGTCCACGTCCGAGCGCACTTCGGTATAGCTGGTGCGCAGGCGCCAGGGGCCGTGCTCGTAGTCGAGGTGTCCGCCGTAGACGGCGTCGGCATCGAAGTCCGCGACCAGGTCATCGACCACGTGGATGCGGCTCTCGGAGCGCCCGGCGTAGAGCTTGAGCCGCACCAGGTCGCTGCCCAGCGGCTGCTTGAAGGTGATGTCGGCGCCGTCGATATGGGTCAACTGCAGCATGCCGAACTGATCCACCGGGGGTCTCGCCCAGGGGTAGGCGTAACCCACGTAGCGCGAATCGGCGAGCTGGAAAACATCCCAACCCAGACGCCCGGCGCGCAGCTGCAGCGCGGGGTCAGGGCGATAGCGCACGAACGCCCAGCTCAGCTCGGGGCGGTAATTGCCGCTGTCGTGGTAGCGGCTGATCCCCTGCACCACCAGGTCCCAACGCGGCTCGAAACGCCACTCGAGCTGCGCCCCTAGCAGGCTGTCGACCCGCGCACTCCACCCCTCTCCGGCGCCCTTGGGCTGGCCGATGTCACGCAGGAACTCGGCATCGGAATTGTCGCTGTGAACCAGCCCCAGGGTGCCGAAACCGCTCAGCGTGAGGCGGCCGTCGTCGCTTGCATGAAACGCCTGGGCCGCCAGACTCATGCTCATCAGCACCAGTCCCAGCCCTATCTGTCGCCATCGCTGCATACCGGGTCTCAGGGGTGGGCGGCGTGGCTGCCACGCGTCCCACCGCTCGAAGAAAAATTAGAATGTCTGCATTATTGTCGGCAGATGACAGCCTTTCTGAAGTCGGCAACCCGCCGAGGGCGCAGGCACGGGCCGGTTCTGCCCACCCAAGCGACGCCACTCGGCGGGGAACGCGACGTGTTAGACTTTGTCTCTATAAGCCCATTTTTCACGCCAATGTGCGCCGACCGTTATTGGCCCGGATGGAGATAGCCGCTCAATGTCTCTGGAAGAACTGCATCTCAACCTGCGTAACCTCGCCTGCGCGGATTATCCGCAGCTCAAGCGGCTGATGGACGCCGTCTACGACGACATCGGCGGTGCCTGGTCCCAGCACACCATCGACAAGCTGATCGACGAGTTCCCCGATGGCCAGATCATCATCGAGGACGACGACAAGATCGTCGGCGTCGCGCTCACCGTGCGGGTCGATTACGACCGCTTCTCCAACCCGCACAAGTACGACGAGCTGATCGGCCACCGCGAGATCATTCTCAACGAACCCGAGGGCGATGCGCTCTACGGTCTCGACGTGCTGATCGACCCCGCCTACCGTGGCTATCGCCTCGGCCGGCGCCTGTATGAAGCGCGCAAGGACCTGTGCCGCTCGATGAACCTGCGCGCGATCCTGGCGGGCGGGCGAATCCCCAACTATCACCAGCACGCCGAGGAGATGTCGCCGGCGGAGTACATCGAGCGGGTCGCGCGCAAGGAGTTCTACGACCCCATCCTGTCGTTCCAGCTGGCCAACGACTTCCTGGTCAAACGGCTGTTGAAGAAGTATCTGCCCGAAGACGAGAAGTCGATGGGCTACGCCACCCTGCTGGAGTGGAACAACATCCTCTACGAACCGGCCAGCCTGGTGATCGACACCCGGCGCACCCAGATTCGGGTGGGCGCGGTGCAGTGGCAGATGCGCGAGTTCGACTCGGTCGAGTCGGTCCTCAAGCAGGTCGAGTTCTACGTCGACGCCATCTCCGACTATCAGAGCGACTTCGCGGTCTTTCCGGAACTGTTCAACACGCCATTGATGGGGCTGACCGACCAGACCGATCAGGTCGCGGCGATTCAGTTCCTGGCCGGCTTCACCGAGCGCTTCAAGAACGAGATCTCGCGCATGGCGGTCTCCTACAACATCAATATCGTTGCCGGCTCGATGGTGGAGAAGGGCGAGGACGGCAAGCTCTACAACGTCGCTTACCTGTGCCACCGCGATGGCAGCGTCGACCGCCAGGCCAAGCTCCATATCACTCCTCAGGAGCGCCGTGACTGGGTGGTCGAGGGCGGCGACGAGCTGTGCGTGTTCGAGACCGATGCCGGCCGCGTGGGCATCCTGATCTGCTACGACGTGGAGTTCCCGGAGCTGCCGCGGCTGCTCGCCGAGCAGGACATGGACGTGCTGATCGTGCCGTTCTGGACCGACACCAAGAACAGCTATCTGCGCGTGCGCCACTGCGCTCAGGCCCGGGCGATCGAGAACGAGTGCTACGTGGTGGTGTGCGGTAGCGTCGGCAACGTGCCCTCGATCGAGAACCTGGACATCCAGTACGCCCAGTCGTCGGTGTTCTCGCCCTCCGACTTCGCCTTCCCTCACGATGCGGTGCTCTCCGAGACCACGCCCAACACCGAGATGGTGATGTTCTCGGATCTCGACCTGACCAAGCTCAAGCTGGTCCGCAACGAGGGCGCGGTGACCAACCTCAAGGATCGCCGCCTGGACCTCTACGACCTGCGCCTGCGCGACTGGTCGTGGAAGTCCGGAGCGCGTCAGGAAGAGAGCTGAGGCATGCGGCGAGGCGAGCGTAACGCCACCACGGAGAGGCGCGCGTGAAGCGGCCGGGCTGGTGGCCCATTCGGCGTGGTGCTCCCGCGTTCGATGCGGCGTGCTGGCAGGCGGTACGCCAGGGCCTGCCGCTGCTCGCCGACCTCGACGACAGCGACGCCGCACGCCTGGGTGAGCGCGCCTGGCAGCAGCTGCACCGCTGGCAGTGGGCGGCGTCCGAGGAGGTCGAGTACGATCTCGCCGCCCAACTGGCGATCGCCGCCCAAGCCTGTCTGCTGACGCTGGCCTGGAGCGACGACGACGCCAGCGCCGCCTTCGCCAACGTGCACGATATCGTGCTGGTCGCCGACGCCTTCCACCGCCGGGTGGAGGAGCTGGACGACTTCGGCGTGATGCACGAGTACGAGGACGAGCGCGCCGGCGAGACCTCCTGGCGCGGCCCGGTGGTGCTGGCCTCCCCCGAGGTCGGCGCCAGCGGCGACTACTCCGGCTACAACGTGATCATCCACGAGTTCGCCCACAAGCTCGACCTGGGCAACTCCCACGATGTCGACGGCTTTCCGCCGCTGGCCGCCGCGAGCGAAGTCACCGCCCAGGAGTGGCATCGCATCTTCACCGCGGTGTGGGACGACCTGCAGGCGCACCTCGCCCGCGGCGAAGAGACACCGATCGACGACTACGCCGCCACCCACCCCGGCGAGTGCTTCGCGGTCTGCTGCGAGCTCTTCTTCACCGCCCCGGATCAGCTGATCGAGGTCTATCCCGCGCTTTATGACCTGTTGAAGCGCTACTTCGGGCAGGACGCCATGACGCGTTTCACACGTCCCCCGCCCTCCGCCTGAGGCCGATTTCAAAATTCGAACGCAATAGCGTAAAAAACCGCCGGATGGAGGGTCAAGATGTCGGCGCCATTCGCCAAGCCCAAAGACGCGGTGACGACACCGCTGAACGAGGGGCCTTGCGTGCCATTCACCCCGCTGTCCCAGGGGTATTCGATAGAGGCCACACCGAAGGCGATACTTGGAGACAGGGTCGAATGGGGTGCCGTCCCCGAGGAGACCCGCATTTTCATTCCCCAATTCCCGAAGAATACGCACGCAGAGATGCTGGCTTGCGCCAAGCGATTGCAGGGCATGGGATTCAAACCGGTACCCCATGTGACCGCCCGTAGGCTGGCCGACAAGCGTGAATTCGAGCGTTTGCTATCGAAACTGGTGGCAGAGACCGCTGTCGATGAGATCCTGCTGCTGGCCGGCGGCGACGACACGCCTCACGGCCAGCTCGGCAACACGCTCGAGCTGCTGGAGTCGGGTATCATCGAGCGTGTCGGCATACGGCGTATCGGTGTGGCGGGGCACCCGGAGGGTCACCCCGAGGCGACGCAGGAAGCGCTCGACCGTGCCTTGGCGATCAAGAATGCCTTTTCGGTCGAGACCGGTATACCGCTCTACATCGTCACCCAGTTTTTCTTCGATGCCGACCCTTTCATTGCCTGGGAGCGTCGTATTCGGGAGCAAGGCAATCGGTTGCCGATTCATGCCGGCCTGCACGGTCTGGCCAGTGGACCCAGCCTGCTCAAGCACGCCATGGCTTGCGGGGTCGGTTCCTCGGTCAAGGTGCTACACAGGAACATGACCGGATTGAGAGGATTGCTAGGCCTGAGCTGGCGAGGTCAGGATCCGGGCCGGATCGTCAAGGCACTGGCTGCCTCCAAGGAGCGCGATCCGGCCAGCAACCTGGCGGGCTTCCACTTTTATGCCCTGGGTGCGTTCGATCTCACGGTGAAGTGGGCCAATCGTTTCGCGCAAACTTGAGGATGACCGGGGTCATCGCCCAGTCGGCGTCGTCTCTCTATCAACGATCCGCCGGTAGCCAACGACCCACCGGTAGCCGGCCAGATACCGCGTGTCGGATAGCCCGCCCCCGCCCGACGGACAGCGTGTCGAATGGAATTGGGATCGCCTCTACACCGATCTCGCTGCCATCGCGCGTTCAAACGCCTCCCGCCAAGCCCCGGCCTGTCGCGCCGGATCGACGGGGAACCGCCCCAGTTCCACGGCAAGATCGAAGAAGCCCTGCGCGGGCAGCCCTTCCCCGCGGCGGCTGACGACCAGCGCGGCGATAAAGGGCCGACCGTGCTCGGCGTCTTCACGCATCAGGGCTTCCAGCGCCTGGGCGACGCGCTGAATGGTGCGCGGCGGCTGCAAGCCCAACGCCTCGGCGAGCTGCTGATAGGTGATCGGCAGTGCCTCGCGGGGAACCGCCGCCAGGTGTTGGCGAATGCGCTGGGGGAGTGCGGGATCTTGGGTCATCGTCCCAGGCCCTTCACGAAAACTGGCTGCGCTCGGCAATACGGCGTTAAAAATCCACTCAAAATGCTCATTTACACCCCGTAAACTCCGCTTTCTCATAGATTTTTGCCTTGTCTTGACTTCGCTAGCCGACTTTTCGTAAAGCCCCTAGGTGTTGGGGTCGAACAGTTTGACTTCGCGAATGTCGACGTGCTCCCAGACACGGCCGGTCAGATAGGGCTCGGTCTCGAGCCAGGCGTCGAGCGCGGCGCGATCCTCGAACTGAAAATGCGCGTTGGAGCCGATCATCTTGCCGTGCTCATCCAGAAATGCCCCGCCACTCAGGAATTTTCCCTGCCTGGAGAGCGCACGAATACCGTCCAGGTGCGCCTCGCGATTGGCCAGGCGACGCGCGAGGGCGTTTTCATCGGTGTAGTCGTGAGCCACGACGGCGTACTGTGTCATGCCATGCTCTCCTTGTTGGTTCAATCGACCCGGTAGGCGTCGGCATCATGCGCCAAGCGCCTGGCGTGAACAAACGCACCGCCGAGAGACGATGGCCAGTCTGCCCGGTTCTGCCAAGCGCTAGCGCTCGGGTATGCTAGCCATTCAGCGATTGGCTCTGCCGTTACCCTATCGAGGCCCCATGCGAAAGATTCTACTCGTCGACAACGGCTCCCTGCGCCCTGCTGCCACGCTCAATCTGCGCCGGCTCGCCGCAGCCCTGAGCCAGGTCAGTGGCGAGGCGGTCGAGGCCGCGTCGCTGCTGCACTCGTTCAAGATCCCCCCCGAGCAGCTCGGCGGGCACAAGGCCGTCTCGCTGGGGCCGCTGGCCGAACGCCATGCCGCCGCGGGCGTGACCGAGCTGCTGATCCTGCCCTTCTTCTTCGGCCCCAGCCAGGCGCTGACCCGCTACCTGCCGGAGCGGCTGGCCGAGGTGCAGGCCAACTACCCCGGGCTGGCGGTGAAGGTCGCCCCGCCGCTGGTGGATACGCTGCTGGCGCCGGATTTGCGCCTGGCACGGCTCCTCGCCGACAACGTGCGCGAATGCATGACGGGCCAGTCCAAGCCCAGTGTCGTGCTGGTCGACCACGGCAGCCCGATCCCCGAGGTGACGGCGGTGCGCAACTACCTCAGCGGGCAACTGAGCGCGCTGCTGGCCGACGAGGTCGCGTGTGTGACGTTCGCCTCGATGGAGCGCCGCGAGGGCGACGCCTACCGCTTCAACGAGCCGCTGCTGGAAGACCTGCTGGCCTCGCCCGCGCTGGCCGAGGGTGACGTGATCCTCGCGATGCTGTTTCTCTCCCCGGGCCGCCACGCCGGCGAAGGGGGCGACATCGACGAGATCTGCACCCAGGCGATGGCGCGCGCCCCCGGCCTGAACGTGGTCACGACACGGCTGGTGGGCGAGAACGACGCCATCGTCGAGATTCTCGCGACTCGCCTGCAGCAGGCGCTCGCCGGCTCACCACTGCTGATGGCGCTCGCCCCGGCATCGCCGCCGGCGTGAGCGACGCTCGACCCGACGCCTGGCCGAAGCGACCCTCAACCACGACCCTCTGCAACGACACCTCAAAGGCGCTTCCATGATCGATTTACGCAGCGATACCGTGACCCGCCCCAGCGCCGAGATGCGCCGGGTGATGTTCGACGCCCCCCTGGGTGACGACGTCTGGGGCGACGACCCCAGCGTCCATCAGCTGGAGCGCTACGCCGCCGACCAGACCGGCAAGGAGGCGGCGCTGTTCTTCCCCTCCGGCACCCAGAGCAATCTGGTCGCGCTGATGAGCCACTGCCAGCGTGGCGACGAATATCTCGTCGGTCAGCAGGCACACACCTATCGCTACGAGGGCGGCGGCGCGGCGGTACTGGGCAGCATTCAGCCGCAGCCGATCGACAACGCCGCCGACGGCAGCCTGCCGCTGGAGAAGATCGCCGCCGCGATCAAGCCGGTCGACCCGCACTTCGCCCGCACCCGACTGCTGGCGCTGGAGAACACCTTCCACGGCCAAGTGCTGGATGCCGACTACGTGCATCAGGCCACCGCGCTGGCGCGACGCCATGGCCTCGCCACTCATCTCGACGGTGCGCGCGTGGGCAATGCCGTGATCGCCAGCGGCTCGACCCTGGAAGCGCTGTGCGCGCCCTTCGACAGCGTCTCGATCTGCTGCTCCAAAGGGCTTGGCGCGCCGGCCGGTTCGGTGCTGGTGGGTAGCCAGGCACTGATCGACCAGGCCCGGCGCTGGCGTAAGGTGGTGGGCGGCGGCATGCGCCAGGTGGGGCTGCTGGCGGCGGCCTGCGAGTATGCGCTGACGCATCATCTGCCGGCACTGGCCGCGGATCATGCCAAGGCCGAGCGTCTGGCGGCGGGGCTCGACGCCATCGATGGCATCGAAGTGACCTCACAGTCGACCAATATGGTGTTCGTGCGCTTCACCCGCGGCGACGCCCTCGACCCCGAGCACCTGCACGCCTGGCTGAAAGCGCGCGATATCCTGGTCGGCGCGCTCTACGCACCGCGCTTCGTCACCCACCGCGATGTCTCCGAGGCGGATATCGATCAGGTAGTGGACGCCTTCACGCGCTACTTCGCCAGCCACTGATCAGCCAACCACCGATCAGCCAGTCACCGACGCGGCCGGCTCGCAGCGTCGCCTGCCGCACGCCGGCAAGCGCCTCAATCGACCCGGGTGGAGGAGCCGGAAGAGGGACGTGTCGGCGTGGAGCGCGTGGTCGTGGTGGTCGTCGTGGTAGTCGAGCGAGTGGTGGTCGAGCTGGCGCCCGGCCCGCCATCGCCGCTCGGCGCATCGGGATCGCAGACCCGTCGCGCGGTGGAGATGGTAGTACCGCCGTCGCGGCCGTGGCAGATCGTGCCACCGGCCGAGTCGTCACGCACCGGCGGCGGATTGGGTGCGGTGTTGATGCCCGGCACCACCTGAATCTCCAGGCGCCGCGGCACGTAGTCTGCGCGCCCGTCGTGGTTGTTGTCGGGCAGATACACGCGCTTGCCGGTGTGCGGGTCGACCCCGGTGACACCCTGCGCCAACGCGACGCCGGCCGCGGGCAGCGCCGTCATCAGGGCCAGGCCGAGCGTCAGCGCCGCCTTGGCCAGCGGACGGCGGGATCGCGATATCTTGGACATGCTCCACCTCGAAGTTGGCGGGAAAGGTCTTCAGCATAGCCCACCTGGGCCGTGGCCGGCTCGGCTCAGTGGTCCGCCAGCAGCCAGTCCCACAGCGCCGCCGCCGGGGCGCGCAGCTGGCGACTGGCCGGGCGTACCAGCCAGAACGCTTCGTCGGTGGCCATGTCCAGGGCGAAGGGCGCCACCAGGTCGCGGCTCGCCTCGAGCAGGCGCCGATGCGAAAGCGCGATCCCGCCGCCGTATCCGGCCAGCGCCAGGGTGGTCACGTGGGTATCGCAGATCATCGCCCGGCAGCGCTGCTCGAGCCCGGCGACACCTGCCAGGGCCAGCCAGCTCGGCCAGCCGGCGGCGAACCCCGCGGCGTGCAGCAGCGTCTCGCCGGCCAGGTCGGCGGGCTCGCCCAGGCGCTGCGCCAGCGCCGCGCTGCACACCGGCAGCAGGCGTTCTTCCCCCAGGCACTGCGCGGTGAGGTCGGGCCATTCGCCGTGGCCGTAGCGCAGCTCCATATCCACCCCTTCGGCACCGAAGTCATCCGCCCAGATCGCGCTCACCAGGCGCAGGGTGACCTGCGGATGCGCCTGCTGGAAGCGCAGCAGGCGCGGCGCCAGCCAGGTCTGCTGCAGTGCCGGCGTGGCGCGCAGGGTGATCGGCGCATCGGGACTGGGACCGAACACCTCGGCGGTGCCTTCGGCCAGCCGCGCGAAGGCGTCCTGCACGCTGGGCAGCCAGGCGCGCCCGGCCGGCGTGAGCGCCAGGCTGCGCGGGTGGCGCACGAACAGCGGCTGCCCGACACGATCCTCGAGCAGCCGAATGCGCTGACTGATCGCCGACTGGGTGACCCCCAGCTCACGCCCCGCGGCGGTGAAGCTGAGCGTGCGCGCAGCCGCCTCGAACGCGTGTAGCCAGAGCACCGGGGGTAGCTGGGACATAGTGACTCTCTGCGGGGTCTGTGGTCGAGAAGTGGCCCTAGGTTTTGTACGAAAACTACCTGCGCTCGGCAATACGGCGTTAAAAATCGGCTGGAGCGCCAGCCCGGTCAAAATGCTCATTTACACCCCGTAAACTGGAGCGCCAGCCCGGTCCGTTTTCGCCAATTTTTGCCTTGTCTTGCCTTCGCTCGCTGACTTTTCGCGCAGAACCTAAGCGCCGACTGGCGGACGATGTCGGACACAGCCTACACGGTTTCCGAAATAAGCCCGGCATTAGCTCAGCTTGGCCTTAGCCGATAGATTAATCGTTTGTCACCCTTCGCCGCCATCCGCATTCTGTAACGATACCGCGAGACGCGAGGCGTCTACGCGCGTCTCCCCCTCGCCCAGCGGTTATCCGCTCATCTGTCATTCGCCTGCTAGAGATGGCCTCGCCATCGGGAGTTCGAGTCTTGTCATCCGGTAATGCCTTCCACACCGCTTCTGCCCAGAGCGCCGACACGCGCATCGAGATGGCCGAGCTGCGCCGCTATCGCCAGGGCGAGGGCGCGCCCGACGTCGCGCTGGTGGAGGCCAGGCGGCAGTCACGGCGAGTGGTGCTGACCTGGGCCGACGGCAGTCAAGGCGAGTTCCCCCAGCGCTGGCTGCGCGATCACTGCGCTTGCTCGGCGTGCCGCCACCCGCTGACCCGAGAGCGGCTCTACTCGCTGCTCGACGACCCGCTGTGGGCGCGTCTGGGCAACGACGATGCGGTGGCCGAGCTGGAGGTTGCCGCCGACTGCCTGAGCCTGATCTGGGCCGACGGCCATCGTTCGCGCTTCGATGCCGGCTGGCTGCATCAGCGCCGTCCCGGCCAAGCGCGGGACACCCTGCTGCCCCGCGCCGAGCCGTGGCAGCCCGGCTTCGCGCCGCGCCACGTGGCCTATGCCGACTTCGACGACAGCCAGGCCGGGCGCCGCCGCTGGATCGAGGCGCTGCTGCGCGACGGCCTGGTGCTGCTCGACGACGGCCCGCGCGAGCGGGAGACGGTCTCTCGCATCGCCGAACACATCGGTCCCCAGCGCGCCACCAACTTCGGCGCCCGCTTCGATGTGCGCTCGGTGCCCAATCCGAACAACGCGGCCTATACCGCGATCGGCCTGGAGCTGCACACCGATCTGCCCAACTGGCGTCAGCCGCCGGACATCCAGCTGCTCTACTGCCTGGAGAACGACGCTGAAGGTGGCGAATCGAGTTTCACCGACGGCTTTGCCGCGGCGCGCGAGCTGCGTCAGCGTGACCCGCAGGCGTTTCGGGTGCTCAGCGAGACGCCGATCGACTTCCGTTTCCAGGACGAAGGTCACGATATCGCCGTGCGCCAGCCGGTCATCGACCTGGATGCCGCCGGTGAGCCGCGCGAAATCCGCTTCAACAACTGGATTCGCGATACCCTGAGCCTGCCGCTGGCGCAGATCGACGCCTGGTACGATGCCTACCACGCTTTCTGGCAGCTCCTGCGCGAGCCGCAGCGCCGGGTCGAACTGAGCCTGGCGCCGGGGCAGATGGTGGCTTTCGACAACCGTCGCGTGCTGCACGGGCGTCACGCCTTCGACCCCAACACCGGCAAGCGCCACCTGCAGGGCACTTATCTCGACCTCGACATGCTGCAGTCACATCTGCGCGTGCTGACACGCTGAGAGACCGCACCACCGCTAGCCCTTACCCGCTATCAAGGAGAATGACAATGAGATATGCGACCACCCTGCCCGCCCTGCTGCTGAGCGCCGGCCTGAGTCTGAGCGCCATGCCGACGGCCCAGGCCGCGGACGACAGTATCGTCTTCGGCGCGCCCGCCTGGCCCGGTATCAGCGTCAAGACCGAGATCGCCAGCCAGTTGCTGAGCACGCTTGGCTATCATCCGAAGGCTCAGGAGATCGGGCTGCAGGTCATCTACCAGGGTATGGACAGCGGTGACGTCGATGTCTTTCTGGGGGCCTGGCTGCCGGCCCAGCAGCCGATGCTGGCGCCGCTGGAGGAGAAGGGCAGCGTGCGCCGCCTGGCCACCAACGTGACCGGCGCGCAGATGACACTGGCGGTGCCCGAGTATGTCTACGAGAGCGGCATCACCTCGTTCGCCGACCTCGATGCCCATCGCGACGAATTCGGCGGCGAGATCTACGGTTTCGGTGCCGGCTCGGCGGCGAGCGAGATCCTACACAAGGCGATCGACGCCGACACCTGGGGGTTGGGTGACTGGACGCTGGTCGACACCAGCACGGTAGGCATGCTCAGCGCGGTCAAGAGCCACATCGACAACCACGAGCCGATCGTGTGGGTCGGCTGGAAGCCGCACTGGATGAACCTCGAGTTTCCCATGCACTACCTCAGCGACAGCAAGAATCTGTTCGGCAAGGGCAACGGCGCCAGCGACGTGCGCACGCTGATGGCCAGCAAATATGCCGACGCGCATCCCAACCTGGTGACCTTCTTCGATCAGTTCACCTTCTCCTCGGCCGAGCAGAGCTGGATGATCCAGCAGTACGGCCAGGTCGGGGAGTCACAGCAGGCGGTGGCCAAGGCGTGGATCACCGCGCATCCAGAAGAGGTACAGACGATGCTGAAGGGCGTCGAGACCACCGCCGGCGAGCCCGCCTGGCCGGCGGTGAAGGCAGCGTTCTCGCTGTGATCCACGCTGGCTGAGGCCGCACCGGCCGGAGCGCCGAGCGCGCTCCGCCATCACGGCAAAAAAGCGTTACATTTTTTCGAGATTTTTTGGGGACACGCCGGGAACTATCCCTCACACGGGCACTCTGAGTCAGTGTTCCCTTGAATGATCCCTTATTTGCCCACCATCCCCTGGTGGGCATTTTTTTGTCTGGCTTTTTTCCGGGCCACCCCCGGGCGCCGCACGGCAAGTCGCAGCATGCCGGTACGCGTCGTACCCAAGCTAGGGTAGCGGCGGCACCCGCCCCGCCATCTCCGCCACCATGAACTCGGCGAAGCGTTTGACCCGCAGGCTCTCTCGCGCACGCGCGCTGTAAAGCAGGTGGAAGTCCGCGGCCACGCCGCGCCACTCGGGCAGCAGCTCGACCAACTCCCCGCGTGCGAGCAGCCCATGCACGTCCCACCAGGAGCGCAGCAGCACACCGTGGCCATCACGCGCCAGCCGGGTCATCGCCTCGCCGTCGTTGCTCGACAGCCGGCCGTGCACGCGCACCGTACGCTGCTCATGCGGGTCGGCCTTGGTCTCGAAGCGCCACAACGCATAGTCGGTATCGTTCTCGCGGATCACCAGGCAGTCGTGCTGGGCCAGATCTTCCGGTGTGCGCAGCGGTGGCCGGCTGGCCACATAGGCCGGGGCCGCACACAGGATGCGACGGTTGGCGAGCAGCCGCCGGGCAACCCAGCGTGCATCCGGCGGCTCACCCACTCGGATGTGGATATCCATGCCCTGGGCATCGAGCCCGCGGGGGAAGTTGCTCAGTTCCAGCTGCAGTGAGAGTTGGGGATGGCAGGCGGCGAAGCGCGACAGCAGCGGCGCCACATGGCGCCGGCCGAAGCCGAAGGTGGCATTGACGTGCAGTCGCCCGCTCAGCGCCGAGCCCTGCTCGCGCAGCGAATTCTCGAGCTCGCCGAGATCGTCGAGGATCAGCGCACCGCGCTGTAGATAGCGCTCCCCCTCCGGGGTGAGCGTCAGGCGCCGAGTGGTGCGGATCGCCAGCGCCACGCCCAGCCGCAGCTCCAACTGCTGCAGCCGCTTGCTGACCGCAGAGAGAGATACCCCCAGCTCGCGCGCCGCCCCGGTCAGGCTGCGCGCCCGGGCGATATGCTGGAAAAAGGCCAGATCGTCGAGCGCCGCCACGCCATTCTCCACCTGTATTCAACAATGGATTGCATGATAGCCCGATTATCGCCATGGCGAGAGGGCCTACACTGCAGGCGTCTCTGCAGACAGGCAGCGCGAGGAGAGAACATGTTCCCAGGATTCGAACACGCCACCATCGAAGTCGCCGCGAATGTCTCCATTACCGGCGTGATCGGCGGCTCGGGTCCGCCGCTCCTGCTGCTGCATGGCCATCCGCAGACCCACGTCATCTGGCATCGCCTGGCACCGGCGCTGGCCGAGCATTACACCGTCGTCGCCACCGACCTGCGTGGCTACGGCGATGCCAGCAAGCCACCGGGCGAGCCGCAACACGCCAACTACAGCAAGCGCCGCATGGCCGCCGATCAGGTCGCGGTCATGGATAAGCTCGGCTTCGACAGCTTCTTTCTGTGCGGGCATGACCGCGGTGGCCGGGTCGCCCATCGTCTAGCGCTCGACCATCCCGAGCGGGTACGCAAGCTGATGGTGCTGGATATCGCACCGACCCTGGCGATGTACGAGGCGACCGATCTCACTTTCGCCACCGCCTACTGGCACTGGTTCTTCCTGATCCAGCCGGCGCCGCTGCCGGAGTCGTGGATCGAAGCCGCACCGGCTGAGTACGTCACCCGCATCATGGGCAGCCGCCACGCGGGGCTGGCGCCGTTCGACCCCGCCGCCATTGCCGAGTACCAACGCTGTCTCGCCCTGCCCGGCGCCGCCCACGGGCTGTGCGAGGACTATCGTGCCGCCCGCGGCATCGATCTCGAACACGACCGCGCCGACCGCACTGCCGGGCGCCACCTCACCCGCCCGCTACGGGTGCTGTGGGGTGCACACGGCGTGATCGAGCGCTGCTTCGACGCCTTGGCCGAATGGCGCGCGGTCTCCGTCGCCGAGGTCGACGGCGAGGCCCTGCCCTGCGGCCACTATCTACCCGAGGAGGCGCCCGCTGGCGTGCTCCGTCATCTCATCGACTTCATGAGGTAATCCCCATGGCCAGCCAGACCCATCGCATCGCCGTCATCCCCGGCGACGGCATCGGTACAGAAGTGGTGCCTGAAGGCCTGCGCGTGCTCGAGGCCGCCGCCCGCCGCTTCGATATCGCGCTCGAGTTCGAGACGTTCGCATTCGGTAGCTGCGACTACTACCTCGAACACGGCCAGATGCTGCCGGACGACTGGTTCGACACCCTGTCGCGGTTCGACGCCATCTTCTACGGCGCAGTGGGCTGGCCGGAGAAGGTACCCGACCATATCTCGCTGTGGGGCTCGCTGCTGCAGTTCCGGCGCCATTTCGACCAGTACATCAACCTGCGCCCCTGCCGGCTGATGCCGGGCATCAAGAGCCCGCTGGCGGACCGCCACCCCGGCGACATCGACTTCTACGTGGTGCGCGAGAACACCGAGGGCGAGTACTCGAGCATCGGCGGCAAGATCTTCGAGGGCACCGAGCGCGAGACGGTGATGCAGGAGACGGTGATGACGCGTACCGGGGTGGACCGGGTGCTCAAGTACGCTTTCGAGCTGGCCCAGAGCCGCCCACGCAAGAAGCTGACCTCGGCGACCAAGTCCAACGGCATCTCGATCACCATGCCCTACTGGGACGAACGGGTGAAGGCGATGGCGTCGCACTACCCCGAAATCGGCGTGGATCAGTTTCATATCGATATCCTGACCGCCAATTTCGTCCTGCACCCGGACTGGTTCGACGTCGTCGTCGCCAGCAACCTGTTCGGCGACATCCTCTCCGACCTCGGCCCGGCCTGTACCGGCACCATCGGCATTGCGCCCTCGGCCAACATCAATCCCGAGGGCAAGTTCCCCAGCCTGTTCGAGCCGGTCCACGGCAGCGCCCCGGATATCGCCGGCCAGGGCATTGCCAACCCGATCGGCCAGATCTGGTGCGGCGCGATGATGCTCGAGCATCTGGGGCACGATGCCGCCGGCGCCGCCATCGTCAGCGCCATCGAACGCGTACTGGCCAGCGACGACCGCACGCTGCTCACCCCGGACATCAAGGGCCAGGGCACCACCGAAAGCCTGGGCCGGGCAATCGCCGAGGCACTCTGATCGCGACGCGACCGGCAAGCCCTGGAGTAGCCGTGCTACGCCGGGGCGCGCGGCGGTAGGGGCCAGTCAACTAGCGGTGCGAGTCAGACGATACTGCTGCTCCAGCTCGTGGTAGAGCGCCGCGTAGAGCGGCTGAAAGGTCTGGCTGAGTTCGCGCTCGGCACGTCGCTGGTCGATATAGAACGCCGCCCGCACACCGAGCAGCTCGACGGTCGGGCTCACCTGGGCGAAACGCAGCCCGGCCCTGGCCAGCAGGCGCTGAAAGCGTGGCTCGATCATCGCTAGAACGTGAGGACGGTCAAGCAGACCACTCAGGGCGGTAGCGCATAGGTTCAGACCAATACCGAGGGTCATGAACGTCTGACGACCGTGTTGTTGCAGCAGCTGCTTCTCCTGCGCCGATGCACTCCCACTCCCACCACCAGTGCGAAAATAGTAGGGAATGGCGACACGCGATATTTCGCAGAGGTGCGTCCTGGAGAGTGGAACGTCTCCCATATCGATAGTGATGCCTAAATGCGAACAGTGCTCCTCGACGGGTAGAATGACCGCCTCGCCATCATCCCCAGTCGCCTTGACCACCCGCAAACATCCGACGATTATCCCTGTTTCGCGATGCGCCACGAGACAGTGCAGGGCATTGTCATCGAATGCGTCCCTCTCGACGCGATCGTGCTGATCGATGCTGAAAAACCCGAGCTCTTCGCAAAACACCCGATGACGGAGCTGAAAGGCACACCGCTTGTCGTCTTCGGACAGTGCCAGTCTGAAGTGAAAAATCGTCAGCAATGCGTCCGTCACACCAGCGATCGAGCGAGGCTGCGAGAGCTCATCCAAATCCTGCGTCGCGAGCAAGCATTGGTTTACCAAAATAAAACCCCTGAGCGTAGTCGATATTATAATTAGCCAAGAAGGGTAGAATAGAAGATTTATCAACAAACTCGGCGACCGTTTTCTTGCCCAACCCCCGAGCAATATCGGCGATGGCTTTGACGATCAGCCGACTCTCCTCGCTGTCCAACAGCGTGGTAATGAATGACCCATCTATCTTGATATAGTCCGACGGTAGCTGCCCCAGGTAGTAGAAACTGCTGAAGCCAACGCCAAAATCATCGAGTGCCACCTGGCAGCCCAAGCGTCTGATTTCTTCTAGCACACCTCTTGCCGAGGTAAAATCGGTCACAGCCGCCGTTTCGGTGACTTCTACCACCAAGCGGTGGGGCTTCACCTGCCACTTATCAAACTCTTCACGCAGGAAGGTTGTCAATGTCCGGTCATTGAGAGACTGCCCGGAGAGGTTGACAGCCAGATTGATGACTTCGTCTGATCGGC
The DNA here is from genome assembly GCF_040536835.1 of Salinicola endophyticus. Classification (NCBI taxonomy): domain Bacteria; kingdom Pseudomonadati; phylum Pseudomonadota; class Gammaproteobacteria; order Oceanospirillales; family Halomonadaceae; genus Salinicola; species Salinicola endophyticus. The sequence goes on from NZ_CP159578.1 coordinate 3,689,037, forward strand.
GTGACAGCAGTGCGATACCGTGGGAAAGCACCCATCTATCGATGGCAACGATCTGACCCGTGCGCTCGGCAACGGGGATGAAAGCGCCCGGCGATAAATAACCCCCATCTTCCTGGCGCATACGCAGCAGCGCTTCGTAATGCTGAATAGTGAGATCTTTCAATCGAAAGATAGGCTGAACCAGCAATTCGAACTGGTCATGCAGCAGTGCATTGCGAATCCTTTCGATCCAAAAGACACGATTTTTCAAATCTTCACGCCCCTGCTGATCCGGCGTCAGCAAATGCCAGCGTTGGGTAGCGTCCTCTTTGGCGCGATACATCGCGTAGTCGGCATTGGCCATAAGCTCATCGGGACTGTCGCCGTTATCGGGATAGAGCGCAATACCGATACTGGCACTGGCGCGGTGGGTGCGACCGTCCACGTGCAGACTGCGATGCTCCAACTCCTCAGCAATCTGTTTGGCGCGTTCGATCGCTAGATCCGCAGAGGCGTGCTCCATGAGCACGGCAAACTCATCGCCTCCCAGGCGAGCCACGATGCTGCCTAGGTTGAGCTCTGCCAGCGTCGCTGCCACGGTCCGCAGCAGCCGGTCTCCGGAATGGTGGCCGCTTAGCTCGTTGACGTCCTTGAATCGATCGAGATCGAGATAGAGCACGGCACCGAAGTGACCCGTGACCACGGCGCGGCGCAATGCATCCTCGAAGAAACGTCGATTGTAGAGCTCTGTGAGCGGGTCGCGGTTGGCCAGCCAGGACAATTGATTTTCAGCCGTTTTTCTCTCGGTGATATCGACGCCGACAGAGATGACCTCGGAGCCCCCTTCCTCCGTTCTCAACGGGGTGTGATACCAGACGATCGTTCGCTTGGTGCCATCGACAGCAACGAACGTACTTTCCTGCTGGCTGCCATGCGCGAATATCTCCTCCTCATCGAAGCGCTCGACCGCAAAGGTGGCCGGGAAACTGCGTTGCTTGAGCGCCTGCTCATCCAATCCCGTCATCACCTGGCAGAATCGATTGACCAGCGTCATGCGGCCATCCCGGCGGTGCGTGACGACCAGCACCTCTGCGGTATTCATGAGTCCACTGATGAAGTCACGCTCTCGGGCCAGTTCCCGTACTCGGGTCTCGAGTTCGCTCCCGCGTTTGCTGACCTCCTTTTCGAGACCTTCGAGTTGTATTTCGAGATCGATCGCCGTCTTCTCCAGTGTATCGATCTCGTCGACGAACAATGACCTGCGCGCCTGTCGCCCCTGACGCATGACGTAGTACTGCCGATCGGCGAGCAGCGGGAGCTTGCGGCTGATCGCCCGCAACTGATCCATGCGATAGCGAAGGATCAAGTAAAGGATACATTCCGCCGCCAGCCAGCCCCCTAGAGAGATCAGCAGAATGGTGTTGGTGGTGCTAGCAATGCTCTCCATCTGCGTGGTCACGTCCGATACCAGCAGAAAACTTCCCCGCGTATCACTTCCACTATCAGTACCCGCGATGGGTATCGTCGACAGCTCATAGGTCCGGCCGTCCTGCGAGTAACTCAGAGATCTGCCCTCGATCGTCTCCCAAGCGTACTGTTGCGTGAGTGCCTTGATGAAGGGGAGCAGCTCGGCCTCATGGGTCAAGGCAGTGAGGAGGGCATCCCAGCGCGGTAGAAAACGCTTACCACCTGCGCCGCCCTCCTGACGCACCAGCAGGGCGACCTCACTCCCAGAGCTCATCTGCACATAGCGCGTCACGTCGGCCAGCGAACGCGAGAGAACGACCACCCCGGCATCTGTCCCCTCGGCCAGGACAGGCACCGCCTCGTACTGCTGGCACGATTGCCGGCATCTCAACCGATCGGCCGGCTCTTCACGGGCCAGAACGCCGCGCAGCCAGACACGATCGATGGGGGTAGGTGCTGCGGAACTCTCTCTACCGGTACTCGTGATCACGTTCAGGCTGCGGTCGTAGACGATGACCTCATCCACACCTGCATCCAACTGCAGTGTTGGCCACAGCGCACGGAGCGCAAGGCTGGCACGCTCTGTGTCTGCATGCAGCAGCGCGTTACCCAGGGGTTCGGAAGCAGCCACCAGACTCGCCATCTGCCGCATGGCATCCGCGGAGCGCTGAATATTGAAATGGACTTCCTGACGTTGACGATCGTAGAAATCGCGGCGGGCATCAGCGAACTGGTCCATCAACGCCCGATTGCTCACCCACACGATCAGAATCGTCAAACCTAAAAGCAGAAAGCTGGTGAGCAGCATGGCTCGCCATTTCAGGTCCAGCTTGAAGGTACGCTCATGAGCACGCATTCAAACGCCTCTCAGAGTTTCGTCGATGACATCAGAAAAAGTAAGAGACCTGAAACAGAAGCAAATTCCAGTACTTCTTCTGGCTCATGAGCTCCGCCCTATCCTGATAAGGCAGCCAGCCCGTACCCTCGATATGGTGAAGTTCCGTCGATACCATAAAACGCCCATAGGGCTGCCACTGGATGCCGGTCGTCCAGTCCTTGGCATAACGCGTGAAGGCCGGCTGGCCTGATGTCCGAGCAAACTCCTTCCCTGAACGATCATCGATATCGGTCACCAGGGAGTCGTACCGCAAGAGCCACTGCCAGTCACTACCCAGCCGTCGACTCAACTGCACGTACCAGCTCTCTCCCGTCACATCATAGTTATAAGGAGACACGAATCCTTTTGTCTGAATGTTACGGATGGCGTATTCGGTCGTGAAAGACCAGTTCTCCAGATTGTACTGAAAAGAAAGAAGCCAAGGCTGAAAGGAAAAATCACCCAAACCGGGCCGCACACCGCGAGAGTCGAATTCCGCATTGACGTCAGCATAAGTCAATGCCAGCACGAATTCGCCGCCACCATGTTCGTAACGCACCTGACCGATGTAGGACGTTCTACCCGAGAATTCGCCATAACTGTCCGCACCCAAGGCACTGACTTCGGATTGATCGTCGAGACGAGGGCTACCCATACCGAACTGAAACCGGACGGAACCGTTATTCAGAAATGCCTCTGAGTAAAGCATGACGCCGTCCGCGGACAGCGCGGGCTGGCGAGTGCGATCGAAGTAAATGGACTGTGGCAGCAATATGCTGGGCCGTGTGGCGGCGACATCTCGCGTTTGATTGTAGAGTCCGAGAGGGTTCTTGAAACGACCGAGCTGAATGCCCGCATTGGCGTCGCTGTCGGTGAAGAACTGATAATCCAGCACCCCATAGTCGAGCTCAGGCTCGTTCAGTTGCTGCATGTCGCCTGCCTGACGCGCCAGCACCTGCGCTGCCACAAGCACATTACTGCGCGGCCGAAATGAGGCATTGAGCCCCAGCTCGGTGTACTCAAGACTGCCGGTATCGCGACTGCTAGGACCGAAGAAGTCGTTGTGATCGGTCAAGATCAGCGCCTGGCTCATGAAGCCGTGAACCTGAAAAGTATCCGGCATCTCCATTGCCTGAGCCTGGACCGCCAGCGTCAAACCGAGCACGCTCAGCCAGCTCGGCGCTGCGCTTCGTAATACGTTATTCAATGTCGAGCACCCGAACTTGATTCGTCAGTTCTGAACGGTAGACGTAGCCGATACCGCCGGGCGTGGAGGCCACAGCCTTGAGCATCGCCGACGCCGTGGCGACTTCGTTCGGTGCCTGTCCGGTACCGGAAAAGACGGCCCTGTCCCAGGCCAGGCGGAGTTGATGGGGATAGACGCCGAGAATCTTCTTGGCAAAGGCCTCGTGCAGCGGGTCGCCGTCCGGTAGCACGAAAACATGCACTGCTTGGCCATCGGCCAGAGTTCTTTGACGCATGGCAAAGATCGCTCTGACGGTTTCCAGCGATAGAGAGCTCTGGATGACTGACGGATTGGCGATCAGGACCACCATAGGGTCGTCGCCACGGCTCTTGACGGTGAAGAGAAGCGCCGCTACGAGGCAGAGACAAGCGATCAGCGGTGGTCGCATGTCATGCGACTCCGCAGCTCGATCCCCTGGATGCTTATTGTTGGTCTGCTCATCACCAAGGACACGTTCGACTCCGAAATTGACCGCCGCACTGCCGCAATGCCGGTCTCCCATGCCACGCCTTGCGGAGACACTCCTTCGGCGCGACTTGGACTTCTAGGCCCTAAAATAACAGCTTGTATCATTTTTATCTCATCGATGATCCTGCCAAAGATAGTCACCTAAGCGTCAAGAGAAATGACACTGCCGCCCGCGGCAGCCAGCGCACCCTCAGGCGTGCTGGAGATAGGCAGAGAAAATGTAGATCGCCAGTGTGGCAAAGCGTCGCGCAGTACTGACCGTAGCGGCACGAATGCGCGGCATTCCTCTACTTGAGGCGGGTGCAACAGGCGCTGCAATATCACCGGCGATGGCACCTTGCGACGGCGGAACGGCGAGGCTGGCGACCAGGGCGTGCGGGTGTGCCGAGCATGGCCTAACCTAGAGACATGATGCAGCGCATCGACGCTGCGGGCCGCTACAGGCCCGGCGATGCGCGGTGGCGGCTTTGGCACCGCGACCCATCATGCTGCCCCCGGACGACCCCAAGGATGAGGAAGACCATGACCATTTTCGAAGCCCTGCGTGAAAGTCACGACAAGCAGCGTCAGCTGCTGGAACTGTTGGTGAAGACCCATGGCGACAGCGAAGGCCGCGACGAGCTGTTCAAGCGCCTGCGTGCCGAGCTCGAGAATCACGCCGCCGCCGAGGAGCGGGCGCTGTATATCCCGATGATGGAGTACGACATGACGCAGGAGAAGGCGCGTCATAGCGTCGCCGAGCATCACGAGATCGATGAGCTGATCGAGACGCTGGAAAGCACCGAATACGACTCCCCGGGTTGGCTGGCGAGCGCCAAGAAGCTGCAGCATCTAGTGACGCACCATCTGGAAGAGGAAGAGCAGGAAGTGTTCCAGCTCGCGGGCCGTGTGCTCGACGATGCCCACAAGACCTCGCTGGCCAAGACCTATCAGCAGGAGATGGAGGCGCGCCACGCCAGTTGAGCCAGCCCCCCGGCAGGCGTCGCCGCCCTCCACACGGGCGCAGCGGCGCCGCTTTCGACCTCTCTTTATCTCCTCTTTGCCTTCCCCTCTCACCGGGCTTTTCGTACAAGACTCGCAGCGCGATTCGCCGCGGCCCCCGCCAGCGCCCTTGGTAGCGCCGAGGGTGGCGCTCGGTATTGCAACTTTGTCTCATTTGGGCAATCTATTAGGACTTGGCGAACTTCTGCCGCGCGAGCCGTGGTGACGCTGCCGCTCAACAAGGATGGATCCTGTGCTGTTACCCTCGAGTCTGCCCCGTTATCCGCGCCTGACCTGGCTCGCCCCCTTCACGCTGCTGGCCGGCTGTACCGGCGTGCCGGAAGGGACTCAGCCGGTCACCGATTTCCGCATCGACCACTATCTCGGCCAGTGGTACGAGATCGCCCGCCTCGATCACGGCTTCGAGTCGGGTCTCGAATGCGTCACCGCCAACTACAGCCTGCGCGACGACGGCGACATTCGGGTCATCAACCGCGGCTACGACCCCAAGGAGCAGCGCTGGGAGAGCGCCGAGGGGCGTGCCAGCTTCGCCGGCGAGCCCGATGTCGGGCATCTCAAGGTCAGTTTCTTCGGCCCCTTCTATGCCGGTTACAGCGTGCTGGCGCTCGATCCGGACTACCAGCATGCGCTGGTGGCGGGCCCCGATCGCGACTACCTGTGGATACTCTCGCGCCAACCGACCATGCCCGCGGCGACCTATTCGGCCTACCTCGACCGAGCCCAGGCGCTGGACTTTCCCGTCGACGAGTTGATCAGCGTCGAGCAAGACCCGGCACACTGTCCGCCCCAGCCCGATACCCCCTCGGCGGGCTGACGCCCGCTCAACCTGCACCCAGGCCCCGTGCTTTCGCCGTCAAGGAGCTTCGCCATATGGACATGAACCGTCGTCACTTTCTCGGCACCAGCGCTGCGTTCGCCGCCACCGCCGCGCTCTCGCCCACGACCTGGGCGCAGGACGCGGGCCCGACGCCCAGCCGCTATCCCGATCCCGCCTGGGAGGTGCTGGATGCACGCTTCGAGCCCTACTATCTGTTCAACACCCCGCTTGAGCGGCACTGGTCCGATGGCCTGTGGCTGGAGGGGCCGGCGTGGAACGCGGTCGGGCGCTACGCGGTGTTCAGCGATATCCCGCGCGCCCGGCAGATGCGCTGGGACGAAGCCAGCGGGCGTGTCAGCGTGCTGCGCGAAGGGGTCGGCCATGCCAACGGCAACGCCTTCGACAACCATGGGCGTCTGGTCGTCTGTGAACACTCGCCGGCGCGGGTGGTGCGTTACGAGTGGGACGGCAGCGTCCGCGTGCTCGCCAAAGCGTTCCAGGGCAAGCCCCTCAATGCCCCCAACGATCTGGTGATCCTGCCCAATGACGGCGTGATCTTCAGCGACCCCGGCTATGGCGCCCATGTCGATTACGAGGGCAGCAAACGCGCGCTGCAGCTGGCGCCGGCGATCTACTACGTCGACGACACGCTCGACGAGCCGCAGCGGCTCAGTGACGAGCTGGCCAAACCCAACGGCCTGGCGCTCTCCGCCGACGGCCGCTACCTCTACGCCAGCGACACCGCCCCCTCGCACTTCCCCGAGCTGCCCGCCTCGGTGTCGCGCTTCGCCCTGACCGAGCAGGGCCGTGCGCTGGGCGCGCGTGAGGTGATCGTCTCCAGCCACGACGAGACCTACGACGGCATCGCCCTGGATGTGGATGGCAATCTGTGGGCGAGCGTCTCCGGCGGCGAGGGGCGCGACGGCGTTTCCATCTTCGCCCCCGGGGGCGAGCGTATCGGCCGCATCCGCCTGCCGGAGGTGTGCGCCAACCTGTGCTTCGTCGGCGCCCAGCGCAACCGCCTGCTGATGACCGCCAGCCGCTCGATCTACACCCTTTATACCAACGCCCGCGGGGTTTGAGCCGGGACGTGGCGCGGGTGGGTATCGGTCAACCTGGCGGTCACGGCGCTTTCATGATGCGGCCGCGCTTTTTCAGTCTGTCGACGGCCGCGCTTGTCGCCGCCGGGCAAGCGGGTAATCTGAGTGCACACCCCGTCACACCGAGGCCACGAGTGATCGAACCCGGCATCCGTTCCCCGCACGCGCGAGACGCTCATGTCCCTGCTCGATGACTGGCTGGCGCTGACCCTCGACGGCGACACCGGCACCCATCAGGGCGAGCTCGCCGGCGGGCGCTACCGCACGCTCGCCCCAGGGGTGCTCGAGCTGACCCCGACCCGGTCCGCGCCGCAGGCGCGCAGCGTGGTGATCTCGGCGGGTATCCATGGCAACGAGACCGCGCCGATCGAGCTGGTGGGCGAGCTGCTCGCCGCGCTCGAGGCCGGGACGGTGACGCTCGGCGCGCCGCTGCTGGTGATTCTGGGCAACCTGCCGGCGATTCGCGCTGGCACGCGCTTCGTCGAGACCAATCTCAACCGGCTGTTCCGGCGCGACCTGGCAACCGACGGCGACGAGCCCGAGCGTGCGCGCCAGCTCATGCAACTGGTCGACGACTTCTATGCTCGTCATCCGGCGCGTCCGCTGCATCTCGATATGCACACCGCCATCCGTGACAGCCGCTACCCGCGTTTTGCCGTGGTGCCGTTCACCGAGCACCAGCCGACCTCGCACTGGTCGGCGCTGGCCGCCGCCGACATGCAGGCGGTGCTGCTGCAGCATCAGCACAGCTGGACCTTTTCGCACTATTCGCGCCACTATCACGCTGCCGAGGCCTATACCCTGGAGCTGGGCAAGGTGCGTCCGTTCGGCGCCAACGATCTCGCCGCGCTTGGCGGCATGCGCCGCTGGCTGGCGTGCCTGGCCGCGGGGCGGGCACCCGATGCGGGTAATGTCGAGGCGCTGCGCTTCTTCCAGGTCGCGGTGGAGCTGATGCGCGATCATCCCTCGTTCCGGCTCACCTTCGCCGAGGATGTCGCCAACTTCACCGAATTCGCCCCAAAAACGCGGCTCAGCGAAGATGACACCGGTGGCGGCTTCGTGGTCGGCCCCGAACCACTGGCGGTGGTCTTTCCCAACGCCCGGGTCGAACTCAACGCGCGGGCGGCACTGCTGGTACGGCCCTGTGCCGCCCCCGGCGACGGCTGAAGCCCGGCGCCGCGCTGCCCAGCGGCGAGGCGTCATGCGAGCGCTGCTGGACGCGTGCCAACAACGGTCTCCGGCAACTCTCTTCAAGAACGATCTGCAAAAAACGATCTACAGCGACGACATCCAACAACGACAACGCCCGTGCAGGAGCACTCTGCCATGTCATATGCCTACCGCATTTCCCACCACCACAGGCCGGCCGGCACCGCCACCACCGCCACCACCGCCAGAGGTCTCTGGCACCCGGCGCCGAAGCTGATAGAATCGCCGCATTTTTCCTAGCGCCCATTCCGGGATTTCGTTTCTCAGCCCGGCAGGGAGCAGCGCCGCTCACCCCGACTTTCGCGAGCCGGATACCCGAGCGCGCCGACGGTTCCTGCCAGCCAACTCATTCGGTGGACGACCACATGGCCACGACCCCCATCCCGCTCGAGGCGCGCGACATCAAGAAGCGTTTCGGCTCCCACGAGGTGCTCAAGGGCCTCTCTCTCGAGGCTCACAAGGGCGATGTCATCACCCTGATCGGTGCCTCCGGCTCGGGCAAGAGCACCTTCCTGCGCTGCATGAACCTGCTCGAACAGCCCGACGAAGGCGAGCTGATCGTGCACAACGAGCCGATCCACTTCCGTGCCACCAAGCACGGCCGCGAGCCCGCCGACTGGAAACAGGTCGAGCGCCTGCGCGCCAAGCTCTCGATGGTGTTCCAGAACTTCAACCTGTGGTCGCACATGACGCTGCTCGAGAATGTCATCGAAGCCCCGGTGCATGTGCTCAAGAAGCCACGCAAGCAGGCCATCGACGAAGCCCGGGCGCTGCTCGACCGGGTCGGCCTGCTGGAGCGCGCCGACTACTATCCGACCCAGATGTCGGGCGGCCAGCAGCAGCGCGGCGCGATCGCCCGGGCGCTGGCGATGGACCCGGAAGTGATGCTGTTCGACGAGCCCACCTCGGCGCTCGACCCCGAGCTGGTGGGCGACGTGCTCAAGGTCATGCGCGGGCTCGCCGACGAGGGCCGCACCATGATTCTGGTGACCCACGAGATCGCCTTCGCCCGCGATGTCTCGAGCCAGGTGATCTACCTGCACCAGGGCGTGATCGAAGAGTCAGGCACGCCGGCCGAGGTCCTCGACAACCCGCGCTCCGAGCGCCTGCGCCAGTTCCTGGCGCCCAAGCACTGAGGCGGCCATCATGATCGACCTGCAAGGCTACGGCCCGCGGCTGCTGGAAGGCGCCATGGTCACGCTCGAACTGGCGCTGTTGTCGCTGGTGCTGGCGGTGATCCTGGGCCTGCTCACGGCCAGCGCCAAGCTCTCGCGCAATCGCGCCATCCACGCCATCGGCACCCTCTACACCACGCTGATCCGCGGCGTGCCGGATCTGGTGCTGATGATGCTGCTGTTCTACGGCGGCCAGATCGGCATCAACATGCTCACCGATCAGCTCTACGACGCTTTCGATGTCGATATCTTCATCAACGTCGATGCCTTCGTCGCCGGTGTCATCACCATCGGCCTGATCTTCGGGGCCTACATGGGCGAGACCTTCCGGGGTGCCTTCCAGTCGGTCGAGGAAGGCCAGATGGAGGCCGCCCGCGCCTACGGCATGAGCCCGTGGCTGGCGTTTCGCCGCGTGCGCTTCCCGCTGATGATGCGCCATGCGCTGCCGGGAATCGGCAACAACTGGATGGTGCTGCTGAAGACCACCGCGCTGGTCTCGATCATCGGCCTGACCGACATGGTGCGGGTCGCCGCCGAGGCGACCAAGGCGACCCATGAGCCGTTCTTGTTCATGCTGCCGGTGGCGGGGATCTACCTGCTCATCGCTTCGCTCTCGGAGTGGGGCTTCGCCAAGCTCAGCAAGCGCTACAGCACCGGTTTCGGGGAGGCCAGCGAATGGACCAACTGAACGCCTGGTTCACCCAACTGCTCGCGGGCAACGCGATCTTCACCGCCAATACCCTGGGCTTCTACTGGAACGGTCTGGTCACCACGGTGCAGCTGGTGTTCCTGTGTCTGCTGCTGGGCATCGTGCTGGCGGTACCGCTGGCGATCGGCCGCGGCTCCAAGCGGTGGTGGATCAAATGGCCGATCTACGCCTACACCTACGTCTTCCGCGGCACCCCGCTGCTGATCCAGCTCTACCTGGTCTACTACGGCGTGGTGTTCTTCAATGGCATCCAGGACACCATCTTCTGGGAGGTGTTCAAGGATGCCTTCTACCCGGCGCTGATCGCGTTCACGCTGAACACCGCGGCCTACACCACCGAGATCTTTCGTGGCGCGATCAAGAACACCGCCAAGGGCGAGATCGAGGCGGCACGTGCCTACGGCATGTCCAAGGGCCTGATGATGCGTCGTATCATCCTGCCCAGCGCCTTCCGCCGTGCGCTGCCCGCCTACGGCAACGAGGTGATCTTCATGCTCCACGCCAGCGCCGTGGCCAGCGTGGTGACGATCATGGACCTGACCGGGGCGGCCTACTACGTCTACGCACGCTTCTATGCCCCCTTCCCGGCCTTCATCTTCGTCGCCCTGATCTATCTGTGCCTGACCTTCAGTATCATGTTCGTCTTCCGCCGGCTGGAAAAACGCCTGCTGGCCCACCTGCGACCGCGCGGCGCCTGAGCGCGGTGGCAGCCAGGATGGCCCTCGAGACCACAATAACGACACCTGCGATCACAGCGAGAACCGACACCATGACAAACTGGATCACCAAGACCCTGATCACCGCCACCCTGCTCGCCGCGCCGCTGGCAGCCGCGCCGGTGCTGGCCGACGACACCCAGACCGTGCGTCTCGGCATCGACGTGCCCTACGAGCCGTTCGTGATGCGTAGCGCCGACGGCCAGCTCGAAGGCTTCGAGATCGATCTCGGCAACGAACTGTGCAAGCGCGCCAAGCTCGACTGCACCTGGGTCGAACAACCCTGGGACGGCATCATTCCCGGCCTGCTGGCACGCAAGTACGACGCCATCCTGTCGTCGATGGCGATCACCCCGGAGCGCGAGCGCCAAGTACTGTTCTCGCTGCCCTACTACAACACGCCCAGCGTGTGGATCACCGCGCGTGACCGCGATATCGACATCGCCGACAAAGCCTCGCTCAAGGGCCTCTCGGTGGGCGTGCAGCGCGGCACCATCCGCGATGTCTACGTCACTCAGGAGTATGGCGACGTGCTCGACATCCAGCGCTACGGCTCGTCCCAGGACGTGGTCAATGACCTCAAGGCCGGGCGTCTCGACCTGACCTTCGAAGACTTCCCGATCGCCGTCGATGCCATCGATTTCCGTGGCGACAACAGCCCCTACAAGCAGGTGGGTCCGAGCATCAAGACGCCCACCTCGATCTTCGGCAAGGGCGCCGCGATGGCCTTCCGCAAGCGAGACAAGGCGCTAGCGGCGAAGTTCGACCAGGCGATCTGCGCGGTCTACGCCGACGGCACCTTCGACAAGCTGATGCACCAGTACTTCGACTACGACCTGTCCGTGCGCCCCAGCCAGCAGGATTGCGCCCAGTAAGCGCCCCCCGATGCACCGGCGCGCCGCCCTCCCTGGCGGTGCGCCGCTCGCTGCCACTTCGCGCCGAGGACTCCCCGTGGAACACCGCAGACACCCCCTGATCGGCCCGGTTCCGGGCACCGAGCGCGCGCTCGACAGCTTTCACTTCGGCCCCGCCGACGCCGAGCGCCACGTCTACGTGCAGGGTTCGCTGCATGCCGACGAGCTGCCGGGCATGATGGTCGCCTGGACGCTCAAGCAGCGCCTGGCCGAACTCGAACGCGACGGCCGCCTCGCCTGCCGGGTGAGCGTCGTGCCGGTGGCCAACCCGATCGGACTCGACCAGCAGCTGATGGATACCGCGCTGGGTCGCTACGACTTCGAGACGCTCAAGAACTTCAACCGCCACTACGTCGATGTGGTCGACCAGGTGTCCGACGGCCTCGAGGCCGAGCTCAGCGACGATATCGCCGCCAACCGGCGCCTGATCCGGGCGCGCTTCAGCGCCGCCCTGGCGGCACGGGAGGCGACGACCAGCCTCGAGTCGCTGCGCCTGACGCTGCAACGCCTGGCCTGCGAGGCCGACTTCGTGCTCGATCTGCACTGCGACTTCAATGCGGTCGAGCACCTCTACACCACGCCGGCGGCGTGGCCGGTGTTCGAACCCTTCGCGCGCTACTTCGGCGCCAAGGCGAGCATGCTCGCCACCGACTCCGGCGGGCAGTCGTTCGACGAGTGCTTCACCCTGGTGTGGGAAGCGCTGCGCCAGCGCTTCGGCGAGCGCTTCCCGATCGATTACGGCACCCAGTCGGTCACTGTAGAGCTGCGCGGGCAGCAGGACGTCTCCCACGAGCTGGCGGCCCACGACAGCCAGGCGATCATCGACTGGCTGACCCACCTTGGTCTGGTCGTGGGCGAGGCGCCGCCGCTACCGGGGCTGGCCTACCCGGCCACCGAACTGGCGGCGATGGATTTCCTGCACGCGCCGATCGGCGGCCTGGTGGTGTTCCATCTGGCACCCGGCGTCGAGGTGGAGGCGGGGCAGCTGATCGCCGAGATCATCGATCCGATCAGCGATCGTATCGAAGCGATCCGCGCGCCCCAGCGCGGCATGTTCTATGCTCGAACCCAGCGCCGTATGGCCACTGCCGGGATGATCGTGGCCGATATCGCCGGCCACCAGAGCCATCGCAGCGGCTATCTGCTGGCGCCGTGAGGCCGCTGACGCTGGTCGGATCGCCGGGGGCTGATATTCAAGCGTCGGCGCATTGGTTATGCTGCCAGCGTCAGGCCCGTATCACCGACGCGGCATCGCTCACGAGGCCGCCGACGTCGGGACGCCCTCGCTGACCAGGCGACAACTGAACAACAACACCCGTACCACAAGAGAGACGCGATTCATGAAAAAACTGCTGACCACCACGCTGCTCGGCGCCGCGCTGATCGCCGGCGCGGCCCACGCCCAGGACAAGGAGCATCTGCGCATCGGCGTCGATGTGCCCTATGAGCCGATGGAGTACCGCACCGCCGACGGCGAGCTGACCGGCTTCGACATCGATCTCGGCAACGCCATGTGCAAGCAGATCAAGGCCGACTGCGAGTGGGTGGTGCAAGCATGGGATGGCATCATTCCGGGCCTGCTGGCACGTAAGTACGACGCCATCATGTCGTCGATGACGATCAACGACGAGCGCCGTGCCACCGTGCTCTTCTCCGCCCCGTACATCAAGCCGCCCTCCGCCTGGTTCGTACCGGCCGGCAGCAGCATCGAGACGATCTATCCCCAGTCGCTCAAGGGCAAGACCATCGGCGTCCAGCGCGGCACCCTGCAGGACAACTACGTCACCGACATGTACGGCGACGTGGCCAAGATCAGCCGTTACACCACCGCTGACGACCTGGTACTGGATATGGATGCGGGTCGCGTCGATATCGCCTTCCTCGACTTCCCGGTGGGCAAGTCGACCCTGCTCGACAGCAAGGAAGGCAACTACAAGACAATCGGCGGCATGATCACCGAGCCGGAGAAGTACTTCGGCGAGGGCTTCGGTATCGCCTTCCGCCCGCGCGACAAAAAACTCGCCGAGCGCTTCAACGAGGCCCTGGCCACGCTGAAGCAGGACGGCACCTACGACAAGATCTACGACAAGTACTTCAAGACCGGCGAGTGATCGCTGTCACCGCTACGGCATCGGCCCCCGGCCGATGCCGTAGTGGCAAGAAAAAAGCCCCGATCCTGGATCGGGGCTTTGTCTTTGTATCGCGCTTCAGGCGCTACCGGAACACGCTGCCGGCGGCGCTCACTGGGCCGCCCCGGCCTGACGCCAGAACGCGAGCATCCAGTGCGCCATGGTCTCGCTGTCGACCTCGTCGGCCAGCGATGCCTGCCCTTCACGTACCCTATCCGCCGGCATGCGGTCGCCGCGCAGATTCATCAGATCCGCCGAGTACGCCTTGGTGAATTCCGGGTGGCCCTGAATGCCGAGGAAGCACTCGCCGATCTGGATCAGATAGAACGGGCAGAAGTCGCTCGCTGCCAGCACCCGGGTCTCGGCCGGCAGTCGGGCAACCTGATCCTGGTGGCTGACCAGCAGATTGAGCGCCTCCCGCGGCGGGGTCATCCACGGTGCCTGGCCGGTGATGCGGTTGTACGACACCCCCACGCCCCAGCCACGCGGGCTACGCTCGACCTCGCCGCCGAGCGCCTTGGCGATCAACTGATGGCCGAAGCAGACACCGATCAGCGGCCGGCGCTGCGCCCACAGCAGACGCACGAATTCGCACAGCCGTTCGATCCAGGCGTCACCATCGTTGACGCCGTACTTGGACCCCGTGATCAACCAGGCATCGATCTCGGCGATATCCGCCTGGGTGGGAATCTCGCCATCGAGACAGCGCCAGGTGTGCCACTCGAGCCCGGGTTCCTGCGAGCCGAGCAGGCGGGCGAACTGCTCGGGATAGTTGCGATGCGTCTCGCGTAGCGGCTCGGCGACATCGTCGCATTGCAGGATGCCAATGCGCATGGAGCTCTCCTCTTCTCGTGCTCTGACCTTGGTGATCTGAACTCAGTATTCTGCTGAACCTGACGGTGACCTCGATCTTCCGGCGACGTCGCGCTTACGTCTGCTGACAGCGTCGGTCAGCGGCCCCAGTCACGCACCGCAGCCCAGGCCACCCAGCCATCCGACGCGCAGCAGACAGGGGCTGAGGGCAGACGTCTGGCGAGCCGTCATTGTCCCACAACGGCGGCGACAATCCCTCTCAACCGCTACGTTGAGCTTCAATTGTTTACCGTTCTCGTGTGGAGCCCACCAGTGGCGATCTTTATCCTCAGACGTGAGCATGCGAGTCCCCTGTGAGACGGCCAGCGGCCACTGCTGCAACGTCGCCAGGGGCTCGATCGAAGAACGACGACTTGCCCAGTGAGAGGCGAGCGTGACTCAGTCAGCAGGGTGACGTATGGCGCCATGGTTCGATCATCTGCAGGAAGCGGCCGCACTGTGTGTGGGTCTCTATGCCCTGCTGCTGCTCTGCCGCGGTAATGCCTTTCCGCCGGCCGCGGTGCCCGCCGCGCTCATGCTGGCGGTGGCGATCAAGTCTCCGCTGCTCACGCCCACCCTCAGTCTGAGCCTGGGCCTGATGCTGCTGCTGGCAGTCAACGTGATGCTACGCCCGGGAGTGATGCCCGCCTGGCTGGCGAGTTCGCTGCCCTCCCCCGGTGCCGGCGCCGAGGCGGCGGTGCAGGTTACCGCGCATCCGGTGCGCGGCACGCTGCAGGTGTTCTATCACTCGCGCTGGTTCGAAGCGATCCTGATCGACCCCGCCAATCCGCCGCTGCGTGAAGGCGAGACGGTCTATCTGATTCGCCACGACAACCGCCAAGCGTGGGTCAGCCGGGTGCGCAGCCACACCCCGCCGGACACGTCGAGCCGTCGTTGGCACTGGCGTACCGAGTAAATACGCGCTCAGAATCCCGTCTCAGGTCGGCCGCGCAAAACGCGCCACCAGGCGCGCCATCCCCGGCCCCACCAGCACCACCGTGAACAGACGCAGCGTCTGCAGTGCCACCACCAGACCGACATCGGCGTGGGTATCGATGGCGATGATGGTCATCGAGTCGAGCCCACCCGGGCTGGTCGCCAGATAGGCACTGATGAAGGTGGTATGCATCAGCAGCGTCACCAGCCACGCCGAGAGCGCACACAGCGCGATCAGTACCAGCGAGGCCAGCACCATCTTGCTCAGCGCGCGGGCAATGGTATGCAGCGTGGCACGGTCGAAACGCAGCCCCACATAGGCACCGATCACACCGTAGGCCAGTTCCAGCAGCGGCTGCGGCAGGGTCAGGGTCACCACCCCGCCGAGATGCAGCAGCGTGCCCAGCGCCACCGGCCCCAGCAGCGCCCCGGCCGGCAGGCGGCGATGACACAGCCACACGCCGGCCACGACCACCGCCAGGGTCGCCAGCAGGTCGAGCCAGGCGCGGGCCGAGGCCGGCAGTGGCGCAGCGTGACCGGCGCTGGTGTCGGTCACCCCCAGGTAGTGGCTGACCAGCGCGCCGAGCAGCACCACGCAGACCACCCGCACATACTGCATCGCGGCCACGATCCGCGGGTCGGCATCGCTCTCCTCGGCCATCGCGACCATGGCCGCGGCGGCCCCGGGGGTGGTGCCCCAGGCCGCGGTCGTACCCGGCAGGCCGCCATGCCGCACCAGCGCGATGCCCACCACCAGACTCAGCAACAGGGTGATCGCCGTGGCCAGCAGCATCACCGGCCAGGCGTCCAGAATCTGGCGCAACACCGCCAGTGTCAGGGTCTGGGCGATCAGCACGCCAACCACCCCCTGGCTCAGCTTGAAGGCGCTGCGCGGCAGCGCGAGACCGCCCACCGTGACTCCATAGACAATGGCGACCGCCATCGGGCCGATGAATCCGCCGGCCGGCATATGCACCAGTGCCAGCAGCCAGCTGGATACGCCACAGGCCAGCACCAGCAGGAGCCAGCGCCAGGTATTGTGAAGAGAGGGAGAGGGTCTAGGCACGTGGAGGGAGGCCGAATTCCGTAAAAGACTAGGAAAAGCTGAACAGCGGGCTACTCGACCGAATCGCGACGTTGCGCGGTGCTCGAAGATTCGCCTAACCCCGAGTTATGTCTCATCTTCTGCACGCCGTGCGCCTTGCGCTTCATGTCGCTCGCCAAGCTATTCAGCCCTTCCAGAATTCTATCAGGCATCACTAATAGCGTCAGTGTTTGTCGACAATCTTTCGAGACGGCGCGGAGCGCCGTTTGTTCAGCACGAGCTCGACGCCGGCCCGCGCCCCAGGGTCCATACTCTCGAGGCGTCGTCTTGCACCGATCCTTGCCGGCACCCGCCAGCCGGCCACCGCGTTCGTTTCAGGAGAGCCCCATGCCGCCATCCGTGACCCTTCACTTGTCCCCGAACATGGCCCCAAACATGGCCCCAAACATGGCCAGTAGGCTGGCCCCATGCTGGGCCCCGCACTTGGTAAGAACCACAGCGCCTCGCCTGGCCTCACGCATCGCTGGCGTCGCCCTGCTCGCGCTGGGCGGCGACGCCCTGGCCCAGGCGCCGGTGCCCACCGGCCCACCCAACGCCCCGGAGCAGCGCCCCGCCTTCGCTGCGCAGACCCGCGCCCCGGCACTGCCGGCGAGCGCGCCGCTGCGCATCGAGCGTGTGGCCGAGAGGCTGGAGTACCCCTGGGGCCTGGCCTTTGTCGACAACGACACCGCCCTGATCACCGAGCGACCGGGTCGACTGCGCCGGGTCGATCTGCGTAGCGGCAGCGTCTCCGCGCCGATCGGCGGGCTACCCGAGATCGACGCCCGCGGCCAGGGTGGCTTGCTCGATATCACCCTCGACCCGGAGTTCGCGCGCAATCGCCGGCTCTATCTGAGCTACGCTGAACCGCGCGAGGGTGGCAAGAACGGCACCGCCGTCGCCCGTGCCACCCTCGCCGCCGGGAGCCAGCAGCTCGACGATCTGACGGTGATCTTCCGCCAGACGCCGGCCTGGGCGTCGACCAAGCACTTCGGCTCGCGGCTGGTCTGGGACACCCAGGGCCACCTCTACGTCACCCTCGGTGAACGCTCGCTGCCCGCACCGCGCCAGCTGGCGCAGGACCCGCACACGCATCTGGGCAAGGTGGTGCGTATTCACCCCGACGGCAGCATTCCCGAGGACAACCCGTTCGCCGCGGGTCAGGCGGGGGCACCGGCGGTATGGTCCTACGGCCATCGCAACATTCAGGGCGCGGCGCTGCACCCCGACAGCGGCAAGCTGTGGACCATCGAACATGGCCCCCGCGGCGGTGACGAACTCAACGTGCCGCTGGCCGGGCGCAACTACGGCTGGCCGGTGATCACCTACGGTGAGGATTACAGCGGCGCGCCGATCGGCGAAGGCGTAACCACCAGGGAGGGAATGGAGCAACCGATCTACTACTGGGACCCGGTGATCGCCCCGGGCGACATGACCTTCTATCAGGGCTCACGCTTCCCCGACTGGCACGGCAACCTGATCATCGCCTCGCTCTCCCCCGGCGGCCTGGTGCGGCTGACGCTGGATGGCGAACGGGTGAGCGGCGAAGCGCGCCTGGCAACGGGGCTGGGACGGGTGCGCGATGTGGATGCCGGGCCGGACGGCGCGCTGTGGGCGTTGACCGATGCCCGCGACGGCGCCCTGGTGCGGCTGCTGCCCGGTACGCCGTGACTTTGCCGAGCGCGTCTTACAGCGGTAGATGGATGATCGCCGAACGCAGCCCGGCGGGGGTGACCCACAGCTTGCCCAGGGTCAGCGGCAGGCGAAAGCGCCGCCGCCCCGCTGCGCCCGGATTGAACAGCAGCTGGCGCCGGCCGTCGACATCGCGCCAGGTCTGGCGCGGCTTGTGCGAGTGGGCGTGGAGGATCGCCGCACAGGCCAGCCGCTCGTCGCAGTCGGCGATATCGTGCACCAGCTGCAACGACTGGCCGTTGACGATCAGCTCGAGGTGGGTGGGTAGCGCCGCGCAGGGGCCCTCGCGGTCGATGTTGCCGCGCACCGCATAGAGCGGGCCGCGAGCGGCTAGCTGCGTCAGAATCTCGGGGTCGCCGACGTCGCCGAGGTGAATCAACTGCGGGCAGTCGGCGAGCAGCGCCAGCGCCTCATCGCGCAGCAGGCCGTGGGTGTCGGCGATCACCCCGAGCGGCGCCGCGCTGTCGATACGCAGCGTGCGCCTCTCGTGCAGCCGTTCATCACCGCTGTGGGTGTCGTTCATGGCGCGCTCCTAGCCACTCTCGAACGTCGCCATGTCTTCACACGACGCTCACGGCATCAGCCCCCAATGGATAAAGCAAAACGGCCCCGAAGGGCCGTCGCGCAATGACATGGCAGCGTCTCAGGCACCGCCCGGGTTGGACTTGACCGTGGATGAGGTCTCGACGCTGTCGAACGTCACCTTGCCACCGGCGTCGACCTGGCAGGTGAGGTTGTACTTGGTATTGCCTGGCCCCAGCAGATCGACCAGCAGCTCGAAGGTATCGCCACTGTCGAGCTCGTCGGCGGTATAGTCCCAGGCGTTGGTGTCGTAGATCGCCTTGCCCTCGATCTCGCGGTTCTCGCCGCTGTCGAGCGCCAGTGCCAGGCACTGCTTGGCGATCTCGGGCGCCCCCTCTTCCAGCACCCGGGTCTCCTTGGGGTGGTGTGGCTGGCTGGCTCCCGGCTCTTGGGCCATCGCCCCGGCGCTCGCCAGACACAGCGACACCCCGACGCCAATGGCCATGGTGCTCACCACGTTCATCGCACTTCTTACTTTCACCGCACGGCTTACGCTCATCGCCCCTCTCCCGGTCATGCCACCTCTCCTTGTCATCACATCAGGCTCGGTCGAGCCATGGACGCTTGCAGTATAGAAGAGCCCGGGACGCCGCGCGCTGGCCGCAGCTTCAGCCCCACAGCCGCCGGGTGGCGATCGCCGCCCCTTCGCTCAGTGCCGCGAGCTTGGCCCAGGCCACGTCCTGGGCGACGAACTCGTAGCTGGCGAAGGTGCCGAAGCCGCAGTCGGTGCCTGCCACCACGCGTTCGCGATCGCCTACCGCAGCGACCGAGGCGCAGATACGGTTGGCCACCACTTCGGGGTGTTCGAGATAGTTGGTGGTGACGTCGATCACCCCCGGCATCAGCAGCATATGATCGGGTAGCGGGTGGGTCTTGAACGAGACCGTCTCATGCTCGTGCCGCGGGTTGCCCAGCGGGATACTGAGCGCCCCCACCTTGGCCCGGTAGAGGATCGGCAGCAGCTCGGCCACCGGCACGTCGTCCTGGTGCGGACCCTGCCAATTGCCCCAGCAGACGTGCAGGCGCACCTTGTCCGCCGGGATGTTCTCCAGCGCCAGATTGATCGCCTCGACGTGCAGCTCGACGCGCTCGAGGAAAGTCCCCAGGTCGGCATCGCCGAACAGGATCACGCGCTCCATGGCCAGATCTGGGGCGTCCAGCTGCAGCACATGGCCGGCGGCCACGATCGCCTCGTACTCCTGCTTCAGTTCACGGGCAACGGCGAGCACATAGTCGCGGTCGGTGGGGTAGTCAGGGTTGTCCTGGGCGCGGAGCATGGTGGTGGTGACCACGCCGGGGGAAGCCGCGGTCATGAAGGTCTCCCGCGGTGCCGGGCGCCCCGCCAGCGCGGCCTCGAACGAGGCCAATTCCGCCTTGACCCCGGCCAGGGTCGGATCGTAGCGCACCGCCTGCTGCGCCAGCGGCGTGTTCCACACCTTGGCCAGATCCTCGGAGACGCCGATCTGGCGCGCCATGTGTTCGGCATAGCCGGGGAATTTCTGGATATCCAGCGTGGGCTTGCGCCGCCCCTCGCCGCCGAAGCCGCTCATGCGCTCGCTGACATAGGTCGAGAACCCCACCCGCGGCGCCTCGCCGTTGTTGATGCTGTCGAGCCCGGCATCGAGCTGGGCGCCGATCACGCCATCCAGACAGCGCGCGACCTCGGCCTCGAACGCCGCGCTGTCCACCGGCTTGCCCTGCTCACGCAGGACCAGCATGCGCGACAGCGCCGGGGTGCGCGGCAGACTGCCGGTGTGGGTGGTGATAATGCGGTCGCGGCTGGTCTGCATGGGGTCCCCTCAACGCTGTCATGGTGATGAATCAGTCGCCAAGGATACCCAAGCCGCGCCGCGGAAACTGGCGTACACACGTGAAAATTCCGCGCCTCCAGCATGAGCCCGGCTAATGCTGGAGGCGCGAACCGCTGGAGCGCGCGGCCGGTCGCCCCGCTCATCCAGCCTTTCAGTCGCCCTGCGCCTCAGTCGTCGAGAACTCAGTCATCGAGAACGTCGGGCAGATCGGTCACCGCACCACGTGAAGCCGAGCTGACGGTCTTGGCGTACTTGGCCAGGGCGCCGCGGGCATAGCGTGGCGTCGGCCGCCGCCACGCCTCGCGTCGGCGCTCGAGCTCGGCGTCGTCGACGTGCAGGGTCATGACGTCGTTCTCGGCGTCGATGGTGATCTCGTCGCCATCCTCGACCAGGCCGATCGGCCCACCGACGAACGCTTCCGGGGTGATATGGCCGACCACGAAGCCGTGGCTGCCGCCGGAGAAGCGCCCGTCGGTGATCAGCGCCACCTGATCGCCCAGGCCACGGCCCATGATCGCCGAGGTGGGAGTGAGCATCTCGCGCATGCCCGGCCCGCCCTTGGGCCCTTCGTAGCGGATGACGACGACATCGCCGGCGACCACCGTCAGGTCGTTGATGCGCGCCTGCGCCTCCTCTTCCGAGTCGAATACCCGCGCGCGGCCGGTGAAGCGGGTGCCCTCCTTGCCACTGATCTTGGCCACCGCACCTTCCGGGGCGAGGTTGCCGTAGAGAATGCGCAGGTGGCTGGACGCCTTCACCGGCGCATCCAGCGGCTTGATGATCTGCTGATCGAGCGGATAGGGCGCGACCTCGGCGAGGTTCTCCGCCAGCGTTCTGCCGGTGACGGTGACGCAGTCGCCGTGCAGCAGGCCGGCCTCGAGCAGGGTCTTCATCAGCGGCTGGATACCGCCGATCGCCACCAGCTCGCTCATCATGTAGTGGCCGCTGGGGCGCAGGTCGGCCAGCACCGGCACGCGCTTGCCGATCGCGGTGAAGTCATCCAGCGTCAGCTCGACCCCGATGGTGTTGGCGATCGCCAGCAGGTGCAGCACCGCGTTGGTGGAGCCGCCGAGGGCGATGACCACGATGATGGCGTTCTCGAACGCCTGGCGGGTCATGATGTCCGACGGCTTCAGACCCAGCGCCAGCAGATTGAGCACCGCCTCACCGGCGGCGTGGCTGTCGTCGCGCTTGGTCTGCGATACCGCCTCCTGGGCCGAGGAGTTGGGCAGACTCATGCCCAGCGCCTCGATCGCCGAGGCCATGGTGTTGGCGGTGTACATGCCGCCGCAGGAGCCCGGCCCGGGGATCGCCGTCTCCTCGATCTGCTTGACCTCGATCAGCGACTTGTTGCCCTGGGAGTAGGCGCCCATCGCCTCGAACACCGAGACGATATCGGTGTGCCCGGCGCCGGGCTGGATGGTGCCACCGTAGACGAAGATACCCGGGCGATCGAGGCGCGCCAGACCGATCATGCAGCCCGGCATGTTCTTGTCACAGCCGCCGATCGCGACCACGCCGTCGAAGCCCTCGCAGCCGGCCACCGCCTCGATGGAGTCGGCGATGATCTCGCGCGAGACCATCGAGTACTTCATGCCCTCGGTGCCGTTGGCGATGCCGTCACTGATGGTGATGGTGTTGAACACCACGCCCTTGCCGCCGGCGGCGTCGGCGCCGGCGCTGGCCGCGTCGGCGAGCACGTCGATATGGCTGTTGCACGGCGTGACCCGGCTCCAGGTCGAGGCGACCCCGATCTGCGGCTTCTTGAAGTCTTCGTCGTTGAAACCGACGGCGCGCAGCATGGCGCGGCTGGCGGCCTTGCCGGGGCCATCGACCACCTTGGCCGAATGGCGCCGCCGCGGGTCGTTCTCGTGGGTGGCATCGTGCTCGCTCATCGGGCGCTCCTCTCTGGTGATGCTGAGTCTTGTGGTCCTGGCGTGTGATTGGCGTGCGGTCGCGGCATCGTGTTACACGGACGCGCCTGGCTGGCGTCCGTGACCGATGGAACCGGCGGAGATCGCTTGGCGGCCCCCTGTCCGTGCCATACTGGCGCGGCGCTCTCGCTCCATCCTCTCTCACTTCGCGGCGGCTCGTCATGTTCGACTTCAAGGAAATCGAAGCCTTCGTCTGGATCGTGCGCCTCGGCTCGTTCCGATTGGCTGCCCAGCACCTGCATCTGACCCAGCCCTCGATCTCCGATCGGGTCGCGCGGCTGGAGGAGATCGTCGGTGGCGCGCTGCTCGACCGCGCCCAGCGTCCGATCCAGCCGACCCTGAAGGGGCGGCAGTTCTATCGCCACGCCGAGCTGCTGCTGGAGACGCGTCAGGAGGCGATGGCGATGCTCGAGGCCAGCAACCCGTTCCAGGGGGTGCTGCGTCTCGGCGTGGTGGAAACGATCGCCCACAGCTGGCTGCCGGCGTTCATTGCCGAGCTCGCCAATCGCTTTCCCGACATGACGCTGCAGCTCGAGGTGGATGGCACGCCGGGGCTCGCCAGCCGACTGCTCAATCGCCAGGTCGACATGGCCTTCACGCTGGGTCCGGTGGACGCCAAGGACATTCTCAGCCGGCCGCTGTGCCACTATGCCACGGGCCTGATCGCCACGCCGCAGCTGGGCTTCTCGCCCCAGACCTTCACCCTGGAAGCGCTGGCGCGAACCGGAACACCGTTGATCACCTTCGCCAGTGACAGCCGCCCCTATCGCGCGCTGCAGTCGCTGCTCCACCAGGAGCGCCTCGAGCGGATCAAGCTGCACTGCTCCGGCTCGGTCTGGACCATCGTACGCCTGGCGCTGGATGGCATCGGCGTCGGTGCCATCCCGCCGCGCATCGTCGAGCAGGAGATCGCCCGCGGTGAGCTCATCACGCTGCCCTGTGATCTGCCTCGGCTCGACTTCGCGGCCTCCTGGCCGCAGCACATCGACAAGGCGCTGGCCGATGGCGTCATCGATCTGGCGATCGAGCTCGGTCAACGAGACCAGCGCGAGCATGCCTGACGCTGCCATGGCGTCGCCGATGGGTCGCGTGGCGGAAGGCGTTGGCGATGTGCCTGACATTGAAGGGTTTTGTCGAGAGGGCCGAGATTGAAAGGTTTTGCCGATGAAAGGGAATCATAAAAATCGATTGGATTGATACGCCGTGAACCCATAGCGTTGGATTGCATAAAGGTGGCGTTCGGCCCTGGCGGTCGTAGCGGCCACGACAATGACAATCAGGATCGACGACATGACCTCTCTCGACGCCACCGTCTCTCCGGCCGAGGCACGTAACGCCATCCGTCGCGGCGACTGGCCCACCACCACCACCGGTATCGCCAACGGCTACGCCCAGGCCAATCTGGTCATTCTGCCCGAGCGCTACGCCGCCGATTTCCTGCGCTTCTGCCTGGCCAATCGCGCCGCCTGTCCGGTACTCGACGTCAGCCAACCGGGTAGCATTCACCCGCAGGTATTGGGTGAAGCGATCGACCTGCGCACCGACGTGCCACGCTACCGCGTCTATGAAGAGGGCGAACTGGTCGACGAACCGGCCGATCTCGTCTCCCGCTGGCGCGACGACCTGGTCACCTTCTCGCTCGGCTGCTCGTTCTCGTTCGAGGAGTCGTTGATCGCCGAGGGCGTACCGGTTCGCCACATGGCCGCTCGCACCATCGTGCCGATGTACCGCACCAGCCTTCCGCTGATCCCCGCCGGCCCGTTCCACGGCAGCTACGTCGTGTCGATGCGCGCCATGTCGCCGGCCGATGCCATCCGCGCCATCCAGATCACCACCGACATGCCCAGCGTTCACGGCGCGCCCCTGCACCTGGCGCGACCGGAGCTGATCGGCATCGACGATATCCAAAAGCCGGACTTCGGCGATGCCCCGGTGATGGAAGCCGGCGACATCCCGGTGTTCTGGGCCTGCGGGGTGACGCCGCAGATCGCACTGATGAATGCGAAGCTGCCCTTCGCCATGGCCCACGCCCCGGGCCACATGCTGATCACCGACATTCCCAACCATCGCTTGAAGTACCGCTGACGACATCGCGCGACAAGCGCGTCCGTCAGGCGATGACCCACCCTCGTACAACAAACTCAATACGCGAGAGAGTCCCATGAAAAAGATGCTGCTCGGCCTCACCATGACCGCTATGGCCGCCGGTCTCGCCCAACCGGCAAGTGCGGAAACCAGCCTCAATGTCGTCGGTACCTGGAGCGCGGTCTCGCTCCACAAGAACTTCGAGAAACCGTTCTGGACCGAGACGCTGCCCGAGGCGAGCGACGGCCAGATTCAGGTCCAGATGACGACCTTCGATCAGATGGGTATCTCCGGTGGCGATGTCTTCACCTATCTGAAGAACGGCCTGTTCAATGTCGGCATGACCTTCTCCGACTACGTCGGCGGCGAGGCGCCGGCACTCGAAGGGCTCGACCTGCCGATGATGACCACCGACCCCGCGAAGGCCCGCGAGGTCAGCGAGGCGTTCATGCCGATCGCCGAACGGGCGATGCAGTCTCACTACCAGGCGCACGTGCTGGCGATCGCGCCCAACACGCCGCAGGTGGTGTTCTGCAACACGCCGATCAAGAGCCTCGGCGACCTGCAGGGCAAGAAGGTCCGCGCCAGCGGTCGCACCACGGCTGAGTTCCTCTCCGCGCTCGGCGCCCAGAGCACGGTCATGGCGTTCAACGAGGTGCCAGGGGCGCTGGAGCGCGGAGTGATCGACTGCGCCGTCACCGGCTCGCTCTCCGGCTACAACTCCGGCTGGCAGGATGTGGCGGACTATCTGCTGCCCCTGCCGGTGGGCGGCTGGGACACCGTCATTACCGCCATCAGCGATGCCACCTGGCAGTCGCTGGATGACGCCACCCGCCAGCTGATCGAGCGTGAGATCGCCACCGGCTTCATCGATCCGGTGTGGAACAATCTGCCCAAGGACGAGCAGCAGGGCATCGCCTGTCTGACCGGCAATGGCGAGTGCGAACACGGCAAGCCGGGCGACATGACCCTGGTCGCGGTGACCGATGCCGACCGTGAGCGCGCCCATCAGGCGCTGGTCAGTGCAGTCCTGCCGAGCTGGGCCGCGCGGATCGATGACGAAACGATCTCGCTGTGGAACGCGAACGTCGCGCCGCTCGTCGCGCTCCCCATCGTCAAGTAAACGGGTCGCAGGGCCGGGCACGCCGGTGCCCTGCCCCAGACACCCGTTCTCAGCCGCCGGCAGGTATTCAATATGCTCGCTCTCGTCTCTCTGGTCGACGCCCTCGTGGGCGCCGTCCGCCTCGTCTCGCGCTGGGCCGCACGGCTCATCGGCCTGCTGCTGCTGGCCGTCGTGGTGATGGTCATCCTGGAAGTGGTCGGCCGCAAACTGTTGGGTCGCTCCTTCGAAGGCGTCCAGGAGACTGCCGGTTATGTCCTCGCCGTTCTCTCGGCCTGGGGGCTCTCGCACACGCTGGTCGAACGTGCCCATATCCGTATCGATGTCGGCTACTCGAAGCTGCCCAGCGCCGCCCGTACGGTGCTTGATCTGCTCTCGATACTCGCCGTCAATCTGGTCGGCTGGATGATCGTCATCCACGCCTGGCCGGTATTCTCGGGGTCACTCTCCAACCACACCACCGCCAATACGCCGCTGTCGACACCGCTATGGATACCGCAGCTGGTCTGGGTCTTGGGCTACACCTGGTTTGCCGTGTCGGCGGCGGTGCTGGCGATTCGCGCCCTGCTGGCCGCGGTCGGCGGCGATCGTGACACGATCGGCACGCTGATCGGCATGGGCCACGATGCCGACCAGCTCGAGGCCGAGTCACTCGAAACCGCCCCACCCGCGACCCGCGCGCGCGACAATACCGCGACAGGAGGGAAATCCTGATGCTCGCCTATCTCTCCATCGGGATTCTGGCACTGCTGCTGACCGGTATTCCGGTCGCCATCGTGCTGTTCCTGCTCGCCTTCGGCGTCGATCAGTTCTTCTCGTTCTTCCCGCTGATGCGGGCACTCGGCCAGAATCTGTGGTCGGCGGCGGACTCCTTTCTGCTCATCGCGATTCCGCTGTTCGTGCTGATGGGCGAAATCATCGTGCGTGCGGGGATCGCCGAGCGCGCCTATCGCGCCATGGATCACTGGCTCTCCTGGCTGCCCGGCGGCCTGCTGCATGCCAACGTCATGACCTCGATGCTGTTCTCCGCCACCTCGGGGTCCTCCGTGGCCACCGCGGCGACGATCTCCACCGTGGCGCTACCACAGGGCGACAAGCTCGGCTATCACCCGCGGCTCTTCTGCGGCAGCATCGCCGCCGGCGGCACGCTGGGCATCCTGATTCCGCCGTCGATCAACCTGATCGTCTATGGCTTCCTCACCGAGACCTCGATCCCCAAGCTGTTCGTGGCCGGGCTGCTGCCGGGGCTCCTGCTGACCGGCCTGTTCATGCTGCCGGCGATCCTGTTCTGCACCTTCAAGCCCTCGCTAGGGGGGCCACGCAGTCACTCGAGCTGGTCGGAGCGGTTGCGTCACCTGAAGTTCCTGCTGCCGCTGCTGGTCCTGTTCATCGCCATCGTCGGCTCGATCTACACCGGCTGGGCGACACCCACCGAAGCCGCCGCCATCGGCGTGGTGGTGGCGCTGATACTCGCCGCATTCAACCGACGCCTGGACTGGCGCATGCTGACCGCCGCACTCGACAACACCGTGCGCACTACCTCGATGATTCTGTTCATCATGCTGGCGGCGTCGTTTCTCAACTTCGCGCTCGCCTCGGCCGGCCTCTCCCAACAGCTGACGCAGCTGCTGACGCAACTGGACCTGTCGCCGATGGCGCTGCTGCTCTGCGTGCTGGCACTGCTGGTGGTGCTCGGTTTCTTCATCGAGACGCTCTCGATGATGGTGATCACGCTGCCGATCATCGCCCCCCTGCTGTTCGCCGCGGGCTTCGACAAGGTGTGGTTCGGCGTGGTGATGATCCTGTTCGTCGAGATGGCGCTGATCACCCCGCCGGTCGGTCTCAACCTCTACATCGTGCAGGCAGCCCGGCGCGGCAAGCCGTTCTCCGATGTGATCATCGGCACGCTGCCGTTCATCGCCGCCATGGTGGTGATGGCCGTGCTGCTGATCCTGTTCCCCGGCATCGCCCTGTGGCTGCCGAACTCGCTCTGATCCGCCGCGTCGTCGAGGCGCCGCGTTATCGCTACGTCGTGCCATCGATGACCCGCGGCAGCCGATGCCGATCTTCGCGCCAAAGACAACTCAGGAACCGCTCATGCTGACTTTCGATACCCCTGAAGGCACGCTCAACGTCACGCCACGGCGGCTGGCGATCGCCGGCTGGGCAGGCCGCGATCAAGCGGGCGTGCGACATCATATCGACGAGCTGGCCGCCATCGGCGTCAAACCGCCCTCCAGCGTGCCGCTTTTCTACCGCGCCAGTGCACAACTGCTGACCCAGGCGGAGCACGTCGAGATGCTCGGCGGTGACGGCTCCGGCGAGGCCGAGGTCTGTCTGGTCAGCGACAGTGATGGCCGGCTGTGGGTGACGCTCGCCTCCGACCACACCGACCGTAAACTCGAGGCGGTCGGTGTCGCCGAGTCCAAGCAGCTCTGCGCCAAGCCGGTCGCCCGACAGGCCTGGCCGCTGACAGCCGTTCGCGCACATTGGGATGCGCTGGCGCTGGCCAGCGAGATCGAAGAGAACGGTCAGGTCGTCACCTATCAGCAGGGCACGCTGGCCGAGCTGCTGGATATCGAGACGCTGCTGGCCAAGCTGCCCGCCGCACTCAAGCAGGGCGAGTCGCTGGCCCCCGACACGCTGCTGCTGTGCGGCACGGTACCGACCATCGGCGGTATCCGGCCCAGCCCACGCTTCTCGATGACGCTCACCGACCCCGTGCTGAATCGTCGCCTGAGCCACCGCTACGCCGTCATCGAGCTCGAGGTCGCGCAATGAGCTCAATCAAGCCCCCACAAGGTGGCGCACGCGCATTCTGGGAGCGCCCTGCCGGCCAACGCCGGCTACGCGACTGGCAGGCCGCCATCGACGGCGGTGACTTCACCCCCACCCAGGCGCTGGAGGCACTGATCGAGCGAGCCCGGGCACGCGCCGAGGTCACCGCCACAGCCTATATCGAGTTCGATACCGACACGCTGCATGATCGGCTGGCGCAGGTCGACCCCACTCAACCCCTGGCGGGCTTGCCGGTCAGCATCAAGGATCTGTTCGACGTCCGTGGCGAGGTGACCCGAGCCGCCTCTCGCGTGCTGGGAGGCAATCCGCCCGCCAGCCACGATGCGCCGGCGGTCCAGCGTCTGCGCCGTGCCGGGGCGCTGCTGACCGGGCGTACCAACATGAGCGAGTTCGCATTCTCGGGGCTCGGTCTCAATCGACACTACGGCACGCCGCCCAATCCGTTCGATGGCGAACGCATCACCGGCGGTTCGACCTCAGGTGGCGCGGCCTCGGTTGCCTTCGGTCTCGCCGCCGCCACGCTGGGCAGCGATACCGGCGGTTCGCTCAGAATTCCTGCGGCGTTCTGCGGCCTGACCGGCTTCAAGCCGAGCCAGGCCAGCGTACCCGGTGAAGGAGCCTATCCGCTGGCACCGAGCCTCGACTGCGTGGGCCCGATCGCGCCCAGCGTGGCGTGCTGTGCCAGCCTCTGGTCGATCCTCGCCGAGCGGCCACTGCCGGCGCTGGACACGACGCCGCGACCGCTGCGGCTGGCGGTGGCCGCAGGCGACCTGCTGAGCGAACTGGACGACGCCGTGGGTGACGGTTTCGAGGCCGCGATCGCGGTACTCAAGGCCCAGGGATGCCACATCGAGCGACTGCCGTTCACGGCGATCGACGCGGCGCTGGCCATCAACCAGCAGGGCGGCCTGGTGGTACCGGAAGCGGCCGCGCTGCACCGCGAGCAGCTCGCCCGCGCCGAAGCCGACTACGACCCCTTGATCGCCGAACGCCTGCAGGGCGGCCGGGACATCAGCGCCGCGGACTACCTGCAGCGCCTGTGGCCAAGAGCGGGCTGGCAGCAGCGCTTTGAACAGGAGATGGCCGGCTTCGATGCGGTGCTGCTGCCCACCGTCGCCACGCTGCCCCCGAGACGGGCCGCGCTCGAGGACGATGCCGCCGCCTTCCAGCGCGCCAACCGGCTGGCGCTGCGCAATACCAGCGTCTTCAACTATCTCGACGCGGCCTCGATCTCGCTGCCCTACATCGCCACCGGCGCCGAGCTGCCCATCGGGCTGATGCTATCGCGCCCCCAGGGCGACGATACCATGCTGTTGCAGCATGCCTGCGTGGTGGAGAGGATGCTGAGGAGATAGCGCGAAGGTGGCTCGGCAAGCGTGACCTGCTCTCGCGGTCAGAATCCTCCCTATATTTCCCTCATGGACCCGTTGCACTTCCCGGCGCCTCTTGTAAAGGTGCCGGCAGAGCCAATGCCCTCGAGCGGCGGCATGACGGGCGCTGCCCCAGACGCACACGGCGGGGCTCGATGAGCCCCGCCGTACGGATCGGATACGCTGGCCTGACAGATCAGAATCGATGGTCGAGGTCAGCCAGCGCTATCCCTGCGCCCTGTCGGTTTCGAAGCGCCAGGCATGGGCCACCATCTCATCCAGCGAGTAGTGAGGCCGCCATCCCAGCGCACGTTCGACCTTTGTCACGTCGGCGACGAGATACGCCGGATCGCCAGGGCGACGGTCGGCAGTCTTGACGGCGACATCACACCCGGTCACGCGCCTGACCGATTCGATGACCTGCAGGACACTGTAACCAACGCCACTTCCCAGGTTGAAGACATCGCCCGGTTCTCCTCGCAACAGCGCCTCCAGACCCAGGCGATGCGCGCGACACAGGTCGTCGACATGGATGAAGTCCCGGACGCAGGAGCCATCCTGCGTCAGGTAGTCGCTACCGAACAGCGTGAAGTCAGCGCGGCGGCCGGAAGCGGCCTGGAGCAGCAGCGGAATTAGGTGCGTCTCGGGATCGTGGCGTTCGCCCAATCGCCCCTCGGGATCGGCACCCGCCGCATTGAAATAGCGAAAGATCATCGGCCTCAGCGCATAGCTGTGGGCATAGTCGCGAAGGATCTGCTCGATGAAGCGCTTCGACCACCCATAAGGGTTGATCGGCGAGGTACCGCTAGACTCGCCGATGGCACTTTCGTGGGCGTCCCCGTATACCGCCGCCGTCGACGAGAACACGAACGTATCCACGCCGTGGCAGCGCATCTCTGCCAGCAGCGCAAGGGTCTTGGCCACATTGTTCTGATAGTAGGCCTCGGGCTGCGTGACGGAGGCACCGACTTCGCTCAAGGCCGCGAAATGCATCACGGCATCGAAGGCCTTGGACCGAAAGAGACGCCCTAGCGTCTCTCTATCTCCGAGGTCAGCGACGACCAGCTCGGCATTGACGACGGCATCGGCATGTCCTGTGGATAGATTATCCAGAACGGTCACCCGATATCCCGATCGATACAGATGCTCGACCATGTGCGAACCGATATAACCAGCGCCGCCCACGACCAGAATCTCACCTTTGGACATTGACACCCCAAGCCTCGATAAAACCAGCAACGTCTTTATGTCAGCGTCTATCGATGCGCTGCACGCCAACCCCGACCAACGACGCAAAGCAAACTAAGACGAGGTTCCGGTCAAAGACCATTTCTCCAGCTTGCGGTAGATCGTAGAGGGGCTGACGGCGAGATCACGCGCCGCACCGGGCACACTGCCGCCATTGTTGGCGATGGCCTTTTCGATCGCCATCTTTTCGATCTGCTCGAGCGTCAGCCCCTGAAAGGCGAGTCCGGACGGGGCTGCATCAGCGCCAGCATCGGGGGCGTGTTGCGGCTGTGTCGGCTCACTGCCTCCAGACTCGGCACGCATGGCCGGTGCCGCCGCGGCCGTCCCCAGATGTGCCAGAGAGAGCTGGTTACCGGCGCTCATCACCACGGCGCGGCGAATCTCGTTTTGCAGCTCGCGGACATTGCCCGGCCAGTGGTATCGATGCAGCGTTTGCTGCGTCTCATCGTCGAGCGCCTCGAACGTCTTGCCCTCTTCGGTGGAAAAACGCGTCATGAACGCCTGAGCCAGCAGCACCACATCATCCCCCCGTTGCCGCAACGGAGGCAGATCGATAGGCAGCACAGAGAGACGATAGAAGAGATCCTCGCGGAAACGCCCCTCGCTCATCTCGACCAAGGGGTCGCGGTTGGTGGCACAGATCACGCGCACATCCACCGGCACGGTTCGGTTGCTACCGACGGGCTGCACCATGCCGGTCTGCAGAAAGCGCAATAGCTTGACCTGCAGTTTCAGCTCCATCTCGCAGATTTCATCCAGAAACAGCGTACCGCCACTGGCCTCTCTGGCAGCCCCGGTGCGATTCTCCAGCGCGCCGGTAAAGGCGCCTTTGACGTGGCCAAAGAGCTCGGACTCGAGAAGGTTTTCGGGTATGGCGCCACAGTTGATTGCGACGAAACGCCCCGACCGCCGCTGACTGAGCTCGTGGATGGCCTCGGCCGCCACCTCCTTGCCGGTCCCGCTTTCGCCGGTGATGAATACGGTGGCTTTGGAGTTGGCGACGTTCTCGATCGCGCGATAGACGACCTGCATGACGTCGGAGCCGCCAATGAAGCCCTGAAACTGTTCACGCCGTTGAAGACTGCGCGCCACCTGCACTTCCTGCTCGAGACGCAGCCGCTCGCCGGCGCGTTTCACGGTGGTCGTCAAGCGCTCGACCGAGACCGGCTTGACCAGGAAGTCGTAGGCTCCCAGACGCATGGCCTGGATGGCCCGATTGATGGAGCCGTCCGCAGTAATGACGACAACGCTGGCATGCTTGGTCAACTCGGGGGCATCCGCCAGAAAATCCAGGCCATCGACATCCGGCAGTTTCAGGTCGAGCAGGATGACATCGAATGCCTGCCGCTCGCGCTTTCCGGCCTCGATATAATAGCGGGCTTTCTCTCCACTATCGGCGATTTCGACCTGGCACCCGGCGGCCTCCAGCTGACTGGCATAGGTGAGCGCAAGAGACACGATGTCTTCGACGATCAACACCCGAGTGCTTTCCGTCATAGAGGATAGATACCTTTTCTGGGCCGAATAATGAAGCACGCCTGCGTGTCGGTGCTGCCGGACTTCCAAGAGACGTCGCTCTGTTCACTATAGAATGAGATGCACTGCGCTACCAGACCGTAAGCGATATGGGCGAACCCCCGCCCCGAACGATAAGTGACGGTATAGCCCTCTATATCACTGTGCGTCTCCACCTGCGGTGGCGAAGCATCGGGATAAATGACCTTGACCTCCTCATGGATATGCCCCTGGACATGCTCGAGAAGCTCCCGGGCACTGGTGTAGCGCGACAATAGATGTGGAAAACGTGTCTGGAAACGCTGGAAGAGAAAGCGGCCGAAATCTTCACACATCAAAGCGGCATCGGCACCGGTCATCCTGGCCGCGGCCGCCACCAGGTCCGCCGCGTAGTGGCTGGGATAGTTGCCAACCGTGGTGAATGCGGCATCGTTGGGCAGCGAGGCCGCTTCCACCACCCTCTCGGTAATGGCGTCACCCAACTGCTCATCGAGAAAGTTCATCAGCTCGACAAAGATCAACCCTTTCATACGCGCCCCTTCCGCCACGGAGTAGACGAAGAATCGAAGTCAATGGAGAAGGCTCTGCAATATCGATGCCAATATCTAGGCACGAAAATAGCGGCATAAAAGCGCTCTCTTTTGCATTTCGGGAGGCGGCACGTTGCAAACAGCATCAATGTCTTTGCAACTTGAGACATTCCATTGAGAGACAGAGTGAAATCTAATAATACTTCGATTCCTTTCCGCATCGACTTCTCTACAATGATGGATTATGTAGAGAGGTGCGCATGCATAAAGCCCATTACCGTACACGCACCATGGCGTGGATCGTCACCGCCGCAATGACACTGAGCGGCTGCCAGTCGGCCCCCACGCCCGAAAACCGGGATGGCGCCTTGTGGATGCCGCAACAGTGGGAGGCCGACGCCTACCAGCGCCAATGCACGCCCGCTATGTCGCCGCCCCCGCCGGCCGGAAAAACGTATGTTCCGGCGGCACAGATGCGCGCCGAGCCTGCCAGTCTCGCCCCCGGCGACCGCCTGCGTGTCGACGTGCTCGGCGACCCGGGGGACCTCTCTAAGCTGTACGTCATCGATGAACTCGGCCGCCTGGCACTACCCGGCCTGCCCGTGATCGACACCACCGGACGCTCCGTCGCCGAGGTGGAAGCCCGCTTGAGCGACAGGCTCGTCGAGGCACAGCTGGTCCGGCGTCTACCGCGTGTCGCTGCCGTCTCGCTGGTGGAGCGTGCGGGTATCTCGATTTCGGTCAGAGGCGCGGTTTTCAATGCGGGCACCGTGCGCATCGGTGAACGCCCGGCCGAGAGTCGCGTCGGCCAGCGCGACGGCCCGGTGGCGGGGGATGCCAATCTCGGTCGCAATCTGTCAATGGCGATCATGGCTGCCGCCGGTGCCCGTCCGGATGCCAACCTGGGCGACGTGCGTGTCATTCGAGGTGACCAGTGGACGACAGTCGACCTCGCCGGGCTGGTCGAAGGCAGCGGCGCCGATGACCTGCGACTGGCTCCCGGAGATCGTGTCGAGGTGCCCAGCACGCACTGCTTCGACGCGGCGCTCGTGCGACCGACACCGGTCACGCCGCCAGGGGTACGCGTGTTCATGTCCAACCTGTCACGACCCGCCGCCAGCAACGCCACCTCGGCGATCGGCAAGGAGTCGACCAGCCTGCCCTACGGCACGCGTCTACTGCAGGGGCTGGTCAGCGCCAACTGTGTCGGCGGCTCGGCCATGAACGCTCACCGCCATGCCGTTCTCATCTCCACCAACCCGTTCGATGACACCACCGTGGTCATCGACCGCGATGTCGAGGACATGCTGGAGCGCCCGGACCGGGATCGTATCAACCCCTATCTGATGCCCGGCGACGCGCTCGCCTGTTACGACAGCCGCTGGATGAACGTCAGGGACGCCGTGTCGATGGTGGGCGAAGCCCTGGGGCCGGCCGCCACCGTCATTCTCATCCACGATGCCTCACCATGACCGATAACCGCTCACCTTCACCGCGCCGGCTGCTGCGTCTCTGGTGGTTCATTCGAGATGGGCTACCCTCGGCGGGCCGCTATCGCCGCTATATCATCGCCATCGCCCCCTTCCTGCTGATCATCTGGGGGCTGCTGGCCGCTTATCTGCTGCTGGCACCGGTCAGCTACAAGAGCTCGATGACCCTGATACTGCCCGGATCGGGTGTCGGCGGCTCGATCAATCTGGAGTCCATCGGTCAGGCCTCGTCGCAGACGAGCTCCGCCTTCGCGACGCCCTCGCTGAGCCCGACGGAGAATTACAAGCGGCTGCTGAGTTCGGACCTGGTGCTCCAGCGTGGCGCGCAGCGCCTGGACGATGGCGGTGGCATGCTGCCCAGTCCGAGCGTGCGCCTGGTCGATCAGACCAACCTGATCATGGTGGCCATGGCAGGCCCGACGCCCGAGCAGGCGCAGGCGCGTCTCGAAGCGTTGCGTCAAAGCTTCCTGTCCAGCCTGGAGCGCCTGCGCCAGGACGAGGCGGAGAAGCGCGAAACGGCGGACCGCGACAGGCTTCAGGAGCTACAGCAGAAGTTACAGCAAGCGCAGCGCCGCGTGCTCGAGTTCCAGGGACAGGCGGGGCTGGCAACGCTCGAGCAGTTCAATCAGCGCCTGGGGGTCGTCGATGACCTGGAGGCGCAGCAACGCAGCGCGCGGCTCGAGCTGGAGCGCTACCGGGCCACGGCCGAGCGCCTGAGCCAGCTGTTGCAGGTGTCCCTGGCGGAGGCGCGTAGCGCGCTGCTGCTGAAGGCCGACCCGATCTTTCAGTCGCTGCTGTCGCGCTACGCCATCGCGCTGACCGACTGGAATCAGGATCGCGCCACGCTGGGCGATCGCCATCTGCGCTTGAGCGAACGCCAGGCCCAGAAAGATACCCTGCTGCAGGCGATGCTGGCGCGCGGTGCGACGCTCACGGGGTTGCCGACCCAAACCCTGCAGCGCTTCGTCGACCTCTCGGTGAGCGAAGGCCGCGCCCGACTGTTCGATGAGCTATTGAGCGCAGAAGGCCGGGTGGCCGGCATCAACGCCGAGCTGGTGGAGATTCAGCAGCAGATTCGACGCGAGAACCAGGATCATGGCGATCTGGTGACCATGGCCGCCGGCCTGTCGGATCTGCTCAGGGAGCAGCGGATCTCCGAGGCGGTCTTCTCCTCGGCACTGGCCCGGCTGGACACCAACAAGTCGGACCCCTTCGCGTCCTACCCGCTCGTCCAGACCTTCGAGTCACCTTCGCTGCCCAGCGCCCCCTCGTCGCCGTCGGCGGTGCTTGCGGTGGCTGGCGGCGTGGTCGCCAGTCTCTTCGTCATCATGGGCTTCCTGCTGCTATGGCTACGCCAGCCGATTATCAAACTACTGCTGCCGAAAGGCTGATTTCGGTCGCCATTCAGTGCACCTGGCTGCTCTGGCTGCTCGGCGGTCTGTACATCGCCGGGCCGGCCATGGCCTGGATCCTGGCGGCGATGGCAGCGGTCACGCTATACCTGGCCCCGGGGGACGCCACGTCATGGCGCCCGCCGCCGCCCCATCCGGTGATCTTCATCTGGCTGTTGGCGATGCTGGCGATGCTGGTGATCCTGATCGTCGGGCATCTGCTCAATGAGCTGGGTACCGCCAAGACCATCAAGTCCTCGATCGGCTGGGCCAAGGGCTGGGCACTGCTGGCGCTGTTCCCGCTGGCCGGCGCGCTGCTGCCCGTGCGCCCCGAGGTGATCTATCGGGCCGTCTGCCGCCTGGGACTGCAGACGCTGATCCTGATCCCTCTGTTTCTGGTCGCGCCGTTCGTGGGGCTTCCGGGCCAGCTGTATGTGTCGCCACTCAAGATCGTCGGCGGGTCGGGACCGGAGTACTTTGCGGTGATTCTGTATACGCTGGAGCCGGGGACCGGCGTGCCACGCTGGCAGTTCTTCGCCCCCTGGTCACCGGCGGCCGGCATGATCGCGGTAGTGCACATCCTCTGCGCGCTGGAGGAGAAGCAGCTGGGCTGGAAAATCATCGGCGTGTCGGCGGGCCTGCTGATCGCACTACTCTGCCAGTCGCGACTGGCACTCGTGGCGCTGGCGATCGTCTGGCCGGTGTCGTTCGGTGTCAGCCGCCTGCGCCAGCCATGGACCTGGTTCACCGCGGCCCCCGCTATCTTGCTGCTGGGGCTGCTGTCTCCCCAGATACAGGGCTTGATGGAACAGGCCATACAGCGTTTCACCAGTGCCCGCGCCGACTCCAGCCGAGTGCGCGCCGCCCTGGGCCGTATCGCCATCGAACGCTGGCAGAACGAGGCGCCCTGGTTCGGCCACGGCATCGTGGAAAACGGCCCGCATCTGGTCGAGTACATGCCGATCGGCAGCCACCATAGCTGGTACGGCCTGCTCTTCGTCAAAGGCTTGCTGGGGGCGATCGCCCTGGCCGTGCCGCTGGCGGCGAGCTTCTGGATGGCGGGCAGGCTGGCGCTCTACCAACCGGTCGGTCGTGTCGCCCTGGCCATGCTGCTGCTGCTCACCCTCTACAGCTTCGGGGAGAACCTGGAGATTCTGAGCTATCTCTACTGGCCGGCGCTGGTCATCGTCGGCATCGCGGCCAGACAGGCCGCCTGGCGGCGTCTGGAAGCCACCGGTGGGAGGGCTGAGGAGGGGGCGCCAGCGCCGCATCGGCAAGGCGAGCTGACAGTGGCGGAAGACTCAGTCGAGCGGCAGTAACTGCCGCCAGCGCAGGAGTCGATCATCGACCAGGCACTGCGTGGAGATACGCGCCGATGCGGCCATGGCACCCAGCCGCGGCGGCGTCAGATTCTGAAGGCAGGTACTCAGGCCGTGTTCGCTATCGAAATCCACTTCCCACCCCGCTTCGGCCGCCTGCTCGGGCAGCCCATCCACGCCGGCGACCAGTAGCGGCCGAGCCGCCTGCCGAGCCTCGGCCGCCACCAGGCCGAAGGATTCCCAGCGCGAGGGTACGGCGATGATGTCACAGGCGGCCAGAAAGCCGGCACGATCATCGACTTGCCCGACGAAGTGGATGTGCGGCGCCTCTCCGGCCAGCGCCCGCAGCGCCTGCTCCTCCGGCCCGCTCCCGCCCAGATACAGCTGATAGCGCGCCGGATCCAGCGTCAGAAAGCGAGCGACCAAGCGATCGAACCCCTTCAGCCAGACGAAACGGCCATAGGCCCCCACCACCAGCGGGCGCTGCCCCTGCCAGTCCGAGGGCGGCACCGCCTGCAGCGCGGGGACGTCGCTCCAGGGCGAGACCACCTGCAGGCGTCGTGGTTCTATCCCCACGGCCTCGGTCAACCATTGCGACTGTCCCTGCGACACCGCGACGATACGGTCGAACAGACGGCTGGAGATGTTCAGCATCATCCGAAAGCGGCCGAAGCGCGGCACATGATGTGCCGCCCAGGCACGGGTATAGCTGTGTTCGATATGAATCAGCCGAGCGTGACGATTGCGCAGCCGCAGCGACACGAGGAAGGGCAGTGCCCGCCAGCGCGGCGGAAAGTGCGTCATGATCACATCCGCTTTCAGACTCGGCGCCAACGTCTGATCCGGCTTCACCGTCACCACCCGGCTGCGCAGACGGCCGACCCAGGCAGGATGCTCGAAAATCGCCAGCGCCTGCATGACCCCGCCGGGAGAGACATCGTCCAGCAAATGTACGATCTCGAGCGTTTTCATGCGGCCACCTCGGTACCCAAGCGACGACTCAACAGCAGGGCGAAACGTTCACGCGACAGCCAGCGTGCCGCCATCGCACCGAGCCCCGTTTCGAGCGTCTTGTAAGGCTCCTGCAGCGCGATCCACGGACTGGCTGCGAGCGCCTGACGCATCAGGGCCACGGCGAAGGAGCCATCCCCCAGCTGCACCGCTCGCCTTGCCAGATAGCGTAGCTGATAAGCCCGGGCACGCGCGCCGTGACGCGCCAGCAGCTCAGGCGCGTATGCCTGCGCCTTGGAGATCGCCCGCTCCCAGCTTTCGTACTGACGAATCACGTTGGAGGAGAGCCCGCCGATCACGATGCGATAGTCGGTGAGCAGGCCGTCGATGCCCTCGAAGCGGCAGCCGTACCCGGCGATCATGCGCAGCCACAGCTCGATGTCCTCCGACTGGCGGAAGCTCTCGTCGAACCAGCACAGGCGCCCGGGCTCTTGCGGATGCACGAAGGCGACACGGTCCAGAGCGCGACGCCGAATCACCGGCGCCGACCCATTGCCCACCGGGTTGCGCGTGAGGACGTGGCGCGCCTCGACGCCGGTCAGCCGGGGCTGCTGGCTGACACCGAGCGGGCGGCCTTCGGCGTCGATCAGGCGCGAGCCGGAATAACTGACGTCGACCGCGTCATCGGCATTGAGATGGATGAAGTGCAGTGCGAGTTTGGTCGGGTCCCAGCGGTCATCGGAGTCCAGCAGCGCGATGTAACGCCCGCGGGCCACCGCGATGCCACTGTTGCGGGCGCCTGCGAGGCCCCGGTTGCGCTGGGTCACGATACGGATGCGCTCATCCGCAAACCCTCGGCACACCTGCATGCTGTTATCGAGGGAGCCGTCGTCGACGATGATGAGCTCGAAATCCTGGAACGTCTGATCGAGCACCGATTGGATCGCCTCGCCGACGAACGCTTCCACATTGTAGACGGGCATGATGACGGAGATGGTGGGCAGGGTCATGGCGGATACTCCAAGTGAATAAAGAAATTGGGTGAAGCAAGTGTCTTTACTCTTTGAGTATCAAAAACCGTGCCAACTTTTATTTTTAATATAA
Organism: Salinicola endophyticus; assembly: GCF_040536835.1. NCBI lineage: Bacteria > Pseudomonadati > Pseudomonadota > Gammaproteobacteria > Oceanospirillales > Halomonadaceae > Salinicola > Salinicola endophyticus. Next base: position 3,728,658 of record NZ_CP159578.1, read on the forward strand.
ATCAAAGACTTGAGAAACATGCCGCCTTGATCACACCGACTGCCTGCGCTCATCACTGCAGATTGCGACGCCCGCCTTCTCCGATTTCGCAATTTGCCCGCGTTTCGAGAAGAAATCGCCTGGGGGTCGCGCGCAAGTCTTGTCGCGACCGCGTGCCGCGGCCAGACGACGCGACCCTCGAGGAGCCACTGGCGAGAAAGCGCGAGCGCGACAGGCGTGTGGTGAAATTAAGCGGGATGAAAGAAGTATGGTGAAAGAAGAGTGACGCGTGACTCTGATGACAGGACTAGGTTCTGTACGAAAAGTCAGCGAGCGAAGGCAAGACAAGACAAGGCAAAAATCGGCGAAAACGGACCGGGCTGGCGCACCAGTTTACGGGGTGTAAATGAGCATGTTGAGCCGATTTTTAACGCCGTATTGCCGAGTGCAGGTAGTTTTCGTACAAAACTTAGGCGAATAGCCGCATGCGCAGGGTACGAGGCAGCAGCGGACTGACCAGTGATCCCACCAGGGTCATCAGGCCCCGGCGTCGATCGCGAAAGAAGGCCCGCGGCGAGTTGGCCACTCCGACCAGCGCGAAACGCGGTGCCAGCCAGGGCGAGCTCCCCGCGCGCAGCGCCCGGCGTGCCAGATAGCGACAGTAGAGCGCACGCGCGGCGGCGGCATCGAAATCCGCCGCGTAGTCCCGCGTCAGCTGCTGCCAGCCGTCGTACATGGCGCGCAGATTGGCCGACAGCCCGCCGGCCGAGAGTCGATACCCCACCAGCAGAACGTCCATGCCGCGAATGTGGCGCCCCTGCTTGACGACACGCGCCAGCCACTCCTGATCCTCGGCGTACTGCATGCCTCGGCGAAAGCCACCACTGGCACGCCAGCACTCGCGGCTGACGACCAGATTGGAACTGGTGCAGACCGGGTTCTCCCCCAGGACATCTTCGAGCGTCAGGGCCTCCGGCGGTACCGTCGAGACAGTCTGCGCCCGTGCCAGATCGGTGCCCTCGCCGAGTAGAAAAGCGATCTTGGCAAAACTCATATCGAGCTGCGGCGCCTGGCGATGGTACTGCCAGTGGCGTTCGAGCTTGGTGGGATGCCACACGTCGTCGGCATCGAGAAACGCGATCCACTCCCCTTCAGCGCGATCCGCGCCGGCATTGCGCGCCGCGGCGACACCGCCATTCGCCAGGGCGAGCACGCGAATACGCGCGTCGCGCGCCTGCAGAGCCTGCAGCCGCGCCAGAGAGTCATCGGTGGAGCCATCGTCGATGAGCCAGAGTTCGAAGTGAGGCTCCGTCTGGCACAGCACGCTCGCGACCGTCTCCTCGATACTGTCGGCGGCGTTGTAGACCGGAATCACGACGGAAAACCTCGGCCGAGTCATGCGCAAGCCCTCTTGAACGGCATCCGTGAAACGATGCCACCATCTTGCCTCAGACACCAAATCGAGCCCGGAATCAGGATCAGTGCCAGCCCCGCCACATAGGCGCCCGCGGCAGCCATCAATCCCCAGCCGGCAAAGGCCGCCAGGCCACCCAGCGCCGCTGCCGTCGCCAGGCTGCTCATCATCGCCTCGACCCCCGGCTGGTCGAGCGCTCGCAACCAGGCGCTGGCCACCGCTGCGAAGATCATCGGCATCGCCCCGAGCCCCAGTATCGACACCAAGGGCGCCGACGGCGTCCACTGCACCCCGAAGATCAGCGGTACATACCAGGGCGCCAGGCACACCTGCAGCAGCAGTAACGGCAGGAACACCACCAGCGCCAGCATCAGCCCCTTGTGGCACCGGCGCCGGCGCTCCGCCAGATCATCCGCGCGGCAAATGTAGGGGAACAGGATCTGCCCCAGCGCCATCACGAAGGAGGTGGTGATACCGAGACCGGCATTGAACGCAAAGTAGTAGATACCCAGGGCCTTGACCCCGAAGACGGCGCCCACGATCAGTTTGTCGAGCTGGGTGCGGGCGACATTGACCATCTCGGTGATCAGGACACCGACGGCGAACCCCATGAAGGCGCGCCAGGGCACATGCCCCGCCTCGGGTTGCGGCATCCAGCGTTTGGCACGACGCACGAGCACCAGCCACACCGGGGCGGTGACCAGCTTGGGCAGCACGATGGCCCAGGCACTCGGCCATATCAGAACGAAGAGCAGCGTCAGCAGGTGATCGCTGACGTTCTGCACGGTGGCGATCCGCGCGATCGTGCCGAAACGCTCTTCACGCATGAGCAGAAACACCTGCACCAGGCCCGCCGGCATGAACAGATAGACGCCGGAAAGCAGCGCCAGCATCAGCGGAATCTCGCGCATGCCGAAGAGGTGCAGAGCGCCGGCCAGGGCGAGTTGAATCGCCGCGACCCCGACACACCAGCACCAGAACAGTCTGAAGGCCGTGTTGCAGGTGGCCGCCAGGGCATCCTCGCTGGCAGCGATAATGCGCTGGCCGACCCCTGCGTTGGCCAGCGCTCTGACCACTTCGAACAGACTCAGGGCCAGTGCCGCCACACCCATGATGGTAGGCGACACCTGTCGGGCGATCACCACGATCGCCAGGATACGCACGACGCGGTTGATCATCTCGGCGCTACCGAAGGCGACCAGGCCACGTAGTAGCGGGCTGTTCTCCCGACGAGCAAGGTGAGAGCGAAATGCGAATGGGTTCATGTCTGGCCCCGGCTGATGTGCTGTGGTTCGAAGTCTTCGCCTACCCCATTCAATAATCGGGCCAATTCCAAAAAGCTTTTTCATGGCAAGCCGTTAGCCATTTTTCCCGAGGCTGAATTGGCGTTTTTCGGCGCCGACATCGCAAATTGACATGCCATTTGCATTCGACGATGCAAGCTGCAACCCAGGGGGCCTCCAGGCCCTGTCAAAGACTTGGCCCGACACCCCAAAAAACAAAACAAGTAATTGTTTATTATAAATAAAAATAAAATCTGGCACGATTTATGACACGTCTTCTCCAGATAGCTCACTCGCTTGCCACTGGAGAGTCACCATGAACACTGCCAACCTCGACATCCGTACCGCCAACGCCTCCGCCTCACCGGCCCCGCAGCAGACGCTGGAGACCACGCCCCTGTTCGGCATGCCGCTGGTGGCGGCCTCGCGGCAGGCAGCCGTTACCGCCATCATCGAGCGTGCCGCTCAGGGCACGCCGACGACGATCAACTTCATCAACGCGCACTGTGTCAACGTGGCCCGCCGCGATGCGCAGTATCGCGAGAGCCTGGCCCATACCGACCTGCTGCTGCCGGATGGCTCGGGCATTCGCATCGCCTCCAAGCTGGCCGGCGCGCCGCTGGGCGACAATCTCAACGGCACTGACCTGTTCCCGGCCCTGTGCGAAAGCGCCGCCACTCAGGGACTCTCTATCTACCTGCTGGGTGGCAGCCCGGGCACCGCGGCCCGAGCCGCCGACGCCATGCAGCAGCGCTATCCGGGACTGAACGTCGCGGGCACCCAGCACGGCTTCTTCGCGGCCGAGGAGACGGAGCTTCTGATCTCGCGCATCAATCGGGCAAAACCGGACCTGCTGTTCGTGGGCTTCGGCGTGCCGATTCAGGAGAATTGGATCGCCGAGAACCGCCACCATCTGCAGGTCCCCGTCGTGCTGGGTGTCGGCGGCCTGTTCGACTACTACGCCGACAACGTCACTCGCGCCCCGGCCTGGGTACGCCGCTGCGGCTGCGAGTGGGTATGGCGCCTGGCCCAGGAGCCCCGCCGCCTGGCCCAGCGTTACCTCGTCGGCAACGTGACCTTCCTCGCGCACGCCACCCTGGCCGGACTGCAGGCACGCCTCGCCCGCACCCGCTTCCATGCCGCGCTCAAGCGCCTGATGGACGTGACGATCGCCGGTTCCGCGCTGCTGGTACTCGCCCCGCTGTTCGCGCTCATCTCGCTGGCCATCCGCACCGAGGATCGCGGCCCGGCGCTGTTCCGCCAGCGCCGTATCGGCGCCAACGGCAAGCCCTTCATGATGCTGAAGTTCCGCTCCATGGTGCGGGATGCCGAGGCGCGTCGCGCCGAGCTGCTCGCCCGCAGCGAACGTGACGGCGTCTGCTTCAAGATGAAACGCGATCCGCGCATCACCCGCGTGGGCGCCTGGCTGCGCAAGACCTCACTCGACGAGCTGCCGCAACTGATCAATGTGCTGCGCGGCGAGATGTCGATCGTCGGCCCGCGCCCCGCGCTGCCGGACGAAGTCGTCACCTACCGCGACGCCAGCTGGCAGCGCCTGGGCGGCAAACCCGGCATCACCTGCACCTGGCAGGTCTCGGGCCGCGCCGACATTCCGTTCGAGCAGCAGGTCGTCATGGACATCGACTACCTGCAAAGCCGCAGCATCCTTCGCGACTTCGGGCTGATGCTGCGCACGGTCCCCGCCGTTCTCAGCCGTCGCGGCGCCTACTGAGACGCTGACCCGGAGCGCAGCCGCTCAATCCGAATCCAGACTGGCGAACAGGTCGCGGGCGTGGTCGATCACGCCCGCGACCTGTTCGCGCAGGGCCGGCAGGCGGGCCGCCGCGGCCTCAGGCGGCAGCGCCCGATAGGCCTCGACTGCCGCCATCAGCGAGAAGGCGCCGAAGTTACCCGACACCCCCTTGAGACTATGCGCGGCCCGTTCGATCTCATCCGCGCTGTCGTGCGCGTGACCCGCCTCCAGCTCCTGTATCAACCTTTCGAAATCATCGATCGCCACCTTCAGCAGCAGATCACGCCGCGATGCGGGGAGCGGTTTGAACAGGGTACGAAAATAGTCGGGCTCGATCGGGGCCGGTAGCGCTTCATCCTGCGCCCGTGCCGTCGCGTCGGGCAGCGCCTCGACGTCGCTTGCCCCGTCGAGCGACGCGGTATCAAGCACGCGCCGCAGCACCGCAGAGAGCCGCTGACGATCGACCGGCTTGGTCATCGCCTCGCTGAACCCGCGTGCCCGTAACCCGGCGAGTTCTTCCCGGCTGGCATGCGCAGTGACCGCGACGATGGGTAGACGCTGCCATCGCGGATCCGCCGCCGAGCGAATGCACGCCACCGCCTCCTCCCCGGACATGCGTGGCATGCGCAGGTCCATCAGCACGGCGTCGTACGCAACGTCCCCGTCCAGCACCTTTTCCACGGCCTCGTCGCCATCACAGGCGATGTCGCTGACGTAACCCATGACCTGCAGCAGCTGGGTCAGCACGACACGGTTGGTCTCGATGTCATCGACGACGAGTACCCGAGGCTCGTCGCGATCGAGCCGGGGGCCAGCAGTCTCTTGCACTCCGGAGACGTCATACGCCACGCCGGGCGACGCCTCGTCAGCCGCCAGCGGCAGCGACAGCACGACGCCGGCGCGTGCCCGGACGTTCAGCGGCCGTATCTGGGCCCCGATCGTAGTTGCCAGACGCTGCAGCAGCGCCCGCCGACGCGGGTCGGCCGCCAGAGGGTCCTGTTCGTCCCCCGGGCAGGAGAGCCGGATATCCAACCGCCCCGATCGCCGCTGGGTGCCAATCCGAATCGGCATGCCCCGTTCCGCCAGCCGCTCGATATAGACATTGAGGATCTGGCACAAGCGCACCGGATCAGTAACCAGCGTGAGCTCCGTCGCCGACGCTGTCTCCAGCTCGAGTGGCGGCGTCGGCCCGGAGCGCCCGCCGCCCTGCCAGAAACGGATGACATCCTCGAGCTGCCGGTGGATATCCACCCGCTGCGGCCAGTACTCCAGCGCGCCCTCTTCGGCCTGCGCCATGTCGACGATATCTTCGATATAGCGATGCAGCTGGTTGGCGGCATCCTGGGCGATGCCGAGCCGCTCGCGCTGATCGACACGCAAGGCGTCCAGCGAGAGCAGATCCAGCATCCCCAGGATACCGTTCAGCGGCGTACGGATGTCGTGGCTGATGGCGGCGAGAAAGTCGGCCTTGACCCGCAGCGCCGTTTCGGCGGCACGGCGACTCTCGCGCAGGGCGTCGCTGAGCCGGGTCAACTGCCTGACTCGCCGCTCGGCCACCAGCGCCAGGGCCCGCGCCCGGCGCTCCGAGGTGCGCTGCTCGGTGATGTCCTGCACCGCCCCGATGAACGACACGAAACGACCCTGGTCGTCGACTTCCTTGCGAATGATCCAGCGTATCCAGCGAACCTCGCCATCACGCAGAATGCGACAGTCGTACTCATGGTCTATTCCCGCTGCCGCGGATTGATGGAACTCGGCTTCCGCGCGCTGTATCTTGTCGCGATCGAAGGGGTGGATGGCCTCCCATAGCGTTTGCTCACTGGGCTTGGCCTCGGTGCTGATCCCCAGGAGGCTGTTGAAGGCGGGTGATGCCGCCAGCTGGCTGCCGCGATAGCGGTGAAAGGTGGCCATTCTCGCCGTGCGTTGCGCGCGAATCAGATGCTGCGTCTCGCGCTCCAGCCTGGCGCGCAGATCGGACTCGCGCTCCATCAGTTGCTCGTTGGCCTGCAGCAGCTCCCGGCTACGCCGCTCGAGAATCGTCTCTGCCTCTTCTCGTGCGGCTTCTGAGCGCTGCAGCCGGCGTGTCAGACGCTCGATCCGCGCCTTGGCGGATGCGCTATCAGGGGGTGTCGCCACGGCGGGCTCCTCATGTCGTTCGCGCCTCGTCTCTCAGCGTAGCGCAGACAAGCTTATGATTAAGCAATGTCTGAATCGTGCCGTGCTTGCCCAGAAGATGTTGAACCCGCCTCGGTGCCCATCGGCCCCTTTCTTCCTTACCCCGGCTACGTGTAACGGCCCGCCCTCCCTGCGCCTGGATGCGATCGACACACTCCGAACTCGACCCGACACCCCGGCACCAATCGCGCGATGCAACGCCGGCTCAACGGTCATCGGTGTTAAGCTAGCCCCTCGATTTTCTGGGACTTTTGCCATGTCGACATCGCCCAACCGCGCACCGCTCCCTGCCTGGCTGTGGCTCGTGGCCTTCGGCCTCGCCGCGATCAATCTGCGCGCGCCGATCGTGGTGGTGGGGCCGGTGCTCGAACCGATCATGTCGACACTCGCCATCGGTGCCGGCACCGCCAGTCTCTTCACCACCGGGATGATTCTCTGCTTCGGGCTGCTGTCACCGCTGGCACCGGGTTTCGCCGGGCGCGTGGGGCTCGACCGCGCGATCGCCTGGGCGCTCAGCCTGATCGCCCTGGGTGGGCTGCTGCGTGGGATGGAGAGCGTGACGCTGATGCTGGTGGGCACGCTGTGCGCGGGGCTGGGTATCGCCTTCGGCAATGTGTTCATGCCGAGCCTGGTCAAACGCGATCGCGGTGATCGCCTGGGCCGTACCATGGGGCTCTATACGGTGATGATGGGCGTGGGCGCGACGATCAGCGCCGGCAGCGCGGTCCCGCTGATGCGCGCCTCGGGCAGCTGGTCGACCCCGATCTGGCTGTGGGCCGGTTTCGGCGGGCTCTCGGCGCTGTTGTGGTGGCGCCTGGCACTGCGTCTGCCCGCGGGCGACGGCACCGCGGCCAAACGCCCGCCGATGTCGCGTCTGTTCCGCAGCCCGGTGGCGTGGACGCTGACGCTGTTCATGGGCGCCCAGTCGCTCGGCTTCTATACCCTGCAGACCTGGGTGCCGGCGGTGGCGATCCAGGCCGGCGTGCCCGAGGCCACCGCCGGGCTGATGCTGTCGATGATCAATCTCACCAGCATCCCCGCCAGCTACTTCATTGCCCGCCTCGCCTCGCGCCTGACCCACCACAGTCTGCTGGTGCTCGGCCTGTGTGCGCTGATCGCTGCCGCCCTGCTGGGGCTGATGCTGGCCCCCACCGCAGCGCCGATCGGCTGGGCACTGCTGCTCGGCGCCGGCCAGGGCGGCTGCTTCAGTTTCGCGTTGACCATGATCGTGCTGCGCACGCGCCAGCCGCAGCACGCCGCCATGCTCTCCGGCATGTCGCAGAGTCTGGGCTATCTGCTGGCGGCCTGCGGCCCGCTGCTGTTCGGCGCCCTGCACGGTTTGAGCGGCGACTGGCAGCTCTCGCTGGGGTTCCTGCTGCTGCTGCTGGCCGGTCAGAGCGTGGCCGGGGTGCTGCTGGGGCGGCCGCGGATGGTCAGGCTCGGTGACGATTAGCGCCTGTCTGAAAAGTACTGCACGCCAACGGCGGCTATGGGCGAAGTCTTACACGATGTGACGGCGATCACTGATAGGCATCCATCGCCGCTTTGGCCAAACTAGCGGCTTGCCTGCGGCCGCGCCGGTACTCCTTTTCACGATCCGATCGGTGGAGACGCAATGGACTGGAACATGGCTTATGTCTGGCTGGTGGCAGCCCTGCTGCTGGGGCTGGCCGAACTGCTCTCCGGCGCACTGGTACTGCTGGCGCTGGCGGTGGCAACGCTGGTCGCGGTGCTGCTGGCCGCGCTCGGCGCCTCGCTCACCTGGCAACTCTTGGGGCTGGGTCTGGCCGCCGGGGTGATGCTGCCGCTGGTGATCAAGGTGATCCGCCCCCGCTTCTCGCCCCGCGGTGTCGCCTATGGCACCACCGGCACCGGCACCGAACGCGGCCAGCGCTACCGCACGCTGAAGCGCGATTTCGATGGCGCCAGCGGCATCGAGATCAACGGCGACTTCTATCGGCTGCGCGTCGCCGACAGCGATACGACCGAGCTGCCCGCCAACAGCGAGGTCATCTTCCAGCGTTTCGAGGGCACCCTTGCCATCGTCACGCTCCCCCATCATACGGAGTCATCATCATGAATTTCATCGGGCCCGGGCTGCTGATCAGCCTGATCATCGTCGCGCTGGGCGTGATCCTCATCATCAAGGGGCTGGTCATCGTGCGCCAGTCGGAGGTGATGGTGGTCGAGCGTCTCGGCTCCTTCAACCGGCTGCTGGAGAGCGGGATCAACGTGATCATCCCGTTCATCGAGCAGCCGCGGGCGATCAGCATGATCCGCTATCGCAAGCAGGGCGAGGAGTACTACCCGATCTCCACCGAGGAGGTGCGCATCGACCGCCGCGAGACGGTGATGGACTTCCCCGGCCAGCCGGTGGTGACCACCGACAACGTCACCGTCACCATCAACGGCGCGCTCTACTACCAGATCATCGACCCCAAGCGCGCGGTCTACGAGGTCGCCAACATGAGCCAGGCGGTCGAGGTGCTGGCCAAGACCACGCTGCGCTCGGTGGTGGGCAAGATGGAGCTGGACAAGCTGTTCGAATCCCGCGCCGAGGTCAACAACGCCATCCAGGCGGACATGGAGACGCCGGCCTCCAAGTGGGGGGTCAAGATCACCCGCGTCGAGGTCCAGGACATCGCCATGCCCGAAGAGGTGGAGAGCGCCATGCGCCTGCAGATGGCCGCCGAGCGTAAACGCCGCGCCACGGTGACCGAAGCCGAGGGCGAGAAGTCCGCCGCCATCGCCATGGCCCAGGGCCAGCGCGAGTCGGCGATTCTCAACGCCGAGGGCGACAAGCAGTCGGCGATCCTGCGCGCCCAGGGCGAGCAGGAGTCGATCAAGCTGGTGCTCAACGCCATCGGCGAGAGCGACGAGAACAAGCGCACCGTGGTGGGCTACCTGCTCGGCCAGAGCTACATCAAGGCGCTGCCGAACATGGCCAAGGCGGGCGAGCGGGTCTTCGTGCCCTACGAGTCCTCTGCCCTGCTGGGCTCGATGGGCATGTTCCGCGAGATGGCCGGCTCACCGGAAGATACGGTCGCCAAGCATCTGCGTGACAACGACCTGCAGCGCGGCATGGTCGGCGGCGCCGCCAGCCAGAGCTGAGCGCCGGGTGGCCCGGACGCCCGGGCCGCCTGAATCGGTCCCTCTCAGCCGAGCTGGAACGGATAGACGTTGCCGATACCCAGCAGGCGGGTGAGTTCGTCCAGCGCTGCCAATGTCTCCTCGGCGAGCTGCGGGTCGGCCAGATCGTCGGGCGTCAGCCGGTCACGGTAGTGACGCTCGACCCACGCCACCAGCTCGGCGTGCAGCCCCTCATCGAGCAGCACGCGCCCGCCCAGGGCGCCGCGCTCCTGCGCCGAGAGCGCTACGCGCAGGCGCAGGCAGGCCGGCCCGCCCCCGTTGCGCATGCTCTGCTTGACGTCCTTGACCAGGATCTCGCCGATCGGGTTGTGCCCGGCCAGCAGCAGATCCTGGATCGCCCGCCACACCGTCTCGTTCTCCTGGCACTCGCCCGGCACCACCAGCGTCATGTCGCCGCCGGGATTGGTGAGCAGCTGCGAGTTGAACAGATAGGTCGAGACCGCCTCCTCCAGGCTGATCGCCTCGCTGGGGACGCGCACCGGGATCAGTGGCGTGGCCATTCGGCTGCGCAGCGCCTCCAGGGTCTGCTCCTCGTCGAGGAACGCCATCTCGTGGTAGAGCAGTACCGGGCCGTTGCCCACCGCGATCACGTCGTTGTGGAACACCCCGGCATCGATCGCCTCGGGGTGCTGCTGGGCGAACACCGTCTGCGCATCAGCCAGGCCGTGCTGACGCGCCACCGCCTGGCTGGCCTCCAGCGTCTGGCGGGCGGGGTAACGCTGCGGGCCGCGCTCGCCGCCGAACGCCTGACGCCCGTAGACGTAGAGATGCACGCCGGGCTCGCCGTGGTCGCCGCAGAGCCGGGTGTGGTTGGCTGCGCCCTCGTCGGAGAACGCCGGGGTCGCCGGCAGCGCCGAATGATGGGCGAAGTGCGCCGGATCGCGGAAGATCGCCGCCAGCACGCGGGCAGTGGTCTCCGGCTCCAGATAGCGGTGAAAGCTCGACTGCAGGTTGGCCGGGGTGAAGTGCACGCGGCCATCCGCGGCGTCGATACTCGGCGTCACCGTGGCGGCATTGGCGGTCCACATGCTCGACGCCGAACACACCGCGCGCAGCAGCTGCGGCGCCTCGCGGGCGGCCCGGGTCAGCACCTCGGCATTGCTGCCGGTAAAGCCCAGCGCGCGCAGCGCGCCGAGATCGGGGCGCTGCTGCGGCGGCAGCACGCCCTGGGCGTAGCCGGCATCCATCAGCGCCTTCATCTTGGCCAGCCCCTGCAGCGCCGCCTCGCGCGGATTGGAGGCGAGCCCGCCGTGGCGCATCGACGCCACGTTGCCGTGGGCCAGGCCGGCGTAGTTGTGGGTCGGCCCGACCAGACCGTCGAAATTGACCTCGCGCACATCACTCATCGCGTCGCTCATAAACTCACCCCGGGCGGCAGTTCGCCGGGCAGCGTCAGGGTATCGGACTCCATCGAAGCGACGGGATAGGCACAGTAGTCGGCGGCGTAGTAGGCGCTGGGGCGGTGGTTGCCGCTATCGCCGATACCGCCGAAGGGCGCGTCGCCGGAGGCGCCGGTGGTCTGGCGGTTCCAGTTGACGATGCCGGCACGAATGCGCAGCAGGAAGTCGTCCCACTCCGGCTGGTCGCCGCCGATCAGACCCGCGGAGAGGCCGTAGCGGGTGTCGTTGGCCAGTTCGATGGCATGGTCCCAGTCACGATAGCGGTAGACCTTGAGCAGCGGGCCGAAGTGCTCCTCGTCGGGCACCGCGCAGCCGGTGACATCCACCAGCCCCGGCGAGAGCAGGCTGGTACCCGCCTCGAGCGAGGCCATGCGCACGATCACCCGGCCGCCGCGTGCTTCGAGATCGGCCTGGGCCGCGAGCAGCCCCTCGGCCGCCGCCGGGCTGACGAGCCCTGCGTAGAACGGCGCCGGCTCGCTGAATGGTGGCGCCACGCGAAGTTTCTGCATCGCCTCGGCCAGCCGCGCGATCAGCTGATCGCCGCTCTCGCCCTCGGGCACGATCAGGCGACGGGCGCAGGTGCAGCGCTGGCCGCCGGAGAGAAACGCCGACTGCAGAATGGTCAGCACCACCGCGTCGGGGTCGCGCACGTCGCGCACCACCAGCGGGTTGTTGCCGCCCAGTTCGAGCGCCAGGATCTTGCCGATCTGGCCGCCGAACTGGCGGTGCAGCAGGCCGCCGATCTTGGCGCTGCCGGTGAACAGCAGGCCGTCGATATCGCTGTGGCCAGCCAGCGCCTGCCCCACCTCGGCCGCCCCCTGGACGAGATTGATCACGCCGGCGGGCAGACCCGCCGCGACCCAGCACTGCAGGGTCAGATCGGCGGTCATCGGGGTCTGCTCGCTGGGCTTGAACACCACACAGTTGCCCGCCAGCAGTGCCGGCACCATATGCCCGTTGGGCAGATGGCCGGGGAAGTTGTAGGGGCCGAACACCGCCAGCACGCCGTGGGGGCGATGCCGCAGCACCGCGCGGGTGCCGTTGGCGTCGCGGGCGCGCTCGCCGGTGCGCTCGTGGTAGGCGTTCAACGAGATGGCGATCTTGCCGATCATCGCGCCGACCTCGGTGCGCGCCTCCCACAGCGGCTTGCCGGTCTCGCGGGCGATGCTCTCGGCCAACGGCTCGCGGTTGGCCTCTAGCTGGTCGCGAAAGCGTTCGACCACCGCCTGGCGCTCGACCAGCGGGCGCCGGGCCCAGCCGGCAAAGGCGCGCCGCGCAGCACTCACCGCCGCGCCGACCTGCTCCGCGGAGGCGGCATTGGCTTGCCATAGACGCGTGCCGGCGACCGGGTCGTGCTTGGTGAAGGCAGCCGCAGCACCCGCTTGCCACTGGCCGTCGATCAGCAGTTGTTGTGTGGCGTCCATGGTTCCCTCCGGTTGGATTCTGAAAAGTCGGCTCGGCCCGCTGCGGCGCGCCCGCCGGATGCGGCCAGCGCGCCGTCGCTCTGGTTCCGCTCAGGTCTGAAGCAGGCGCAGGGCGTCGCCGCTGGTCACGTCGAGGCGCTGCGCTTCTGCCTCGCTCAGGTGGACCACGCCGTCGGCGTCGGGGCCGCGGCCGATGAAGCTGCAGCGGAAGTCCGCCATGCCGGTGGTCGCCGCCAGCCAGCTGGGACGCTCGGCGTAGTCGAGCTCGCCGCCACTGACCTCGACCAGCGCCCGCTGCGAGTGGCGAATGGCCCCGACGTCATCGATATAGGCCTCCACCGTGGGGCCGCCATCGAAGATGTCGATATAGCCTTCCCAGCGCAGCCCCTCTTTCTTGAGCATCTCCAGCGCCGGGCGGGTCTGCTCGTGAACCTGGCCGATGCACGCCCGCGCCGCCTCGGGCAGAAACGGCGTGTAGATCGGGTACTTGGGCATCAGTTCGCCGATGAAGCTCTTCTGGCCCAGCCCGGTGAGCTGGTCCGCCTGCTTGAACTCCATGGGGAAGAAGTGGCTGCCCAGACACTGCCAGAACGGGCTGATGCCATCGGCATCGATCACCCCGCGCATCTCGGCGAGCACCTTGTCGGGGAAGCCGTCGCGGAACTCCGCCATGAACAGCCAGCGCGCCTTGGACAGCAGCGTGCCGTTGCGGTCGCGGCGATAGGCCGGGCGCAGGAACAGCGAGGCGACCTCGGCATCGCCGGTGTGGTCGGAACTCAGAAACAGCGTATCGATGGTGCGGTGCAGATCGAGCTGAACCGAGGAGTGGGCGAGCTTGCCCACCCGGTAGTGATAGAAGGGCGTCTCGCGCCCGACTTCCGCCTCGATGGCGCAGCAGCCGGCCAGCTCGCCGCTCTGCTCGTCTTCGAGCACGAAGAAGTAGAGCCGCTCACATGCGGGTACACGGCCCTCGAAGGCCGCCACCGCCTTGTCGATCTTGGCGACGAGGAAGTCGTGGTCGTTGGGCAGCGAGGTGAAGCCCACCCCGGTCTCCTGGGCCAGCGACTTGAGTTCGTGGATATCGTGATGGCTGATGGGTCTCAGACGCATTACAGGTCTCCCTCGTCCAATGCATCCTCGACGTCCGGCAGCGCCAGCGGCGCGACCAGGACCGCCCGCCCCTCCTCCACGCCGAGCAGCTCAGCCTGGGCCTCGGAGAGCAGCAACTGGCCGGTCGGCGTCAGCGCATAGCGGGCCACGGTGCAGCGAAAATCGGCCAGACGCTGGTTGGCCACCATCGCCGGCTCGGCGTCCGGAAGCGAAGCCGCCGGGCGAATGCGTACCGGGTGCCAGCCGCATTGATTGAGCGTGCGCAGACGTGCGCGCTCGCCGCGCAGGACCGGCCCGGCATCGAAGATATCCACATGGCGCGAGCGCACGAAGCCCTCTGCCAGCATCTCGCCCAGCGCCGGCTCGTGGGCCGGATGCTCGCGCCCGATCGCCGAACGCGCCTGGGGCGTCAGCAGCGGCAGATAGAGCGGGAACTGCGGCATCACCTCGGCGATGAAGCTCTTCGAGCGCACCCCGGCGAGCTGGTTGATCTCGTGATAGCCGTGGTTGAAGAAGTGCTGACCGACACTGGCCCAGAACGGTGAGCTACCCGTGTCATCCAGATAGCCGGGGAAGGCCACTCCCAGGGTGTCGGCGAAGCGTTCCGGATACTGGGCGATGAACATCAGCCGCGCACGCCGCAGCAGTGAGGCGGCGCTGGTGCCGCGATAGCGCGCATCCAGCGACAGCGCGCACAGCAGCGACACCTCGGACATCTCGTGGGAGAGCGACAGCGTCTGCACCTCGTGGCGCAGGTTGAGCTGCTGCGAGGCGTGGATCAGGGTCTCCTGACGGTAGGTGTAGTAGACGTCCTGAGCCCCGGCCTGGGCGCGAATGCTCGCAGTCCCCACGATCTCGCCGATCTCGCGGTCCTCGAGCACGAAGGTGTAGCTCTCGTCGCCGGGGAAATCGACGTTGTGGGAGAGCGCACGGCAGGAGCGCGCGATGCGCTCCTCGAGGCGGTCACGGTGGGCCGGCAGGTTGGTCAGCCGCGGCGTGGCGCTGCTGGCCAGGCGTTCGATGGCGCCGAGATCGGCCGCCTGGGCCGGGCGGACCAGCAGCTGGCCGGCCTCCCGCGCGGCCTCGCCGGCGCGGGCAGAGGGGTCGATGCCACGCATGCCGGTCGACTCACGCACTGGCTGAGACGAGCCGTTCGATGGCCAGTTCCAGGCGCGCCATGCCCTCCTGGATGTCCGCCTCGGGGATCACCAGCGACGGCGCCATGCGCAGCACGTTGGGCCCGGCGACCAGCGCCATCAGCCCCTCTTCGAGCGCCAGCGGCAGAATATCCCGCGCCTTGCCCTCATAGGCGTCGCTCATCTCCGCGCCGATCAGCAGCCCCATGCCGCGGATCTCCTTGAACACGCCGTACTTGCGGTTGATCACTTCGAGATGCTCGCGGAACAGCGCATGCCGACGCTCGACGCCTTCGAGCACCTCGGGGGTGTCGATGGTGGTCAGCGCCGCCAGACCCACCGCGCAGGCCAGCGCGTTGCCGCCGTAGGTGGAGCCGTGGGTGCCCACCGCCAGCGACGGTGCGACGCGGTCGGTGGTGAGCATGGCGCCGATCGGGAAGCCGCCGCCCAGGGCCTTGGCCGAGGTCAGGATGTCCGGGGTCACGCCGTAGTGCATGTAGGTGTAGAGCTTGCCGCTGCGGCCGACACCCGACTGCACTTCGTCGACCACCAAGAGCGCCTGATGACGATCGCACAGCTCGCGCAGCCCCTGCAGGAACTCGGGCGTGGCCGGCGTCACGCCGCCCTCACCCTGGATCGGTTCGACCACCACCGCGCAGGTGTCGTCGTCGATCAGCTCGCGCACGCTGTCGAGATCGTTGAAGCGGGCGTGGTGAATGCCGCCGGGCACCGGACCGAAGCCTTCGGAGTACTTGGGCTGACCGCCGACGCTGACGGTGAACAGGGTGCGCCCGTGGAAGCCCTGCTTGAACGAGATGATCTTGTGCTTGCGCTCGCCGAAGTTGTCGAACGCCCAGCGCCGCGCCAGCTTGAATGCTGCCTCATTGGCCTCGCCGCCGGAGGAGCAGAAGTAGACCTTGTCGGCGAAGGTGCGCGACACCAGCTCGCGCGCCAGGTTCAGCGCCGGCTCGTTGGTATAGACGTTGGAGAGGTGCCACAGCTTGTTGGCCTGGGTGGTCAGGGCATCGACCAGCTTGGGGTGGCAGTGGCCCAGCGCGTTGACCGCAATGCCGCCGGCGAAGTCGACGTACTCCTTGCCCGCCTGATCCCACAGGCGGCTGCCCTCGCCGCGCACCGGAATCGCCTGCTGCGGCGAGTAGTTGGGCGTCATGTAGCGGTCGAATTCGTCTCTCGTCGGGCTTGCGGCCATCGTGGTCTCCTCAAGGTTGGACGCGGCGTCCCTGGCGGCGGGCCGGGCGGGACTCGGGCGCTTGGCGCCCAGCATCCGATAGGGTCTGGAATCGAGTATAAGCAGGCGCTTCGCCGGCGGCTTTCAGCGATGGGACGGCAAATTGCGAAAAGCGTCCTACGCTTGAGAGTCACGTGAAGCCGGAGCGGCGCGCGCCCCGGAGCGGTGATCGGCGGCGCCGGGCTACGCCCCTGCCAGCCTGCAGTCTACCTGCGCGGCGCCCTTGAGGACCATGTCGGCGCCAGACCCGGGCAGGGTCAGTGCCATGTCAGAGCGCCCGCGTCTCCCCGGCTGCGATTACCGTACTCAAGGAGGTTTGCATGCAGATCGATCTCAGTGCCAAGCACGCCATCGTCACCGGCTCCACCGCCGGCATCGGCTTGGCCATCGCCAAGGGGCTGGCCCAGGCCGGCGACAGTGTCACCGTGACCGGACGCACCCAGGAACGCGTCGACCAGGCGATCGCCACCCTCACCCGCGAGGTGCCCGGCGCCAGCATCGACGGCGTGGCCGCCGACCTGGGCAGCGCCGAAGGCTGCCAGACGCTGATCGCGGCGCGCCCCGAGTGCGACATCCTGATCAACAACGTCGGTATCTTCGGGCCCAAGGACTTTTTCGAGATCGAGGACGCCGAGTGGCAGCAGTTCTTCGACGTCAACGTGATGAGCGCGGTGCGCCTGTCGCGCCACTATGCCCAGGGCATGAAGCAGCGCGACTGGGGTCGCATCCAGTTCCTCTCCAGCGAGTCGGCGCTCAATATTCCCGCCGAGATGGTCCACTACGGCATGACCAAGAGCGCGGTGCAGTCGATCTCGCGTGGGTTGGCCAAGGTGCTGGCAGGCACCCGGGTCACCGTCAACGCGGTGCTGCCGGGGCCGACCAAGTCGGAGGGCGTGGGCAAGATGATCGCCAAGATGGCCGCCGAGCAGGGCGTGAGCGAGGCCGAGGCGGAAGCCAACTTCGTCAAGGACAACCGCCCCTCCTCGATCATCCAGCGGGTGGCCGAGGTCGAGGAGGTCGCCAACCTGAGCGTCTATCTGGCCTCCGAGCAGGCCAGCGCCACCACCGGCGCGGCGATGCGGGTCGAGGGCGGTATCGTCGATACCATGGCCTGACGCTCAGGCTTGGCGTCTTGAGCTGAGCACCTCAAACGACGCGTGCCAGCGGTATCACCGCTGGCACGCGTCTTGCGTCGAGCCCGCTGAAACGCTGGCGAGCGCAGCCCGTTTCAGCCAGCGAAGCGCTTGAAGATCACGCTCGCATTCACGCCACCGAAGCCGAAGGCGTTGCAGATCGCGTGCTCCATCGCCATCGGGCGCGACTCGCCGTGGACCACGTCCATCTCCGCTGCCAGCGGGTCGGGGTCGAGATAGTTGCGCGTCACCGGCGCGATCTGGTCGCGCAGCGCCAGCAGGGTGAAGATCGCCTCGACGCCGCCGGCGGCGCCGAGCAGGTGGCCGGTGGCGGCCTTGGTCGCGCTGATCGCCGGACGATGCTCGCCGAAGACGCGCTTGACCGCCGCCAGCTCGCCGCGATCGCCCACGGGCGTCGAGGTCGCGTGCGCGTTGAGGTGGGCGATGTCGCTGGGGGCCAGGCCGGCCTGACGCAGCGCGATCTGCATCGCCCGGGCGGCGCCCTCGCCATCCTCCGGCCCGGCGGTCAGGTGGTAGGCGTCCGAGGTGGTGCCGTAGCCGACCAGCTCGGCGATCGGCGTGGCGCCACGGGCCTGGGCGTGCTCCAGAGTCTCGATCACGATCACCCCGGCACCCTCGCCCATGACGAAGCCGTCACGGCCTTGATCGAACGGCCGCGAGGCCGCTTCGGGGGTATCGTTGTAATGACTGGAGAGCGCCTTGGCCGCGGCGAAGCCGCCCAGGCTGACGCGGTCGATACACGCTTCACTGCCGCCGCACACGGCGATCTCCGCCTCGCCGGCGTGGATCATGCGCGCGGCGTCGCCGATCGCCTGCAGGCCGGCGGCGCAGGCGGTCACCGGCGCGGCCAGCGGGCCCTTGAAGCCATGGCGAATCGAGATGTGGCCGCACGCCAGGTTGGCCAAAAACGACGGGATGGTGAACGGCGACAGCCGCCGCGGACCGCGGCTGTCGGTGGTGCGCACCGCATCGGCGATCGCCGGGAAGCCGCCGATTCCCGAGCCGATCAGAGTCGCGGTGCGGGTCTTCTCGTCCTCGCTCTGGGGGTACCAGTTGGCCTGTCTGAGCGCGTCGTCGGCGGCCACCACCGCCATCTGGATGAAGCGGTCCATCTTGCGCCGCTCCTTGGGGTCGATGGCACGATCGAGATCGAACCCGGCGCTGTCCTCTTCGATGGTCGGCACCGGCCCGCCGACGCCGACGGCGAGACCCTCGACGGTCTCCGCGGGCAGGCGGCGCAGCCCGGAAGCGCCGGACAGCAGGCGCTGCCAGACGGTCTCCAGCTGGCAGCCCAGCGGCGAAAGAATGCCCATACCTGTCACTACGATACGTCGCATGACGTTGTCCTTACTGGTCGTTGATCGAATAGCACTATTATTGCGGCCGCTGGCCGGTGATCTCGGCGGATGGGGTAACGGCGGCCTCAGCGAGTGGATCTGCCACAGCGGTCTCCACCGTGGCGGTATCCTGCATGGAAGAGCTGAACAGGGCCTCCCCCTGGGCCCGTGCACGCTCGGCGCGCTGACGCATCGCCGGCGTGGCGTCGGGGCCGGCGACCATCGCCACGTCGCGCGGTACCAGCGGCATCCCCCGATGGCGGTCGTAGATGACCGGCACGATCGGCTCGCCGCTGTCACGATGCACCAGTTCGATACCGCGGGCGTCGATCGGCAGGTGGTGCTCGCCCCAGGCGTAGAGTGTCAACAGCACCGGCGCCAGCCCGCGTCCCTTGTCGGTCAGGCGATACTCGAAGCGCGGCGGGCGGGTCTGATAGCGGCGCTTTTCGAGCAGGCCATTGTCGACCATGCGCTCGAGACGCCGAGTGAGCATGTTGGAAGCAATGCCGAGACCACGCTGGAACTGATCGAAGCGCGTCGCCCCCTGGAAGGCGTCGCGCAGGATCAGCAGCGTCCAGCTATCCCCCACGCAGGCCAGCGCGCGGGCGATGGGGCAGAGGTCGGGCTCGTCGCTCACTTTCATAATGCAAGCGACTGTACCGGATTCCACCCGCCAGGGAAAGCCGGAGGTCGGGGCTCAGGGCGTATCCGGCCGGGTAAAGGCCAGCCGCACCCGTGGCAGCGACTCGCCGAAGCGCTCGACCGTCTCCTCGGCCAGTCGGGCCCACCCCCGCGCCTCCAGCGCCGGCGCCAGCATCAGGCTGGCATCGATCAGCACGCGGGTGTGGCCGGCGGCGAGCAACGCCTCCAGCGACAGTTCGAGCAGGCGCGAGCCGACGCCCTGGCGGGTGATCGCGGGCCACACATAGAGGGTCTCGATACGCCCGTCGCTGGCGTCACGCTCGCAGAAGCCGACACAGTGGCCGTCGCACTCGGCGACCAGGGTGGGATAGAGCGCTTGGCGCGCCATCCACGCTTCGGCGGTGCGCGGCAGCGCCGCCGACCACGCCTCACGCTGGGACAGGGTGTAGCGGCTCGATGCCCCCTCCATGACCGCATGGTGGAAGACCTCGGCCTGGTCGGCCGCATCCCGCGGCAGCGCTTCTCGAAAGCGGGTACGTTCCAGCATCACGGTCTCTCCGGGTTCGGGATGGGTGGCGAGCCGCGCCATCATCGGGCCAGCGCCGGGTTTAGGCAACTTCAGCGTAAAGCGCTTCATAGCGCGGAAAACGCAGCGCGATGTCGCTGGTGGTCTCGAGCCGATGATGCGCCGTCTCATCGCTCCAACTCAAGGCCACGAAGTCGGGGCTGGGACCGATGTCGAACCAGTGCGGCACGCCAGCCGGGATCAGCAGCAGATCGCCACGCTCACAGCCGATGACATAGACCCGGCCATTGAGGTGGAGGTAGAACACCGCCTGACCATGCAGCAGCAGGTGCCAGTCATCGCTGTCGCTACGCGATTCGCGGGAGAGACTCTCACGCTCGAGCCCGCCGGTGTCAGCGAGATAGCGTGGGCTCATGCCGCGCAGCTCGACCCGGCGGCAGTCGCTGAGCTGGCCTACCTCAGCGATGATCGGCGTGTAGCGAGCCAGCAGCGCATCGCTCGGTGCGCTTTCCGGCATCGCCGGCAACGGATGATGACGATAGTGGATCGCATTGGCTTCGAGTTCGAGGCGCAGACGCTCGGGCTCTTGGGTCGTCAGCAGCGGCTGTTCGCCGTCGGCTTCGTGATAGACGCGTAGGAAACTCATCCAACCTCTCCGTGGTATGGCGCGACTCCGGCGCCGTCGATACGCGTGCAGCCCGCTCCTTCGGGCCCGCTCGCGGGGGTGTCCCGCTGACAGTATGGCACCGCCTGCGCATCCGGCTAGGACGGCGCGCAGCTACCGTGTCGGCGCCCCGCTTGTAAGGGCCACGGGCGATGTCGCGCATTGCGCACGGCCGCCTCAGCCGCCACCATGACGCTTCTTCGCCCCACCCTGCCCTTGCCGCGCACGGTGGCGCTACCACCGGCTTCGGACACGCCCGCCTTGACCACGCCAGACATCCGACTCGACGATCCCTCAGCGCCGCTCACGCTGACCCCGATCGGCACCCTCGCCAGCGACTACCCCGACAAGTTCGGCATCCCGCGCCAGCCTGGGCTGGCCCCCAGCGCGCGTGCCATTCTCTATCTGGAGGCGGCATTCGACGATCCACTGGCGGTGGAAGGGATCGATGCCTTCAGCCACCTGTGGCTGAGCTTCGTGTTCGACCGCAGCCCGACCAGCTGGTCGCCCCGGGTGCGCCCGCCACGCCTGGGCGGCAACCAGCGCGTGGGGGTCTTCGCCAGCCGCAGCACCCACCGCCCCAACCGCCTGGGGCTGTCGCTGGTAGAGCTGGTGAAGGTCGAACTCAGCACCCGCCCCACGGCGGCCGCCGAGCCCATCGCCGGCTCGCCGCTGGCCGCCCGACGCAGCCGGGTGAAACTGCATCTGCGCGGCCACGATCTGTGCGATGCCACCCCGATCGTCGATATCCGGCCCTATCTGCCGTGGGCGGAGTCACAGCCGCAGGCGCGGGCCGGCTTCGCCCCGGCTGCCCCCGCGCCCATGACGGTCGGCTTCAGTGACGGCGCCCGGCGCGCCCTCGCTGCACATGCCGACGGCGCCGGGCTGAGCGCACTGATCGAGGAGGTGCTGGCCCAGGACCCGCGCCCGGCCTACCACGCTCGGGCCGGCAGCGACTCGGGGCGCGAGTACGGGGTCTGCCTGCGCGACGTCAATGTACGCTTCCGGGCGGTGTCCGACGATATCGGCGACAGCCTGCAGGTGATCGCCATCGAACCGCGCCCCAACGGGGCAGTCTGAGACCACAGCGTTTTGGGCTGGCCTAGTGGCGCCACCCCCGCTAGGGTGCTCATATCAAAGACCGGAGCGTTACTACATGTTGAAATCGATCCTGGCGGCCGGGCTCGTCGCCCTGCCGCTGCTCTCGACCCCGGCGCTGGCCGATGCCGATCATCCCCACGTGCGCCTGGAGACCAGCCAGGGCAACATCGAGCTCGAACTCGACGCCAAGGCGGCGCCGCGCACGGTGGCCAACTTCCTGCGCTATGTCGACGAGGGGCACTACCAGGGCACGGTGTTCCACCGGGTCATCCCCGACTTCATGATCCAGGGCGGCGGCCTGGATGCGGATCTCGAACCCAAACCGACCCATGATCCGATCCCGCTGGAGAAGAGCGGCCTGAAGAACACCCGTGGCACCATCGCCATGGCGCGCACCGCCAATCCGGACTCCGCCACCAGCCAGTTCTTCATCAATCTGGTCGACAACGACGCGCTGAACTATCGCGATCTCTACAACCCCGGCTACACCGTGTTCGGACACGTGGTCTCGGGCATGAACGTCGTCGACAAGATCGCCGAGACGCCCACCGGCCGCCGCGGGCCGCACGCCGACGTGCCGACCCAGCCGATCACCATCGTCGGCGCCGAGCGGGTCGACTGACGCGCGGCTCGGGCATCACAGCTGCGCGTGCCTCATAACGACGAGAGCCCCGGCACCTGGGTGCCGGGGCTCTGTCCATTCGGGCCATCTGGGCTATCGCGCCGCCAGGCGATCCTGGCGGCGGGCGGATGGGCTCAGTCGAAGCTCATGCCCAGGCGCCGGCCGACCTCTTCGTAAGCCTCGATCACCCCGCCCAGCCCCTGACGGAAGCGATCCTTGTCCATCTTCTCGCGGGTCTCGGCATCCCACAGGCGGCAGCCGTCGGGGGAGAACTCGTCACCGAGCACGATCTCGCCCTCGAACACGCCGAACTCGAGCTTGTAGTCGACCAGCAGCATGCCGCCATCGAGGAACAGCTGCTTGAGCACCTCGTTGACGCGGAAGGTGAGCGACTTCATGGTCGCCAGCTGTTCGGGCGTCGCCCAGCCGAAGGTCTCGGCCAGCGACTCGTTGATCATCGGGTCGCCCTTCTCGTCGTTCTTGAGGAACAGCTCGAACGTCGGCGGCTCCAGGGCGATACCTTCCTCGACCCCGAGACGCCGCACCAGGCCGCCCGCGGCCAGATTGCGCACCACGCACTCCACCGGGATCATCTCGAGCTTCTTGACCACGCACTCGGTATCGGAGAGCAGCTGATCGAAGTGGGTAGGAATGCCCGCCTCGGCCAGCTTGCTCATGATGAAGGCGTTGAAGCGGTTGTTGACCATGCCCTTGCGTTCCAGCGCTTCCTTCTTCTTGCCGTCGAAGGCGCTGGTGTCGTCGCGGAAGTGCAGCACCAGCCGCTGGGGGTCGTCGCTCAGATAGACCGACTTGGCCTTGCCGGCGTAGAGAAGATCGCGTTTTTGCATGGAGCTGTCTCCGCGTCGCCGCCGTCGGGCGGCTGTCTTGAGGTTGGGTGTCACGCAACGCCGCAGTGGCCGGCCTGTTCAGGCCACCCGCTGCCAGTCGGTGCCGTGGTCCTGGGTCGAGATCATCAGCCGCGACTCGTCGCCGTCGAGCAGCGGCGTCAGGGTTTCCAGGACGCGTTCGGGGTGGTTATTTTGCGCCGAGAGGTGCGAGCACACAATCCGCTCCAGCCGATCCAGGCCGAGCCGCTGCAGCAGCGTCGCCGCCTGGGCGTTGGCCAGATGCCCCCAGCGGCCGGCGACGCGACGCTTGAGATGGGGCGGATAGGGCCCCTCGGCGAGCATCCGCGGGTCGTGGTTGCACTCGAGGAAGAGCGCGTCGCAGTGGCGAAACACCTCGACCACGTGCGCCGTGGGGTGGCCGAGGTCGGTCAGCAGCCCCAGACTGCGCGCCTGGGCGCGGATCCGGAACTGGATCGGTTCGCGGGCATCGTGGGGCACGGTCACCGGATCGATCTCCAGCCCGCCGATGGCGAAGCGCGCCTGGGGCGTGAGCAGATCGAGTTCGGGCACCTCGCCGAGCTTGCCCGAGAGCCAGCTGCCGGCGCTCAGGTGCACTGGCAGACGATAGCGCCGCGCCAGGGCGCCGACGCCGGTGATATGGTCGCTGTGCTCATGGGTCACCAGCAGCGCCGAGAGCTGGCGCGGATGCACGCCGAGCCGCGCCATGCGCCGCTCGGCCTCGCGCATGCCGAAGCCGCAGTCGACCAGGATCAGCGTCTCGCCGTCGCTGACCAGGGTCGCGTTGCCCTTGCTGCCACTGCCCAGCGAGGCGAAGTAGAGCCCGGGCGCGGCCCCCGGCGCCAGCGGCGACCCCTGCGCCATCAGCGCAGGGTCGCGGCGATGGCGTCGAGCAGGTCGCGCGCTTCGATCGGCGGCACCGGCTTGCCGCTGGGATCGGTCACAGTCACCGAGGTGAGCGCCGCCTGGGAGACCAGGTGCAGGCGATACGAGCGGTAATCGCTGCCGCCGCCGCCGAACCAGTCGAACCAGCCGCCGTCCTGATCCGCGGGGCGGTAGTCGACGAAGAACTCGCCGGCACTGCGGTTCTGGTCGACCAGCTTGAGGCGCTGCTGGTCGAAGCCGTTCTGGAGCTGGTAGTAGAGCTCGGACCAGGCGCGGTTGGCATCCAGGGCGAGATTGAGCTGCCAGGTGCCATCGCGATTGATCAGCTTGACCCGCTCGCTCTGGTCGAGCGGCTGAGCCGCCAGGGAGACGCCGCTGTCGCTGGCACCACTGGCTTCCAGATAGGCCTTGATCCCGCTCAGGCACTGGCCGGTATCGCCGATGTTACAGCGCACCTCACTGGTACCGCTGCGCAGCCCCTGGCGCAGGCTGATCTCACCCTGGGCGGTCTGAATACGCCCCTTGGCGGGGTCGATGTCGGTGGCACGCACGCCGTGGTCGACGGCGAAGCCCTGCAGCCGCGGCCACACGCTGGCCGGCGCGGCGTTGACCAGCAGCCAGCGCTCGTTGCCCGCCTGGCGCGCCTCGACGAACGGCTGCCCTTCGCTCGGCCCCGCCGCCAGCGGCTGCGGCCGCGGCGCGTCGGTATCCGAAGAGGCCATGAAGTCGCTGTCCGCCTGGGGCACCGGCATCGAGTCCTGATAACGGATCGGGTTGCTCGACGACGGCAGCTGCAGCGGTTTGCTCATCTTGGCATCGCGATACTCGTCATCGCGATTGTAATAATAACCATCCTGGAACAGACCGCAGCCCGACAGCGTCAGCGTCGCGCACAGCACCAGGGGCATCCCTTTGAGGATGGGCTTCATGCATCCACCTTTGTTCGAAGCAAGTCTATTCGGCATCCGGCGTGCGCCGGCTCACGCGGTCTCGATTCCGGCCAGCTGCAACGCCTCGCCGACGCTGCCGTGGTAGCGCTCGGAGAGCCAGGTCAGCGGCAGGCGAATGCCCTTGTCGGCGTAGCCCATGCGGTTGAGCGCCCACTTCACCGGAATCGGATTGGATTCGATCCCCAGTGCGGTGTGCAGCGGCGCCAGGCGCGCGTTGATCTGGTGGGCACGCTCGTGGTTGCCGCCGGCGGCGGCCACGCACAGCTCGTGCATCGCCTTGGGCGCAACGTTGGCGGTCACCGAGATATCGCCGTGGCCGCCCATCAGCATGAAGTCGCAGGCGGTGGGGTCGTCACCGGAGTAGAGCGCAAAATCGCTGCCCTTGAGGCGGTCGATCAGCTCCTCGGCGCGCTCCAGGTTGCCGGTAGCATCCTTGAGCCCGACGATGCGCTCGAGCTCGGCGAGACGGAAGACGGTCTCGTTGTAGATATCCGAGCAGGTGCGCCCCGGCACGTTGTAGAGAATGATCGGCAGCTCGCTGGCCTCGGCGACCGCCTTGAAGTGCTGGTACAAGCCTTCCTGGGTCGGCTTGTTGTAGTAGGGTGCCACGGACAGGCAGCAGTCCGCCCCGACCTCGCTGGCGTAGCGCGCCAGCTCCACCGCCTCGGCGGTGTTGTTGGCGCCGGTCCCGGCGATCACCGGGATGCGCCCACCGACCTCCTCCACCACGGTGCGGATCACGTCGAAGTGCTCGGCGAACGACATGGTGGTCGGCTCACCGGTGGTGCCGGCGGCGACGATGGCGTCGGTGCCCTGGTCGAGATGGAAGTTCACCAGGCGGCGCAGCGCCTCCCAGTCGATCTCGCCACCGGGCTTCATCGGTGTCGCCAAGGCGACGATGCTGCCTGTGATCATGTTGCGGTTCTCTCCCTTATGACCTGACGGGCGCATGGGCCTGACACAGGATTCCAAGACATGGGCCGAAAACAAGACACGGGCCGAAGAATGGAGGCCATCGCCAGGCCCGATAGGCCGCTCCGGACGCCCGTGGCACTGCCCGCGCTACGCATTTCGCAAACACCGAATGGTACTCAGGCTGCCGCGGCCTGTACAGCCGCGCCGCCGCCACTGCTGCCCGCAGCAGCGCCCATGCCACCGAGCATTGACCGCCGAGATCGGCTATCGTTCGATGCCAGTGGCACGCTGACCCGCGTCAAGCGTCGACGCGTGCCCCTGTTTCCACGTCGTCACAGCTCATGGGAGGCAAGCATGACACTCAGCATCGGACAACCGGTCGAGGACTTCACCGCCGACGCCACCAGCGACACCACCTTCCGCCTCAGCGACTACCGCGGCCAGCAGGTGGTGATCTACTTCTATCCCAAGGACAGCACCCCCGGCTGCACCACCGAAGGGGGCGACTTCCGCGACAACATCGACGCCTTCCGCGCCGCCAATACCGTGGTGGTCGGGGTCTCCCGCGACGGCCTCAAGGCGCACGAGAACTTCAAGGCCAAGCAGGGCTTTCCGTTCGAGCTGATCTCGGACCGCGACGAAGCGGTATGCCGTCAGTTCGACGTGATCAAGCTCAAGAAGATGTACGGCAAGGAGCATCTGGGCGTTGAGCGCAGCACCTTCCTGATCGACACCGAGGGCAAGCTCGCCCACGAGTGGCGCGGGGTCAAGGTACCGGGCCACGTCGAAGAAGTGCTCGCCGCAGCCCAGGAACTCAACGGCTGAACACCCTCACTGAGATGTGATCTCGGCCTGGCTGGCGATACCGCGCGGCCAGGCCTGGACCAGCGCCTTGATCAGGGTCGCCAGGGGGATGGCGAAGAAGATGCCCCAGAAACCCCACAGCCCGCCGAAGAAGAGCACCGCCAGGATGATCGAGACCGGGTGCAGGTCGACCGCTTCCGAGAACAGGATCGGTACCAGCACGTTGCCATCCAGCGCCTGCAGAATGGCGTAGGCCAGCAGCACGTAGAAGAACTGCTCGCCCATGCCGAAGTGGAAGCCCGCCACCGCGGCGACCGGCAGCGTGGCCACCGCGGCGCCGATATAGGGCACCAGCACCGACAGCCCCACCACCAGCCCGAGCAGCGCCGCATAGGGCAGCCCGAAGGCCCAGAAGGTGATGAAGGCGACGCTGCCGACGATGATGATCTCGATGGTCTTGCCGCGCACGTAGTTGGCGATCTGGTCGTCCATCTCCTGCCATACCCGCGTCATCAGCGTGCGCTGGCGCGGCAGCAGCGAGAGCAGGAAGGCCACCAGGCGTTCGCGATCCTTGAGCATGAAGAAGACCAGGATCGGCACCAGCACCAGATAGATGATCAGCGCCATCAGGCTACCCAGCGAGGCGAGCGAGAGGGTCAGCGCGCGCTGGCCCAGGGTGGAGGCCTGGCGCCCGGCGGAGGCGATCCAGCCCTGGATCTGATCCGGGGTCACCACCGTGGGGTAGCGCGCCTGCAGCTGATCGAGCCAGAGCTGGCTGCTGGCGAACATGCGCGGCGCTTCCTGCACCAGCTCCATCAGCTGATTCCACACCAGCGGCAGCACGATCAGCGCCAGCGCCAACAACGCGCCGAGGAACAGCAGGAATACCAGCCCCACCGCCAGCAGTCGTGGCAGCCCGCAGCGTTCGAGCCAGCCGACCACGCCCTGCAGCAGAAAGGCCACCACCAGCGCGGTGAAAAAGGGCGCCAGCGCCTGCCCCATCCAGATCACCACGGCGAAACCGCCGACCAGCAGCGCCAGCAGGACGATCGCCTGTTCGTCGGAGAGGTAGCGCTCGAACCACTGCCGCAATACGCCTTTCAAACTCATGCCTCGCTATCCTTACCCGCCTTGCGCAGCCAGTAGCGGTAGCTCCCCGCCGTGGCCGTGCGCTCGACCAGGATGTGCCGGCTGTGCGCGGCGAAACTTTCGAAATCCCGCCACGAACCGGCGTCGGTGGCGACCACTTCGAGCAGCTCCCCCGGCTGCATGCCGGCGAGCGCCTGCTTGGCCTTGAGCAGCGGTAACGGACAGCTCAGACCCGAGGCGTCGAGCCGATGATCGGGGGCGTGGGACATGACACTTCCTGCATCGGTTGAGTGGGCACCGTAGCGACAGTTGCATACCCTGGGGTTTGCAGGCAACGTCTGCCACAGGCTGCGGTCGAAGGCATCATAGCGCAGAACCGACAGCGACTTCCGTCGCTTTCGTCGGCGTCCAGACGAGAAGGTCGATGATCATGAGATTGCATGCGCGCGCGTCGCGCGGAGTGCTGCTGGGCACGCTGGCCGTCGCTGCGCTCGGGCTCGGCGGGTCGCCCGCCATGGCACAGCAGACTGGCATGGAGAGCCCTCAGCGGGCTGGTATAGAGAGCCCTCAGCGGGCCGGTATGGAGAGCCCCCAACCTTCCGGCGGAGGGAGCTATCAACTGCCCGATATGGGCAGTACCAGCGCCACCGTCACCACCAGCGACGAGCACCGCCTCGGCCGTGCCTGGCTACGCCAGTTCCGCGCCCAGACCGACCCCTGGCAGGACCCCATCGCCCAGACCTACGTCCGATCGATTCTCGCCCGGCTGGTGCCCTACAGCGGCGTCGACGACCAGCTGGTGGTGACGCTGATCGACAGCCGCCTGCTCAACGCCTTCGCCGTCCCCGGCGGTATCGTCGGGGTCAACGCCGGCCTGTTCGCCTCGGCCCCGGACGAGGACGAGTTCGCCTCGGTGCTGGCCCACGAGCTGGGCCATCTGGCCCAGCGCCACTACGCCCGGCGCATGGCGCGTATCGAGCAGACCCAGCTACCGACCATGGCCGCCATGCTCGCCGGGATGATCATCGCCGCCGGTGGCGGCGGTGGCGCCGGGCTGGCGACCATGGTCGGCTCCACCGCCGCCTTCGCCCAGGACCAGCTGGCCTACTCGCGACGCTTCGAGCAGGAGGCCGACCGCGTGGGGCTCAACGCCATGGCCAAGGCGGGCTTCGACCCGCAGGCGATGCCGAAGATGTTCCGCTCGCTGCAGAAGCTGGCCACGCTGCAGGGCGGCAACCCGCCGGAGTTCCTGCTCACCCACCCGGTCACCGAATCGCGCATCAGCGACACCCAAGCGCGCGCCGATCAGCTACCTTCGCCACCCGCCCACGACGACACGGCTTACGCCATGATACGCGCCCGCGCGCTGCTGCTGCTCAATCAGGATACGCCCTCGCAGGCGCTGACCGAGCTCGAACAGGATCACCCGCCTGCGGCCGCGGTGCGCTACCTGCAGGCGCTGCTCACGGCCCGGCAGGCACACTACAGCGAGGCACTGGCGACCCTCGACACGCTGGCCAAGACCCACCCGGACCTGTCGATGATCCCCGCTACCGCCGCGCAGATCGCCTTCGACGCCGACGACCGCCCCGGCGCCCTGGCGCGGGCGCGGCGTATCCTGCGGCTCTCGCCCGACTACTTCCCGGCGCAGTGGGTCGAGGCCGAGGCGCTTTTGCAGATGCAGCCGGGCCAAGCCTTCGACGTGCTGCGTGGGATGAGCGAGCAGTACCCGGAAGACCCCAACGTGTTCGGCCTGCTGGCCGAAGCCGCCGGGCGCAGCGGGCGCGAGACCTGGGGGCAGCTGGCGCGGGCCGAGCAGCTACAGCTCGAAGGGCAGATCGACACGGCGATCCGCCAGCTCGATTCGGCCAGCGAGAGCGCCAAGCGCAGCGGCGACTACGCCATGGCCAGCCGGATCGCGCAGCGGCGCCAGGACTTTCTCGACTATCGCGAGGCGATGCAGAACTTCTGAGCGACGCACACGCTGGCGACATCGGCACCCGCTGCTCGTCGCCCCAAGTCGTTACCTCAATCGTTCGCCAACGCCGCAGCGATCGCATCGAATAGCGACATCGGCTCGATCACCATCCGCCCCATCGGCTTGGGCGCCGCGGCGTGCTGCACGATCACCAGCTCGCGCCGCGGATTGACGTAGAGATACTGGCCATGAATGCCGCGCGCCGCGAAGGCGCGATCGCGGCGCGAGGGCTCAGTCCAGCCGCTCCACCACATGTAGCCGTAGTCGATCGACTCGCCGCCGGCGAGCACGCTCGGCTGCGTGGCCTCGGCGATCCAGCCCGCAGGCAGCAGAGACGCCCCTGCCACACGGCCGCCTTCGATCAAAAACTGGCCGAAGCGGGCGTAGTCGCGCAGGGTCGCGGCGATGCCGCTGCCGCCGATCTCGACGCCCTGCGGCGACGCCAGCCACCAGCTGGCATCCGCCTCCATGCCATAGGGCTGCCACAGTTTCTGGGCCAGATAGTCGGCCAGCGGGCGCCCCACGGCGCGGCTGACCATCTCCGCCAGGATCTGGGTCTCACCGGTACTGTAGTTGTGCCGCGTCCCCGGCGGCGCCACCCGCGGCAGCGTCGCCATCAGCGCCATCGCCGCCCCCGGGCGCTGTTCGAGCTGGGCCGCCAGCAGCGCCCGGCGGTCGGAGCCCGGGTCAGTGTAGGTCTCGTTCCAGCCCACCCCGGAGGCCATCAGCAGCAGTTCGCGCAGGATCACCGCGGTATAGGCGCTATCGGCCAGCGCCGGCACGTAGTCGCCCACCCGCGCGGCCAGCCCCTCGGCGATGGCACCGTCGTGGATCGCCATGCCGGCGAGCGTGGAGGTCACCGACTTGGCCACCGACATCGACATCCAGCGGGTATCGGGGCCATTGCCGCGCTGATAGGTCTCGTAGCGGATCTGCCCGCGGTGCAGCACCAGCAGGCCGGTGACGCTGTTCAGCGCCAGATAGTCGTAGAGATCGTAGTGCTCGCCCCCCTGCACCACGCTGATCTCGCCCAGTGCCCGGGGCGAGCGTGGCAACTCACGCACCGCTGCGCCGGCGGCGATGGTGCGCGACGGAAACAGGCGCTGGATATTGCGATAGGTCGACACCGCCAGATCTGGTGCCAGGCGCCCCGAATAGGCATCGGTGACGCTGCCGATCGGCTCTGCGGCGTGGCGATAAGCGTCGGCGGTTGGCGCATTGGGGTCGTGTGACCGGGCAGGCATGGCGATTCTCCTCGGCGGCCCCTATCTCTATCACAGTTACGTGCCACGTGGCGTCGCACTCGCCTGCCGCATCGACAGACGCGACAACGCAAGACACCGCAGGCCGTGGGCGATGGGCAACTGGAAACGGGGCGACGTGCAAGGGAGAGCGAAAACGAAGAAGCAATGGTGGGTCGTGTAGGATTCGAACCTACGACCAATTGGTTAAAAGCCAACTGCTCTACCAACTGAGCTAACGACCCATTGCAGACGATCGACGAGGGTGTCGAATCGGTTGCCGAGAACGGCGATAGGGGAGATCGATGGTGGGTCGTGTAGGATTCGAACCTACGACCAATTGGTTAAAAGCCAACTGCTCTACCAACTGAGCTAACGACCCAAACTTGCAAACTGCATCGACCCGTCGGCGGTGGTGGGTCGTGTAGGATTCGAACCTACGACCAATTGGTTAAAAGCCAACTGCTCTACCAACTGAGCTAACGACCCTTACCGACTGGGCGCACATACTAATGGTAAGCCTCGGAGCAGGCAAGCGTTTTTTCCCACCTTGCCCGCGCCGGTTGCACACCGCGGGTCCGATGCCAAGAACCCGCCAAGAACCCATCAAGCACAGGCGAGAACTCACCAAGAGCCGGCGAAGGCCCCAAGCCGAACCCGCGTCGCGCAGACGCGGGCCCGGCTATGGTCAAACCGCCGCGAGATCAGGCGTCGCGACGCGGCCGCCGCGGCTTCTTCATCGCCGTGACCGGGCGCCGCTTGTTCTTGTCGCGGCTCCAGCGGTTCTTCTCGTCCGGGGTCAGTTCCGGCACCTTGCGCGGCTCCAGCCCGGCCATGGTGGAGAGTTCGTCGATCTCGTCCTGGGAGAGTTCGAGCCACTCGCCGGCCTTGGCGCGCTTGTCGAGGAAGATATTGCCGTAGCGCACACGCTTGAGCCGGCTCACGGTCAGCCCCTGGGACTCCCACAGCCGGCGCACCTCGCGGTTGCGACCCTCCAGGATCACCACGTGGAACCAGGTGTTGATGCCCTCGCCGCCGAACTCCTGGACATCGGTGAAGCGCGCCGGGCCATCCTCGAGCATCACGCCCTCGACCATATTGACCACGTGCTCACGCTGCACTTCGCCCATGACGCGCACGGCGTATTCGCGCTCGATCTGGTGCGACGGGTGCATCAGCCGGTTGGCCAGCTCACCGTCGGTGGTGAACAGCAGAAGCCCGCTGGTGTTGATGTCGAGACGCCCGATCGCGATCCAGCGCTCGCCCTTCAGGCGCGGCAGCCGCTCGAACACGGTGCGCCGCCCTTCCGGGTCCTTGCGCGTGCACAGCTCGCCTTCCGGCTTGTTGTACATGATCACCCGGCGCGGCACCTCGTCGTTGGCGCGCAGGTTGACCGGACGATCGTCGAGGGTGATCCGGTCACGGGCACCGACCCGGTCGCCCAGGGTGGCAACGCTGCCGTTGACCTTGATGCGCCCCGCGCCGATCGCGGTCTCCATCTCACGGCGCGAGCCGTAGCCGGCCCGGGCCAGTACTTTCTGCAGTTTTTCGGTATTGGTGTCTGTCATGGGTCTATCGATGCCTCATCGGCTGCGGGAAGCCAGGCTCAGGGATCCTGTTCGTCCGAGGCTTCCGGGGTGTCCGCGTCCGTGGCGTCGGCGGCGGAGTCGGGCTCCACCGCCTGGCGCTGGCGGGCGCGTTCGGCCAGACGTGCGTCGAGCTCGGCAAAACTCAACGACTGGCCGGGGGACGCCGTCTCGGCGTGCTCGCCTGCGTCGGGCACTGCCGACGCTGCCGAAGATACTGTCTGTTCGTCACCGCTCGGCGTCTCGCTCTCCGCCGCAGGTCTCTCGCTCTCCGCCGCAGGTCTCTCGCTCTCCGCCGCAGGGCTCTCGGTCTCTGCCGCAGGCGCCTGGTCGGCGGCTACGGTGTCCTCCGTCGGCGGTGTGTGCAGCGCGGTCTCGAAGGTCTCGAAATGCTTCAGCTCGTGCATCGGCGGTAGCGCATCGAGACTCTTCAGCCCCAGGGCGTCGAGGAAGGCCCGCGTGGTGGCATAGACCGCCGGGCGCCCGGGAACGTCGCGCTGGCCCACGGCGCGTATCCAGCCGCGCTCGATCAGGGTGCGCATGATCGAACTCGACACCGCCACGCCACGCACCTCTTCAATGTCGCCGCGGGTCACCGGTTGACGATAGGCGATCAGCGCCAGGGTCTCCAGCAGTGCCCGCGAGTAGCGCTGCGGGCGCTCGTCCCACAGCCGCGAGACCCACGGCGAGTAGCGCTGGCGAATACGCACCTGATAGCCGGACGCGGACTCCATCAGCTCCAGCGCCCCACCCGCCAGCAGCCGCTCGGAGAGCTTGTTGAGCGACTCCCGGATCGCCGCCCGCGAGGGCGGCTTGCCCTCGTCGAACACCGCCTCGATCCGCTCCAGCGACAGCGGCTCGCCCGCGGCCAGCAGCACGGCCTCGAGAATCTCGTCGAGCGCCGGCGTCACGTAGGGATCGGTCAGACGGTTCATGGTATCGCTTCGCTATCGCTGCTGTCGGCCGGACGACGCGTCGCTGTCGCTCACGCCATCGGTCTCGAAGATCGACTCGTCCGCCGCGGCGTCTGTCATGTCGTCGGCGTCGAACGCGGCCTCGGCGCCCGCCTCCAGCGCCAGCCGTGCACGCACGTGGATCGGCGAGAGCGGCGCATTCTGCACGATTTCGATCATCGACTCACGCGCTAATTCGAGAATCGCCATGAAGGTGACGATCACCCCGGCGCGCCCTTCGCGGGGGGTGAAAAGCGCCTCGAACGGGGTGAACTGATCGGCACGCAGCCGCTGCATGATCGCCTGCATGCGATCCCGGGTCGACAACGCCTCGCGGCTGATACGATGCGACTGGCGCAGGTCGGCACGCTTTAGCATCTGCCCCAGCGCGCCGAGCAGCTCGCCCAGCTCGACGTCCGGATGCACCACCCGCGGCGTGAGCGTGGGCAGCGCCGCCTGGGCCGGATGCCAGTCGCGCCCCTGGCGCGGCAAGGCGTCGAGCTCCTCGGCGGCGAGCTTGAGCTGCTCGTACTCCTGCAGCCGGCGGATCAGCTCGGCGCGGGGGTCCTCCTCGTCGTCATCCTCCGCCGCCTTGGGCGGGCGCGGCAGCAGGCTGCGCGATTTGATCTCGGCGAGCATCGCCGCCATCACCAGATACTCGCCGGCGAGATCGATCTCCATCGCGTGCATCAGCTCGACGTACTCGACGTACTGATGGGTGATCGCGGCGACGTTGATCGCCAGGATATCCAGGTTCTGGCGCCGGATCAGATAGAGCAGCAGATCCAGCGGCCCCTCGAAGGTCTCGAGAAAGACCTTGAGCGCCTCCGGGGGAATGTAGAGATCCTCGGGCAGCTGGGTCAGCGTCTCGCCATTGACCCGCACCACGAAATCCAGCGGCAACTGCTCAGGGGATGCCGCCTCGGCGGCATCGGGCTCCTGCTCGGAATCGATCACGCGCATGCCGCCTCCCCGCCGGGTGCTGGATGAAATCGCTCAACGCCAATTCGGCAGTCTAACAAGGGATGGCGGACGGCGGGATAGCGGGCCGCGGATAGCGGGTCGGGGTGAGACGTCTCGGGACCGGGGGAAGCCAGTCACCGCCCCTCGCGAGCGAAGCGCCGATAGCGGAACTCGGCGTCACGGCTGGCGTCGACGATCGCCAGCGTCTGGATCTGGTCATGGTAGGGCGAAAGTTCGCACACCGGGTCCATCTGGCGGGCGTCGCCGGTGAGCGCCAGCGCCTGGCAACGGCAGCCGCCCCAGTCGATCTCGCGCCGCTCGCAGCTCTGGCAGGTATCCGGCATCCAAGCCGTGCCGCGATAGGCGTTGAACGCCGGGCTGTCGTACCAGATCTCGCCCAGGCAGTGCTCGCGCACGTTCCAGAACGCGAGTCCGGGAATCGTCTCCGCCGCGTGGCACGGCAGTACGCGCCCTGCCGGAGTGACGTTGAGCGACTGCCGCCCCCAGCCGTTCATGCACGGCTTGGGCAGGCGCGCATAGTAGTCCGGCACCACGGCATCGATCACCAGCTTGCCCGCGAGCCGCTCCCGCGCGGCTTCGACCAGCGCCAGCGCCTCCATCACCTGCTCGCGCGGTGGCATCAGCGCGGCGCGGTTCTCCAGCGCCCAGCCGTAGTACTGGGCGTGGGCGATCTCCAGGCGCCGTGCGCCCAGGTCGAGCGCGAGTTCCACCAGCTCGGGCAGCTGGTGCAGATTGTGGCGGTGGATCACGCTGTTGAGGGTCAGCGGCAGGCCGGCGTCGGTGACCTCGGCGGCAAAGGCGCGCTTCTTCTCGAACGCGCCGGGCAGATTGGCGATGCGATCGTTGACCTCGGCAGTGGCGCCCTGGATCGAGAGCTGCACATGGTCGAGCCCGGCCTCGGCCAGGGCATCGAGCCGCGCCCGCGAGAGATTGACCCCGGCGGTGATCAGATTGGTGTAGAGCCCGTGCTCGACGCAGCTCGCCACCAGCGCTTCGAGATCCGACCGCGCCGCCGGCTCGCCGCCCGAAAGATGCACTTGCAGCACGCCCAGCTCGGCGGCTTCGGCGAAGACACGCTGCCAGGTTGCCGTGTCGAGTTCGTCGCGCTTGCGCGTCAGTTCGAGCGGGTTGGAGCAGTAGGGGCACTGCAGCGGGCAGCGGTGGGTCAGCTCCGCCAGCATGCCGAGCGGCGGCGCGGGACGGACAGAATCATCGAGATGACTCATGCCACTTCCAGCACTTGCTTGAGGATCAGATCGGCGAGCATGGCGCGCACGTCGCCGAGAATGCGCTCGCGCGGGGCCGCGAAGGTGGCGGCCAGATCATCGACGATGGCGCCGATATCGCGTTCGCCGTCGACCCGCGAGAGGACCTCGCGGGCCACCGGATCGAGCTGGAACACGCGCTCCGGCGCGAGCAGCACCCAGCCGCCGCGGGCCTTGTCTTCACGCAGTCTCACGCCGCGCGGCAGACGTACGATCGCCTCTTCGGCGAGTGCTGGCGCTGATGGATTCATGTCGGCTGCCCTCCCCTTTCAGCCTCGCCGTTCCAGGCGCCCGGCGGGACTTGGCCAGGCGCCACGTAGGCGTACTGGAGCGCATCGAGCATGGCCCACAGGACGCTGCACTTGAAGCGCAGCGCATCGATCACCGCCTGCTGCTGGTCGGCACGCTGGGCGTGGCGCTTGACGTAATCCAGCGCCATCTCCGCATCCCGCGGCGCCTGGGTCAGGCGCGGTTCGAAGTAGGCCAGGGTCTCGGCCGACACGAAGTCATAGTGGGCCAGCATGCCGCGCACCCGCTGGCCGATCACCATCGGCGAAAACAGCTCGGTGAGCGAAGAAGCCACCGCTTCCAGCAGCGTGCGGTCGCGCACGAAGTAGGTGTAAGCCTCCACCGCGAAGCGCGTGGCCGGCAGGATGCCGCGGGTCGAAACCACCAGCTCACGCGCCAGTCCCAGGCCATCGGTCAGCTTCAGCCAGCGCGCAATGCCACCCTCGCCCGGCGCCTCGCCGTCATGGTCGACCAGCCGGGCGCGCCAGATGCGGCGCAGCTCGGGATCGTCGAGACGCGCGATCAAGGACGCATCCTTGATCGGGATCATCGCCTGGTAGTAGTAGCGGTTGAGCGCCCAGGCCTGCACCTGGCGCTTGTCCAGCTCGCCGTTCTGCAGCATCAGCTGGAACGGATGGCGATGGTGATAGCGGGTCTCGCCCACCTCGCGCAGGCGCGCTTCCAGCGCTGCCATGCTCAGGGGTTCGACCAGATCGGGATGATTCTCGACTTTCAGCTGCGACACGCAAGCTCCATGCCGTCGTAGGCGATCTCCCAACCCGCGTTCTCGGCCTGGGCGCGCTCTGGCGAGCCCTCGATCAGCACCGGGTTGGTGTTGTTGATATGCACGAAGACGCGCCGGCGCACCGCCAATTCGGCGAAGGCGGCGATACTGCCCGCGTCGCCCGACATCGACATGTGCCCCATACGCGCCCCGGTCTTGACCCCGACACCGGCGGCGATCATCTCGTCGTCGCGCCACAGGGTGCCGTCGAACAGCACCAGGTCGGCGCCCTCCAGCCTTGCGGCAAGGGCCGGGGTCATCGCCGCACAGCCGGGGATGTAGTAGACCCGCGAGCCGGCGCCGATGAACTCCACGCCCACGGTATCCTCGCCCTCGACGCCGATCTCGACCGTGTCGCCTTCCAGGTAGAGCGCGGTCTTGCCCGGCACCGCGAAGAGTTTTGCGCTGACGCCGTCGAGCAGCTCGAAGGCGGTTTCCAGGGCCACCGGCTCGCGGGTCACACACTCGGCGTTGAGCACGCCGAAAATCGGGTTGGCCTCGAGCACCGCCTGGATCGACGGCGTGGCCAGCAGCCGGAACGGCGAGCGCTCGCGCAGGTTGAGCAGCCCGCCGATATGATCGACGTCAGCGTTGGTCAGCAGCACGCTGCGAATCGGGGTATGGCGGTCACCGTGCTGCGGCTGCAGCACCGGGTTTTGTCGAATCTGGGCCAGAATCTCGGGCGCGCAGTTGATCAGCGCCCACTGCTCGCCGTCGCGACTGATGGCAATCGAGGATTGCGTGCGCGGGGTGATGCGCGGGTCGCCGGCCCAGGCCAGGCGGCACACCTCGCAACGACAGTTCCACTGCGGGGAGCCGCCACCGGCGGCCGCCCCCAGCACACGAAGCCGCAGACCCGCGGCTTCGCCTGCACCTGCTGCCGAACTCAAAACTCGGCGGGCATGTAGTCGTTGATTTCCATGCCGACGCAGATTTCCTTCACTTCCGGGGTCGTCCAGCTCATGGTGAGCTCCTTGAATCGAGTGGCGTGGCGCTCCAGCGAACGCCCGTGCATTCTAGCCAATCCGACCCGACTTCGTGAAACAATTAGCCGGTGAACGATCGTCTCGGTTCAGCCACCCGCCGCTTCGGCGGTGCGATAGCGCCCGGCATAGTCGAACAGCTTCTCGCCCAGGCGCCAGTAGCGGCCGCTCTTGCGCGCGATGACGAAGTCGGGCGCCCGCAGGCGATGCGCTTCGGCAGCAGCCTCCTCGGCCGAGGCGGGCTGCCAGTCGCTGCCCGGAGCACGCAGATGCTGGCGCAGAAAGACCCGCGCGAAGACGTGGCGCTGGGCCCGGGTCTCGAGGCCGAACCACTCGTCCAGGGTGTCACCATCCTCGTCGTGGTAGGTGACCTTGAGACGCGGCACGCCGCGGCCGTTGGTGGTCGCCTGCAGCTGCATGCCGCTGACCCGCAGCACCTTGGCGTGCTTGAGCTTGAGCGCATCGCGCAGCTTGTCGTCGGGGTCGACCAGACGCTCACCGCAGTGGCCGCAGGCGCGTGCAGCGATGTCGTTCTCGCCGCCGCACTGCTCGCACACCTTGAAGCGGAAGCGAAAGGTGCACTGCACTTTATTACTGGCGCCCGAAGCCGCGCCCTCGCCTTTATTGGCACCCGAAGCCGCGCCCCGGCTTTCATTCGCACCCACACCCACACCCACGCCGACACCGGCTGACGCTTCCGGGTTCGACCTGTCGTCTTGCGCGCCGGGTTGGGCGCGATCGACAGCGTCGCGTGTGGATAGCAGCCCCTGGCAGCGGCGGCCGTGATGCTCGATCACCAGCTCGCCATCACGCTTGCCCCAGAAGGTGTTGGCGAAGCCGCACTCGGGGCACTCGACCTGGACCGGCTCGCTCTCGCTGTCCGGGCGCACCTGATCGATCTCGGGGGCGTAGAGATCCCACGGGTTGCCGGCGTAATCGAGCACCAGGCAGTCGCGCTTACCGGGCGAGAGCCGTAAGCCGCGGCCGACGATCTGCTGATAGAGCCCCACCGACTCGGTCGGCCGCAGGATCGCGATCACATCGACGTGAGGTGCGTCGAAGCCGGTGGTGAGCACCGCCACGTTGACCAGGTACTTGAGTTCGCGTGCCTTGAAGGCGGCGATCAGTCGCTCGCGCTCCGGCCCCGGCGTCGCTCCGGTGACCAGGGCGCTGGCCTCCGCCGGCAGCAGGCCCAGCACCTCCTCGGCATGCGCCACAGTGGCGGCGAAGATCATCACGCCCTCGCGGTCGCGGGCGCGCTCGATCACGTCGGCCACGATCTGTGGCGTGGCGCGGTTGCCTTGGACCACCCCGTTCAGGTCGCGCTCGGCGAACTGGCCATTGCGCTGCGCCGTGAGCTGCGAGAAATCGTAGAACGCCAAGGCGGCGTCGAGGCGCCGCGGCTCGGCCAGATAGCCCTGGCGCACCATCACCCGCAGCGGCTGCTCGAACACACAGTCGCGGAAGAAGGCGTCCTCCGGCCCCTTGACCATGCCGTGGTAGTGGCGGTGGTAGAGAAAGCCCTCGCCCAGCCGGTAGGGGGTGGCGGTCAGCCCCAGAATCTTGAGATTGGGCCGCGCCTGGCGCAGCCGGGCGATCACCTGGGCATAGCTCGAGGATGCCCGCGCCCGCTCCGCAGCACTCGTCTGTGTCTCGGACTCCGCCCCGCCGTGGCGCAGCGCGACCCGGTGGCACTCGTCGATCACCAGCAGGGTGAAGTCACCGGCGGCGAACGCCTCGAGGCCGTTGACCACCGACTGTACCGAGCCGAACACCACCTGGCGCGCGCTCTCCTTGCGCTTGAGGCCGGCACTGAAGATATCCGCCTCTAGCCCGTAGGCGAGGTACTTGGCGTGATTCTGCTCGACCAGCTCACGCACGTGCGCCAGCACCAGTACGCGCCCCCGCGCACGCCTGGCCAACTCGGCGATCACCAGCGACTTGCCGCTGCCCGTGGGCAGCACCACCACCGCCGGGTCGTCACTGCCGCGAAAGTGGGCGATGACGTTGTCGACGGCCTGGGTCTGATAGGGGCGGAGTTGGGGGGCGTTGGCAGACATGGCGCGAGGGTAGCACGCGCATCGCTGCCGCGCGCCGGCAGTCGCACCCTACCCTACAGAGAGGCGCCGGCGCAGACGGTCAGGGTCTGGCCGGTGATCGAGCGCGCCTCGTCGTCGAACAGAAATGCCACGCACGCGGCGACCTCCTCCGGGGTAACGAAGCGCCCCATCGGCGGCAGCGCCGGGGCGACGTCAGCGCGCGCGGGATCACGCAGCATCGGCGTGTCGGTAGCACCGGGAGCCACCAGATTGACCGTCGCCGGGGCGCTCAGCAGCTCCCGCGCCCAGCTCCGCACCAGCCCCTGCTGAGCCGCCTTGGACGCGGCGTAGTCGCTCTTGCCCGCAGCCCCCTGCTGGGTACGGCTGCCGATGAGCACCACCCGCCTGAGCGGGTGCGCCTGGCGGGTCAGCGCATCGAGCAGGCGCGCCGGCGCTTCGACGTGCAGCCGCCACATCGCCGCCGCGCCCTGTGCATCGCGGCGCCCCAGCACGCCGGTATGCATGATGCCAGCAGCGTGCACCACACCGGCCACCGCCAGCTCCGGGCGCAGCCACTCGGCGGGGTCGAGGTCGGGATCACTCAGGTCGGCTTCGATCCAGTCGATGCCGCTCGCCGCCAGTGCCGGCCGATGCCGGCTGACCCCGATCAGCTCATGCCCCGCCGTCAGCAGCCGTCGGGCGGTGGCCTCGCCGATGCCGGAACTGCACCCCGTGATCAGAATGCGCATGAGTCGCCTCCCTTGTCGCCAGAATGATCGCATCGATCATAGAACAGAGGCGTTGCCCAGCGCTATGTCGAACCCTGAAAAACCCGACCAACAAATTGATTTTAAATTTAAAAATGGTATGTGGAGAACAAGATTAGACCTATGTATAAGAATGAACGGCTTGCCCTTATGGATCGTTTCGATCAGATTTTGCCAAACCCAAAGATCGAAACAATCAAAATGGAGTGCCCTCATGTCACGGACTTCGATGCGCGAGCCGGCCAGCGCGAGCGATGTCGGCCCGCAGTCGGCGCCGCTGCTGCCGCGCACCGCGGGCGAATACATCCGCTGTATCGGCCCGGGCCTGGTCCTGGCGATGGCATTTCTGGGCACCGGGGACCTAGTCAGCTCGACGGTGTCCGGCGCCAACTACGGCTACGCCCTGATGTGGACCCTGGTGGTGGCGCTGTTCGCGCGCTACTGCATGATCTCCGCCATCGCCAAGTACAAGCTGGAGAATCGCTTCGGCGATACCTCGGTGCTACAGGGCTTCCAGCGCGTATGGCGCGGTTTTCCGATGTTCTTCGGCGTGGCGATCTTCTTCTACGGGATCATCATCCAGATGAGCTTTCTGCGCGCCTGTGCAGTGGCGCTCTATCAGCTCTCCGGCGAGCTCGGCGGCGCCACCTGGGGCTACTTCGTCGGCGGCACCGTGGTGGTGGTGGCGACCATCGTCATGCTCGCGCGGCGCAACGCCTATCAGTGGCTGGAGTGGACCGCGCGCATCGCCTCGGTGGTGATCATCGCCACCTTCGTCGGCGCCATCGTCGCCACCGGGCATATCGATCTGGTCGAAATGGCCAAGGGGCTGACCTTCTCGATCCCGGCCGACAATGGCCCGTTCGATGCCATTTTCATCGCCATCGCTACCATCGGCACCATCGGCGGCTCGGCGCTCAACCTGCTCTACCCCTATTTCATGGACGAGCGCGGCTGGAACGGCCCGCGCTATCGCCGCCTTCAGCAGTTCGATCTGATGGCCGGCATGCTGCCGCTGTTGATCATCAACGTGCTCTTCTGGGTGGTCGCGGCGGAGACCATTCGCGGCACCGGGATGACCGTCTCCAACGAGAACGATCTCGCCACCATGATGCAGATGGCAGTCGGTCCCATGGGGCCGGCGCTATTGTGGATCAGCCTGTTCCTGGCCGCCTTCTCCAGCTTTCCAGCCAACGCCCGCGGCTTCGCCAATCTGATGTTCAACGGCCTGCACCTGGCCACCCGCCGGGGCAAGGCGTTCGCCAAGCCGGCCGAGGACCCCTGGTACAACCGCGTGCTGATCGCCGCGTTCATCGTGGTGCCGCTGTTCATCTGCATGCCGCAGGCGCCCAATCTGGTCTATCTCAGCGTATTCGGTACCAGCGTGATCACCGCGATCCTGCTGCCGCCGATCCTCTTCGGGGTGCTACGCATGACCAGCTCGCGTCAGTTCATGCTCGATGAGCACGTCAACCGCTGGTGGCAGACCCTGATCCTGGTGGTGCTGTCGCTGATCGGACTGTGGTCGCTCTACGCCATCGTCGACAACCTGATCCAGGCGCTCGGCCAGCTCGGCTGAGTGCCTCCACCGACTCTGGAGATACCATGAGCCTCGCATTCCGCGGCATCGTTCCCGCCCTCATCACCCCACTGGATGTCCACGAGGAGATCGACGAAGCCGGCCTGCGCCGGCTGGTCGATACCCTGATCGGCAAGGGCGTCCATGGCCTGTTCGCGCTCGGCACCAACGGCGAATTCTTCTCGCTTTCCGACGACGAAAAGGTCCGCGTGGCCAGCATCGTGGTCGAACAGGCGGCAGGCCGGGTGCCGGTCTTCGCCGGCACCGGGGGCTACACCACCCGCGGAGTGATCGCGCTCAACGCGCGCATGGCGGAAGTCGGCGTCGATGGTCTCTCGATCATCACGCCCTACTTCAACGGCGCGACCCAGGCCGAGCTGATCACCCACTACGAGACCATCGCCGGCGCCACCGAGCTGCCTATTCTGCTCTACACCATTCCGGCCAAGGCGGGGGTGACGCTGGAGGTGGCGAGCGTGGCGCGGCTGGCCGAGATCCCCAACATTCGCGGGATCAAGGACAGCGGTGGCGATTTCGACCGGCTGGTGCAGCTGATTCGCCTGCGGCGCGAGGACTTTGCCGTGTTCACCGGCACCGACTCGATGATCCTGTGGACACTGATGGCCGGCGGCGACGGCGCCGTAGCCGCCACCACCAACGCCGTACCGGATGTGGTGATGTCGATCTGGCACGCCTGGCAGGCGGGCGATATCGATACCGCACGGGAAGCCCAGGAAGCGCTGCGCCCGCTGCGCAGCGCCTTCGCGCTCGGTACCATGCCCAGCGTGCTCAAGACCGCAGCGGAGCTGCTGGGCATGCCGGCAGGGCCGGCGCGTGCGCCGGTCCAGGCGCTGACACCGGGGGCCCGCGCCAGCCTCGAACGCGCGCTGGAGGGGTACTCTCGTGTCACGCCCTGAGCGCGCCACGCCCCATGCGCAGCTGCTGATCGTCGCCGACGATCTCACCGGAACCGCGGATTCGGCGGTAGGTTGCGCCGAGCGCGGGCTGCATACCCAAGTGCTGCTTGCGGCCACGCGGCCGCAGGAGGCGGACGTGGTCGCGGTCGATCTCGACTCGCGTGAGTGTGCGCCGGCCGTCGCCGCGCGCCGCCACACCGCCTGTGTGGATGCCTGGCAGGGCCACTACCGGCATCTGTTCAAGAAGGTGGACTCGACGCTGCGCGGCAATCTCGCCGTCGAGATCGCAAGCCTGGTACCCAAGGCCGGCATGGCGCTGGTCGCGCCGGCCTATCCGGCCAGCGGACGCACCACCCGGGAGGGACGCCAGTGGCTCGACGGCGTGCCGGTGGAG
Source organism: Salinicola endophyticus (assembly GCF_040536835.1). Classification (NCBI taxonomy): domain Bacteria; kingdom Pseudomonadati; phylum Pseudomonadota; class Gammaproteobacteria; order Oceanospirillales; family Halomonadaceae; genus Salinicola; species Salinicola endophyticus. The sequence goes on from NZ_CP159578.1 coordinate 3,772,044, forward strand.
GAGACCGAGGTGTGGCGCAACGCGGGTATCGAGGGACGCGCCGACCTGATCGCGATGCTCTCCGGCGCTGGCCTCGACACGCGCCTGCTCGACCTCGACACCCTGCGTGGCGACGATACCCGTGCCCTCGAACGGCTGCGCGACTGGCAGCGCGCAGGCGTCCAGGCGGTGGTCTGCGACGCCGAAGACGACCGCGATCTGCAGCGCATCGCCACCCTCGGCAGCGCGCTCGATTCCATTGTCTGGGTCGGCGCTGCCGGCCTCGGCCAGGCACTTCCCGACGCCCTGGTGCTGGTCTCTGAACCTGCCCCTGAAGCTGTTCCCGAGACGGCTTTTGAAGATAGCCACGGGCGGCAAGCGCGCATCGCTGCCTCGGCGCCGGCGGAGAGCGGCCCTACCCTGAGCGTGATCGGCAGCATGAGCAGCCGCGCCCATGACCAGGCCGATGCCCTCGCCGCTGCCATACCGGCGCTCGAGGTGATCGAGATCGCGCCCGCGACGCTACGTGAGCCGGCGCCGCCCGGCGCACGCCAGCGCCTGTCGAGGCGGTTGGCCGACGCCCTCACGTCCAACCGCGACGTTATGCTGCGCATCGCCCAGCCCGAGGAACGTGATACCCGCGACGGTGCCGCGCTAAGCGAGGCGCTCGGCGCGCTGATCGCGCCGCACCTCGCTGACGTCTGCCGCCTGATCGCCACCGGCGGCGCCACCGCTCGCGCCATTCTCGATGCCGCCGGGATCGAGCGCCTGACGCTGATCGACGCGCCGGTCGCCGGCATGGCGCGCCTGACAGCCGAGCGCCCGACACATCCCCTGGAAGTGGTGACCAAAGCCGGCGGCTTCGGCCACAGCGCGGCCTTCGTCGACCTCTGGGCCACGCACGTCGCCCCGCGCCGGCCGCATGCCGCCGCCGAGACGGCTCCCTTCTCCGAGACACCCGCCCGCCCGGGCATGCACGCCCCCGGACGCGGCACCGCAAAGGACTCCCCCGCATGAGCGACCGCCCCGTCATCGGTATCACCATGGGCGATGCCGCCGGCATCGGCCCCGAAATCATCGTCAAGGCGCTGGCCCACGATGCGGTCTACGCCAGCTGCCGACCGCTGGTGATCGGCGATGCCCGCCGCCTGCGCCAGGCCATGGAGATCGTCGCCTCGCCGCTAGCGCTCGCGGTGGTCGACTCCCCCGCTCAGGCGCGTTTCGAGCAGGGGCGGATCGACTGTATAGATCTCGATCTGATTCCCGCCGAGCTGCCCTGGGGCCAGGTGTCCCCGATCGCGGGCGACGCCGCCTACCGCTATGTCGCCAGGACCGTCGAGCTGGTCGAGGCTGGCGAGCTGGATGCCATCTGCACGGCGCCGCTCAACAAGGCGGCACTGCACGCCGGCGGCCACCTCTTCCCGGGGCACACCGAACTGCTGGCGCATCTGACCGCTACCGAAGAGGTCTCGATGATGCTGGTGACCCCGAAGATGAAGGTGATCCACGTCACCACCCATATCGGTCTGCTCGACGCCATCCGGCGTATCGAACCGGGCCTGGTGCAGCGCACCATCGAGCGTGCCCACGCCACGCTGGTCCGCGCCGGGCAGGAGAATCCGCGTATCGCGGTGTGCGGCATCAACCCCCATGCCGGTGAGAACGGGCTGTTCGGCTACGGTGAGGAAGAGGAAAAGATCGTCCCGGCGATCCAGACCCTGCGCGAGCGCGGCTGGCAGGTCGAGGGCCCGCTACCCGCCGACACCCTGTTCTTTCGCGCCGGGCGCGGCGACTTCGACTGCGTGGTGGCGATGTATCACGACCAGGGCCATGGCCCGGTCAAGGTGATGGGGCTGGAGGCCGGGGTCAACGTCACCGTGGGTCTGCCGGTGGTGCGCACCTCGGTCGACCACGGCACCGCCTTCGATATCGCCGGCAGCGGTAGCGCCGACGACCGCAGTCTGATCGAGGCGCTGCGCCAGGCGGTGGAACTGGCCAGCCGCCGCGGGCAACCGGCCTGACACACCTGAAACGAACGCATCATTCGCGATATCCGCCAGCAAGGAGAACCACATGCCGACCATCGGATTTGCAGGACTCGGACTCATGGGCGCGGGGATCGCGCGCAATCTGCTCAAGGGCGGCTACCCGCTGGTCGGGCTCGCCCACCGCAACCGGGCACCGCTCGAGGCGCTGATCGCCGACGGCGCCCGCGAGGCCGCCAACGCCGCCGCCCTGGGTGCCGAGTGCGACATCGTCTTTCTCTGCGTCACCGGCGCGCCCCAGGTCGAGGCGCTGATCGAGGGCGACACGGGCATCCGTGCCGGCGCCCGCGGTGCGGGCAAGCGCGACCTGGTGATCGTCGACTGCTCGACCTCCGAACCCACCGTGACCCGCCGCCTGGCCGACTCGCTCGCCGCCGACGGCATCATCCTGATCGACGCCCCGCTGGGCGGCACCCCGACCCAGGCCGAGGCCGGCGAGCTGCAGGCGATCGTGGGTAGCGACGACGCCACGCTTGCGCGCCTGCGCCCAGTACTCGAGACCTGGGCGGCCAAGATCCTCCACGTCGGCCCGGTGGGCGCCGGCCACACCATGAAGCTGCTCAACAACTTCCTCGCCATGGGCTATGGCGCGATCTTCGCCGAGGCGCTGACCATCGGGGCCAAGGCCGGGATCACCCCGCAGACCTTCGACAGCGTGATCCGCGGCTCACGCATGGACAGCGGTTTCTACCGCACCTTTTTCCAGTACGTGCTCGAGCGTGACCGCGACGCCCACCGTTTCACCCTGGCCAACGCCCACAAGGATACCCGCTACCTCGCCGATCTGGCCGAGGCGCTGAACGTCGAAGCCGGCGTGGCGAAGGCGGTGCGAGACCTTTACGCCGGCGCCGAATCCCAGGGCGATGGTGACAGGTTCGTCCCCGAGCTCTCCGACATCGTCGCCGCCCGTCATCAGCTGTCGCTGGTCTGAGGAGTTCCCATGACGTCATCCCCCGAGGCCCTCTTCGATGGCCAGCTGCGCCCCCGCGACGGCGACCCGAAGCGCCTGGATGCGCTGCTGCCCTCGCCCTGCGTCCAGAATCACGCGGCCAACCTGCATCAGCGCCCCGACGGCGACCTGCTGTGCGTCTGGTTCGGCGGCACTCAGGAGGGCGTTCCGGACATCTCGATCTACCTGTCGCGGCTACCGGCCGGCGCGGCGTGCTGGCAGACGCCGGTCAAGCTCTCCGACGACGATACCCGCTCGGAGCAGAACCCGATCCTGTTCGATACCGGCACCGGCGAGCTGTGGCTTATCTACACCGCGCAGCTCTCGGGCCATCAGAACACCGCCTTCGTGCGCAAGCGGGTCTCCCGCGACGATGGCCACAGCTGGGGGCCGATCGAGACGCTGTTCGCCGAACCCGGCACCTTCGTGCGCCAGCCGCCGGTGGTGCTGGCCAACGGTGACTGGGTCTGCCCGGTGTTCCACTGCCGCACTCGACCCGGCGAACGCTGGGTCGGCAACGACGACATCAGCGCGGTGCTGGTTTCGAGCGATCAGGGCGTCAGCTGGCAGTCCCACGAGGTGCCACAGAGCGTCGGCTGCGTGCACATGAACGTTGTTCGGCTCGACGGCGACGAGCTGGTGGCGCTCTACCGCAGCCGCTGGGCGGATCGGATCTATCTCAGCCGCTCACGGGATGGCCGCCGCTGGAGTGCGCCCGAACCCACGCCGCTGCCCAACAACAACTCATCGATCCAGTGCACACGCCTGGCCGATGGCCGCCTGGCGATGGTCTACAACCCTATCAACGCCGAGGGCATCACCCAGCGGCGCACCTCGCTCTATGACGATATCGAGGACAGTGAAGCCCACGGCGAGCTCACCGAGCAGGCCGCGGTGGATGGCAAGCGCGCCTTCTGGGGCGTGCCGCGGGCGCCGATGTCGCTGGTGCTCTCCGCCGACGGCGGGCGTAGCTGGGGCCCGTGCCGTGACCTGGAGACCGGCGACGGCTACTGCATGACCAATGACTCCGCCAGCCGTGCCAACCGCGAGTACTCCTACCCGTCGATCGTGCAGGGTGCGGATGGCGCACTGCATATCGCCTTCACCCGCTTTCGTCAGTGCATTCAATACAGCCGAGTCGCCCCATCCTGGGTGGAGGGCTGACCCGCCCCGCGGCACTGCCGGCGCCTATGGCATACTGCACGCAGCCGACGACGCCGAGGGAGAGGGAATGAAAGTCGCCAAACGCCGCCGTGAAATGCTCGAAGCCGTGCACGCGGGCATCACCAGCATCGAGGCGCTGTGCCGCCACTTCGGCATCTCCGAGGCGACCGCACGGCGCGATCTCGGCGCACTCTCCGAGCAGGGGTTGCTGGTGCGCACCTATGGCGGAGCGACCACCGGGGTCGGCCAGCGCGAGCCCGAGCTGACGCTGGAGCAGCGCCGGCTGCGCCAGGGCGACGTCAAGGCGCGCCTGGCCGCCTGCGCGCTCGACTGCATCGAGGACGGCGACACCGTGCTGCTCGATGGCGGTACCACCACGGCGGCCCTGGCGGCGTGCCTGCACGAACGCCGCGGGCTGCACGTGGTCACCAACAACATGGCCGCGCTGCCGTGGCTGATCCAGCTGCCCGAAGGGCGCACCACTGTGCTCGGCGGCGACCTGCGCGCCTCCAGCATGACCGTCTACGGGCCGCTGGCGCACGCGGCGCTGTCACGGCTGAGCGTCGACCGCCTGTTCCTGAGCGCCGATGGGCTGACCGAGCTGGGGCTGTGCGAGGCGAGCCCCGAGCAGGCGTGGCTCAAGGAGGCGATGATCGCGCGCGCCGCCGAGGTCTATGTGATGGCCGACGCGACCAAGCTGGGTCGCGCCAGCCAGCAGCACTGGACCCCCTTCCCGCGCCAATGGCATCTGATCACCGACGCCGAGGACGTTCGCGTGGATGTCTTCGCCGCCCTCGGCGCTCGGGTGCGGCGCCCGGACGCGCCCTGAGCCTTCGCTCTCGGCCCCTTCGCTGCCTGCCCCCTTCGATGCTACCCCTTCGCGCCTTCCCCCACGCTCTCGCCTGCGATCTCGCTTACACTGGGGGGATCGCCTTCGAACCGGGCCGTGTCGCCAACCGCGTCACCGCTCGGGGCTCGAAGCCTGATTGACTTGATTAGCGGAGCGCCACCATGTCATCCGAACAGACGCCACTGGCGCAATACATAGAGCGGCTGCGCGCCGAAGAGATCGATATCGAAGCCATGGACGAACAGGCCGCGCGCCTGCGTCAGGATCATCTGGAGTTCGTGCTGGTCGTCGCGGCCGACGAACCGGCCTTCTTCCAACTGATGCTGCCCGGAGTGTGGCAGACCGCCCCGTCGACCAATCGTCTGCGGCTGCTGGAGACCGCCAACGACGTGATGAACACGATCAAGGCGGCCAAGCTGGTGGTCCACCAGGAGGCGGTGCACGTCAGCGTCGAGCAGTTCGTCAGTGGCCCCGAACAGGGCGCAGCGCTGATTCCCGGGCTGATGGAACTGCTCAAGAGCGCGGTGGCCGAGTTCCAGGAGCGGTTAGGGATGGGCGAGGCGCCGCGCATTCATTAGCGCCATCCGAATCCACTAGCGGTGATCGCCAGGGCACTCGGTACCGGTTGCGAGGGGATGCGGGCGACAAGCCACGACCTGGCGCTGGCGGCAACAGAGGCGCTGTCGCGGGGATGACGTGCATGGCAGGCGAGGTGGCTCAGGGCCACCTCCCGGCACCCTCAGCCACAAAAATATTCATCGATCACGAGCCCCCTGAAAACTTTCGGCTATCGAAAAAACCCTCGACTCATCCCTCTGGTGCATACCCCTCCCGCCTCGCACTGCCACGTAGCACCTCGCTTCCCGTTATCGAACAAGCGATTAGTGCCGGCCTTCAGCAAGCCGGCAACTTCACCGGCACCATGCGGGTGCAAGACACGTGCACTCATGCGCCGCCTCCCAGGGAGAGGACGCCTTGACGCGCCGCTCCTTTTGCGCGAATTAATATATTTATTCGTATAAATACAAAGACAGGCACCCCATGACCGCGGAACCGACGCGCCGTCGCAAGCTGGCCGACATCATCGGCGAAGACATCAAGCGTGAGATCGTCACCGCTCAGTTGCAGCCGGGCGACAAGCTGCCCAACGAAAAGGCGCTGATGACCCACTATGGCTGCGCCAAGGCGACCATTCGCGAGACCCTCAAGGTGCTCGAGGTGGAGGGGTTGATCACGTTGAAGACCGGCCCTGGCGGAGGCGCACTGATCAAGGCCCCCACCACCGATCCCGCCAGCCGTGCCCTGCGCAACTTTCTGCATTTCCAGCATCTCGATGGCAGCCAGGTCTATCAGTTGCGACGTCTGGCCGAGGTCGAGATGGCCGTCTCGGTCATCGACCATCTGGTCCCCGAGGACTTCTTCGCGCTGGAGGGCAACATCGAGCGCTGCCGCCAGCCTCACGATGGCGACGAAGGGCATCGCCACCACCGCATGCTGGAGCTCGAGTTCCACAATATCCTGGCGCGCGCCTGCCCCAATCCCCTGCTGCGCTTCCTGTGCGGTTTCCTCAACGATCTGCTGCGCGATCTGGTGGTGCTCAAGAAGGCCTACAAGCCGGAGCGCAAGCAGTTCGATCAGGCCAACATCGACTATCACGTCGAGCTGGTCGCGGCCCTGCGCGAACGGGACGTCCTGCGGGTACGCGAGTTGATGCACGACCACATGTGCGATGCCGAGCACCACATGACGGCCCTCGAGGGCCAGGTCGCCGACCAGTTTCTGGTCAACCCCCGCCAGGGGTTTCTAGCACCCGACTAGGGGCCGACACCCCGGCTCATCTCTGCAACAACAACGACAATCATTGCGAGGTTCATGATGCGACGCGATACGCTGTCTTCCACCAACCGGTCTTTCACCTCCCGGGTTTCCACCAGACTGCTTCCCGCTACCCTGATGGCCGCTACCCTCGGTCTCGGCGTGGCGGCGGGCCCGAGCCAGGCCCAGGACCAGACACCGATCACCGTCTACGGTGTCAAATCCCTCTCCGGCAGTAATGCCAGTTACGGCAAGTACGCCGAGATGGGTTCCAAGCTGGCGGTCGACGAGATGTCCGCCAAGCTGGGCCGCCAGATCGACTATGTCTCTATCGACACCGAGGGCAATGCCGGACGTGCCGTGCGCAAGGTCCAGGAAGCGATCGAGCAGGACGGCGCGCGCCTGTTCAACGGCGCGACGCTCTCCTCGACCGCGTTGGCGGTGGGCAAGGAGGTCAACGATGCCGGCGGCGTCTTCATGACCCCGGCCGGCGCTGACGAGATCACCGGCAGCGAGTGCAACCCCGCCACCTTCCGCTGGTCGGTGCCCACCTACGGGGCGATCCAGCAGACCCTGGTGCCCTACATCGACAGCCACCCCGATGCCAAGCGCTTCTATACCATCACCCCCCAATACGTCTTCGGCGAAGCGCTGCTGCGCAATGCCGAGAAGGTCTTCGCGGACAAGGGCGTGGAGCATGTCGGCAACAGCTACCACTCGCTGCAGGAGCAGGAGTTCTCTGGCTATCTGACCAATGCCATGGCCGCCAACCCCGACGTTCTGGTGCTGCTCAATTTCGGCTCGCAATCCTCGAATGCCCTGCGCCAGGCGGTCAACTTCGGGCTCAACCAGCAGATGGATATCATCATGGTGTGGTCCTCTGGCCTGGAGCAGCTACAGGAGCTGGGCAACGACAACATCGACGGCATCTATTTCGGTGCCCAGTATTGGCATGAGGTCGACACCCCCGCCAACCGTGAGCTGGTGAAGAGGGTCAAGGAGGCCTACGGCATCACCCCCAACTACCCGCTGGCCGCCGACTACACCATGACCAAGACCCTGCTGCAGGCGGCGGCCGACAGCGGCGCGACCCAGGGCGAGACGCTGATCCACACTCTCGAGGGGCGCACCTACCAGGGCCCCACCGGCGAGGAGACGATTCGCGCCGCCGACCACCAGGTGCTCAAGGACTACTACCTGCTCGAGGGCAAGGGTGCCGCGGAGATGACCGACGCCAGCGATTACGCCGACATCGTCAGTTCGGGCCAATCCTTCCTGTCGCCGGCGCAGAGCGGCTGCCACCTGTGACCGTTGCCGCGGGGGCGACGAGCGTCGCCGCCGCGGCCTGGCATCAACCACTTCCGCTCCCGGCGAGGTGACATCATGCTCAACGTCTATCTCTTCCAGATCCTGAACGGTCTGGGACTGGGGATGATCTATTTTTTGATCTCGGTCGGCCTGACCCTGATCTTCGGTCTGCTCAACTTCGTCAATTTCGCTCACGGCGCCTTCTTCCTGCTCGGCTCGTACCTCTGCTACACCACGGTCACCCTGACCGGCAACTTCTGGCTGTCGCTGCTGCTGGCGCCACTCGCGGTGGGGCTGCTGGCCTGGCTGCTGGAGCGCAGCCTGATTCGGCGTATCTATCATCTGCCGCATACCTTCCAGATCCTGGTCACCCTGGGCATTGCGCTGATCATCCAGGAAGTCTCGATCATGCTCTGGGGCCCGGTGGGCAAGAGCGTGCCGACGCCGGAGCTGCTGCGCGGCATCGTGCGACTGGGCCACTTCGCCTACCCGCAGTACCGGCTGTTCCTGATCGGCTTCGCCGCCCTGGTGGCCGTGGCCCTCTGGCTGCTGCTGGAACGCACACGCTTCGGTGCCCTGGTACGCGCCGGCAGCGAATCCACCGAAACGGTGTCACTGCTCGGCACCAATATCTTCCGCCTGTTCTCGGTCACCTTCGCCCTAGGGGTGGCACTGGCCGGCCTGGCCGGCGTGCTCTCCGCGCCGCTGCGCGGAGCCAATCCCTTCCTCGGCCCGGAGATCCTCGGTGTGGCGTTCGTGGTGGTGGTGATCGGTGGCATGGGCTCATTTGGCGGCGCCCTGGCCGCCGGCCTGATGGTGGGGGTGGTGCAGAGCCTGATGGCCAGCCTGTGGCCGCAGGGATCGAGTCTGATGATTTATGCCGCGATGGCCGTGGTCATTCTGCTACGGCCCTACGGCCTGTTCGGGAGGGCCTGAGATGAACCCCAAGCTCACGACACCGGCGCGCGGCGACAGCCGCCCCGCCAACGCCATCTTCCGGCGGCGGCCAGCGGCGACGACCCTGGCCATGTTGGCGGTGGTCATCGCCCTGCCCCTGGTGGTGCCTTCGGCCACGCTGGCCTGCGAAATCCTGATCTTCGCCATGGCCGTGCTGGGCTGCAATCTGCTGCTCGGTTACACCGGTCTGCTCTCCTTCGGCCAGGCGATCTTCTTCGGCAGCGGTGCCTACGTGGCGGCCCTGGCCATGATCCACTGGCAGGTCGGGCTGTTCACGGCACTGCTGCTGGCGGCCGCCGCCGGGGGTCTGCTGGCGCTGCTGGTCGGCGCCCTGGCGATCCGTCGCACGGGGATCTACTTCGTCATGCTGACCCTGGCGCTGACCCAGATGGCCTATTTCATCGCCTATACCCTGAGCGACTGGACGGGCGGCGACAACGGTCTGCTCGACGTCCCGCGGCCTCCCCTGGCCATCGGTGGTTTCACCCTGTTCGATCTCGCGTCGCCCCTGGCCTTCTATGGCCTGGTGGCGGTGCTGTTCGTGCTCCTCTACCTGGGGGCGCGTCGGGTCATCGACTCGGCCTTCGGCAGTACCCTCTTGGCCATTCGCGAGAACGAGGCGCGTGCCGCCGCCGTGGGCTACGACACCCGCCACTTCAAGATTCTCGCCTTCGCGCTGTCGGGCGCCGTCACCGGACTCGCCGGGGCGCTCTACGCCATGCTGCTCAACTTCGCGCCGCTATCGAACATCGAGCTACCGATGTCCGAGCAGATCCTGATCATGACCATCATCGGCGGCACCGGATCGCTGTTCGGCTCGCTGCTGGGCGCCGGTACCATCGTCATCCTCGGCGACCTGCTCTCTGCCCTGTGGCCGCGCTGGATGCTGCTGCTCGGCGTGGCCTTGATCGCCGTGGTGATGTTCATGCGCGGCGGCCTGTGGGGCGGCCTCGAATCCCTGGGACGCCGGCGCGCCGGCGCCGCGCGCAAGGCGCAGGAGGACGCATGACCACACCATTGCTGGAAACCCGCGACCTGACACTGGCCTACGGGGCCTTCCGCGCCGTCGACGGGGTCGGGCTGCGTATCCACCCCGGGACCATTCATACCGTCATCGGCCCCAACGGCGCCGGCAAGACCAGTCTGTTCCACTGCCTGACCGGCGAGCGCCGTATCAGCGGCGGGCAGATCCTGTTCGAAGGTCGCGACATCACCCGCCGCCCCGCCCATGGGCGGGTGGCGCTGGGCATGGCGCGCTCGTTCCAGATCACCAGCCTGTTCCAGAACCTGAGCGTTCGCGAGAACCTGCGCCTGGCCGCCCAGGGCGCCGCCGGCTGGCGGGCGCTGGACTTCTGGCGGCGTCTGGATAGCCACCGCCGCCATGCCGCTACCGCCGACGAAATGCTCGAACGCCTGGCGCTCACCGAGCGCGCCGAGCTGCCGGCCGGCACCCTGTCGCATGGCCAGCAACGCATTCTGGAAGTGGGCATGGCGATATGCGCCAGGCCCCGCCTGCTGCTGCTCGACGAACCGACCTCGGGCATGGGGGTCGACGACATCCCCACCATGACCCGGCTGATCGCCGAGCTTGGGCGCGACCATACCGTGCTGTTGATCGAACACAACATGAGCATCGTGATGTCGATCAGCGACACCATCACCGTCATGAACCGCGGCCGGATCCTGGTCGAGGGAACGCCACAAGCGGTGCGCGAGGATGAGCGAGTGCGCACCGCCTATCTGGGGGAGGCTGCCTGATGCTCGAGGTCGACGACATCCACAGCTACTACGACAAGAGCCATGTGCTCGAAGGCGTCTCGCTCAAGGTCGAGGCCGGCGAGCTGGTCACCCTGCTGGGACGCAACGGCGCCGGCAAGACCACCACCCTCAAGAGCATCGTCGGCCTGGTGCCGCCACGACGCGGATCGGTGCGTTTCGACGGGCGCATCATCAACGGCCAGGAGCCTTTCCGCATCGCCCGCCAGGGGGTCGCCCTGGTGCCGGAACATCGCGGGATCTTCGGCCTGCTCAGCGTCGAGGAAAACCTCAAGATCGCCGCCCGGCGCAGCAGCCGCTGGCAACTCGCCGACATCTATCGCCTCTTCCCGCGCCTCGAGGAGCGGCGCCGCAACGGCGGCAACGCACTCTCGGGGGGCGAACAGCAGATGCTCGCCATCGCCCGGGCATTGATCAACGACCCGCGCATTCTGCTGCTCGACGAACCCACCGAGGGGCTCGCGCCGGTGATCGTCGACGAGATCGTGCGCATCCTCAAAGACATCCGCGGCCTGGGGCTGCCAGTGCTGCTGGTCGAACAGAACCTGCGGGTCTGCGAACAGCTCGCCGACCGCCACTATGTGCTCGAACAGGGCCGGGTGGTCTATCACGGTAGCGCCCAGGCGTTCCGCGACGACCCCGCGATCCGTGACCGCTTTCTGGCGCTGAGCGCCTGAACGGCGCCGACCAGAGTGCCCTCGACCAGGATAAGGACAAGACCATGCTCCCCACTTCATCTTCTCAAGAGACCCGGCTGACCATCGACGGCGAGCGCCTATGGCAGAGCCTGATGACACTGGCCAATATCGGCGCCACCCCCAAGGGGGGCTGCAACCGCCAGGCGCTGACCGATCTCGACCGCCAGGGTCGCGATCTGCTGACCCGCTGGTGCGAGGCGGAAGATCTGACGGTGCGCTTCGATGCCATCGGTAACCTCTTCGCGCGGCGCCCGGGGCGCGACGACACGGCCGACCCGGTGGTGATCGGCAGCCATATCGACACCCAACCCACCGGCGGCAAGTTCGACGGCTGCTTCGGCGTACTGGCAGCGCTGGAAGTGGTCCGCACGCTGAACGCCCAGGGCATCGAGACCCAGCGGCCGCTGGAGCTGGTGGCCTGGACCAACGAGGAGGGGTGCCGCTTCGCCCCCTGCATGATGGGCTCCGGCGTTTTCGTCGGCCAACTGACACTCGACGACGCCCTGGCGCGGCGCGATGCCGAGGGCATCAGCGCCGGCGAGGCACTCGAGGCGATCGGCTACGTCGGTGAAGACGCCCACCGACCGGCCCGGTTTGCCGGCTACCTCGAGGCGCACATCGAGCAGGGGCCGATCCTCGAGGACGAAGGCGACACCATCGGCGTGGTCACCGGCGCGCTGGGCATCCAATGGTTCGACGTCACGCTGACCGGTATGGCCGCCCACTCCGGTTCGACGCCGATGCATCTGCGCCGCAATGCGCTGCTCGGCGCCACCCGCGTGATCGAGGCCGTCGACACCATCGCCATGGCCCACCAGCCCGACGGCCGCGGCACCGTCGGCGCCTGCCAGGTACGGCCCAACTCGCGCAACGTGATCCCCGGCGAGGTCACGCTCAGCGTCGACCTGCGCCACAGCGACGGCGAGGTGCTCGACGCCATGGTCACCGAGTTCCGCCGGACCCTGGAACGAATCGCCACCGAGGGTGGCCTGGAACTCGCCGTCACCCAGACCGCGAACAACCCGCCGCAGCATTTCGATCTCGCGTGCATCGACGCGGTACGCCGGGCGGCGCAGACGGGCGGACATGCCCATCGAGACATCGTCAGCGGGGCCGGGCACGACGCGGTGCTCGTCGCCGGCGTGGCACCGACCGCAATGATCTTCATTCCCTGCGAGAAGGGCATCAGCCATAACGAAGCCGAATACGCCAGCCCCGCAGACGTGGCCGCCGGCGCCGACGTGCTGCTGCACGCCACCCTCGAACTGGCGGAAAAAGGAGCCTGATCATGGCAAAGAGCGACACCGACCTGGCCGGCCTGAGCGCCGTCGATGCCGGGGCCCTGCTGGCCGCCGGCGAGATCTCGCCGGTGGAACTTGCGCAAGACTGCCTGGCGCGCATCGAGCACCATAACCCCACCATCAACGCCTTCTGTCACGTCGACGCCGACGGTGCGCGGGAGGCCGCTCGCGCCGCCGAGGTTCGCTATCGACGCAGTACGCCGCTGGGCCCGCTCGACGGCATCCCGGTGACCATCAAGGACCTGACCCCGACCCGCGGCATGCCGACCCGCAAGGGCTCCGCGACCACCTCGGCGGCCGGGCCCTGGGACACCGACGCCCCGTTCGCCGCCCGCCTGCGCGAGGCCGGCTGCGTGCTGCTCGGCAAGACCACCTCCCCCGAGTTCGGCTGGAAGGGGGTGACCGACAATCCCCTCCACGGCATCACCCGCAACCCCTGGAATCCGCGCCTGACACCGGGCGGCTCGTCCGGCGGTGCCGGCGCCGCCGCGGCGCTCAACCTGGGCCTGCTCCATCAGGGCAGCGACGCCGGCGGCTCGATCCGCATTCCCTGCGCCTTTACCGGCACCTTCGGCCTCAAGCCGACCTTCGGCTGGGTGCCGCAATGGCCGGCCAGTGCCATGACCACGCTCTCGCACCTCGGCCCGATGACTCGTACTGCCGAGGACGCCGCGCTGATGATGAGCGCGATCGCCCAGCCCGATCCGCGTGACGGTTACGCCGGACCGCCCTGCCCGTTCGACTGGCGCCGCTCACCGCCGGACGACCTGCGGGGCTGGCGGATCGCCTACAGCCGCGACCTGGGCTATGTCGAAGTCGCGCCGGACATCGCCCGGGTGGTGAATGACGCCGTCGCCGTGCTGCGCGGGCTGGGCGCCGAGGTGACGGAGATCGACCCCGGCTTCGCCGACCCTCAAGCTACCTTCAACACCCTGTGGTTCGCCGGCGCCGCACGACTGGTGGGCGGTCTGAACGAGGCCCAGCGCGAACGCCTCGACCCGGGCCTGCGAGCCATCGCCGAGCGCGGTGCGCGCATTTCGCTGAGCGACTACCAGCGTGCCGGCGAGGCGCGCGCCGCGCTGACCGCGCAACTGGCCGAGTTCCATCGCCACTACGACCTGCTGGTGACGCCGACACTGCCGCTGGCACCCTTTGCCGTCGGCAGCAACGTGCCCGAGGGCGGTCGCTACCGGCAATGGATGGACTGGACCCCGTTCAGCTACCCGTTCAACCTCACCCAGCAACCTGCAGCGTCGCTGCCCTGCGGCCTCGACGACGACGGCCTGCCGGTCGGCCTGCATCTGGTCGCGGCGCGTTTCGACGACATGCGGGTGATGGATGCCGCCCGACTACTCGAGCGCCACCTGCCACGCCTGATTCCGCCAGGGTTCTCGGGAGGTATGACGTAGCCGTCAGCAGACGTCCGACGTTGCACCTACACTAGGGGCTTTACGACGCCACTCTTTCATCCAACAGGGAGGTCTTCATGACCGCTAACACCCACTTCGTGGTGATTGCCGAGTTTCAGATCAAACCGGGTCAGGTGCCGGCCTTTCTGGCGCTGGCACACAACGACGCCAGCGAGTCACTGGCCAACGAGGAAGGCTGCCTCACCTTCGACGTGCTGACCCCGGAGGGCAGCGAAGACCTGGTGGTGCTGCACGAGGTCTACCGCGACCGTGCCGCCTTCGAGCACCACACCAGCATGCCGCACTACGCCCCGTTCAAGGAGGGCTCCGCCCCGCTGCTGGCCGCCGAGCCCAAGGTGCGCTTCTTCCTTACCGCCGAACGCCCGTCGGCCTGACTCGGTCGCGCTGAATCCTTCGATCTGAAACTTTCGATCTGAACTTCTCGATCCTCCCCGGCGGCCAGCACTCTGCGGGCGAAGCGCTCGCTGGCCGCCGGGCACATCGCCCGGCTACACTCGGCGCCACCCCGAGCCAAGTGGATACCGAGCCATGTCTCATGCCCCCGCGCCGATCGTTTTCGGCCCCGCCCCGCTGACCCTGGAGGCGGTGGTCGCCCTGGCCGAGCGCCGTGCCCCCTCACGCCTGGACGACGACCCGGCGTGGCGTGCACGCATCGCCCGCGGCGCCCAGGCGGTCGAAGGGCTGCTCGACCGCGAGGGGCAAATCTACGGCATCACCACCGGCTACGGTGACTCCTGCGTCACCGCGGTGCCACTGAGCCAGGTGGCGGCATTGCCGCGTCAGCTCTACACCTTCCACGGCTGTGGCCTGGGCCGTTTTCTCGAGCCCGAAGCCGCCCGAGCGGTGCTTGCGGCACGCCTGCAGTCGCTATGCCAGGGCATCTCCGGGGTGCGCTTCGAACTGCTCGAACGGCTCCACGCCTGCCTGCACGAGGACCTGCTGCCGCGCATTCCCGAGGAGGGCTCGGTGGGGGCCAGCGGCGATCTCACTCCGCTCTCCTACATTGCCGCCATGCTGTGTGGCGAGCGCGAGGTGATCTGGCGCGGCCGGGTGTGCCCAGCCGCCGAAGCCCACGCCGAGCTGGGCTGGGCGCCATTGACCCTGCGCCCCAAGGAGGCGCTGGCGCTGATGAACGGTACCGCGGTGATGACCGCGCTGGCGTGCCAGGCGTTCGCCCGCGCCGAGTATCTGCTGAAGCTCGCCACCCGCATCACCGCCCTCAACGTGGTGGCGTTGCGCGGCAACCCGGCGCATTTTGGCGCCCGGCTGTTCGCCGCCAAGCCGCATCCCGGCCAGGGCCAGGTCGCCGCCTGGCTGCGCGCCGATATGGAGAGCGAGACGGCCGCACCGCAGCAGCGCCTGCAGGACCGCTACTCGCTGCGCTGTGCCCCACACGTGCTGGGGGTGCTGGCCGACAGCCTGGGCTGGCTGCACGGTTTCATCGAGACCGAACTCAACAGCGCCAACGACAACCCGCTGATCGACCCCGACTCGGGCGAGGTGATGCATGGCGGCCACTTCTACGGCGGCCATATCGCCTTCGCCATGGATAGCCTCAAGACCCTCACCGCCAACGTCGCCGACCTGCTCGACCGCCAGCTCGCGCTGCTGGTCGACAGCCGCTACAACCATGGGCTGCCGGGCAATCTCTCAGGCGCCCCGGCCGAGCGGGCGATGATCAATCACGGTTTCAAGGCGGTGCAGATCGGCGCCTCCGCCTGGGCCGCCGAGGCGCTCAAGGGCACCCTGCCGGCGAGCGTCTTCTCGCGCTCCACCGAGTGCCACAACCAGGACAAGGTGAGTATGGGCACCATCGCCGCCCGCGATGCGCTGCGCGTGCTCGAACTCACCGAGCAGGTCGCCGCGGCGACACTGCTGGCGGCGCTGCAGGGGGTTCACCTGCGCGCTGACCCGCTGCCCGCACCGCTGGCCACCATGGTCGCGGCGTTGCGTGAGGATTTTGCCCCGGTGGGCGAGGATCGTGCCCTGGATGGCGAGCTGCGTCACTGCCTGACGCGGATCCGCTCACGCCACTGGCCGCTGTACGTCTCCTGACGCGGCAGCGCTCGGGGCAGCCAATGGGCACTCAGCGTAGGGAGCGCCCAGGGCGGGCACCGCTCAGAGGGTGTTTACAAAATGCCTGCGCTCGACGATACGGCGTTGAAATCGACCTCAAAGTACTCATTTACACCACGTAAACTCCGTCTCTTCGGCCGATTTCGCCTTGTCTCACCTTCGCTCGTCGAATTTGTAAACACCCTCTCAGTTCACCAGACGCAGGCACTGCCCCAGGTGATAGAGCGAGAAGCCGCTTTCGTAGGCTGCGCTCCATAGCCCGCGCCCACGTATGGCGCGGTAGGACTTGAGCGGCAGTGGCAGCAGACTGTCGTCGCCACGGCTGAGATATTCGGCGAAGCCCTCGCCCACCACCGTGCCGGTGGTGACCCCGCGGCCGTTGTAGCCACAGGCGGCGACGATCCCCGGCAGCGGCTCGAACAGGCGCAGGGTGTGGTCCGGGGTGAAGGCGACACGGCCGCTCCAGGTGCACTCCCACTCGACCGGCCCCAATTCGGGGAAGTAGTGACCGGCGATGCGGTCGGCCCAGCGCTTCAGATAGGCCCGCGGCCGCCCTTCGCCGCGACCCAGGCTGCCCAGTACCAGCCGCCCGGCGGCGTCGCGGCGGATGCTCGAGAGCACCGTGCGGGTATCCCAGGCGCCCTGGCGCTCGGGCAGGATGGCATCCGCCGCGGCCCCGGAGAGCGGGCGCGAGGCGACCTGCATGTAGTAGCCGGTGAAAAAGTGCTGGCGCGCCTGGTTCCAATTGTCCTGGGCGTAGGCGTTGGTGGCGAGCACCACGCGGTCGGCGACGACACTGCCCTTGGGTGTGGTCAGGCGCCAACCGTCGCCCTCGCGCTGGATGCCCGTCACCGGGCTGTGGGTGAACAGCCGCGCGCCCTGGGTCTGGGCGGCACGCGCCAGCCCGCGAGTATACTCGGCGGGGTTGAGCGTACCCGCACGGCGGTCGCACAGTGCGGCGCGGATACGCCGGGTCCCGGTGAGCCGCTCGCACGCCTCGCCCTCGATCAGTTCGACCGGGGCCCCACGCGCTACGAGCTGATCGCGCCGGCGCGCCAGCTCGTCACAGCCCTTGGCGTTGTGCCCCAGGTGCAGGGTGCCGGTGCGGGTGGGATGACACTGGATGCCGTGGCGCTCGATCAGCGCGAACACCTTGGCCGGAGCCCCGCCGAGCACCCGATTGGCGCGCTCGCCGTCGGCCTCGCCGAGCGCCTTGACGATATCGTCCGGCGGCACCCACAGGCCGGCGTTGACCAGCCCGACATTGCGCCCGGAGCCCCCGGTCGGAATGTCTCCCGCCTCCAGCACGCAGACCTCGGTACCGCTGTCGCTCAGATGCAGCGCGGTGGAGAGGCCGGTGATCCCGCCGCCGACGACGCACACGCGGGTACGCAGCGCGCCATCCAGCGTCTCGGTAACGGGCGCCGGCTCCTGCGCCCCCTGGGTCCATAGACATTGCTCTTGCATGACCGCTCCTCGCCTGAGCGCTGATTGCTGGATGCCTTGCTGGCCGGACACTGGCCGCTCGGCCAGTGTCATGCCGATCACATCGTGTGGGGTGGCGTCTCGCTCACGCCGCGCCGCTCAGGCGCTACCCGCCTGCGCTTCACCCCGCGCCCCTGAACCGGCCCGCCGCTCGGCCGCCCGATCCGCTGTCGTCGCCTGCCGCGGAACAAAGCGGCCGAGCAGCGCCCACAGCAGGCCGAACAGCGGCGACAGCCAGCAGGCAAAGGCGAACGGCGCATAGAGCAGCGTGGGCACCCCGGTGGTGGCGGCGACGAAGCTCCCACCCATGTTCCACGGGATCAGCGGCGACAGCAGCGTGCCGTTGTCTTCGATGGTGCGCGACAGCACCGAGGTGCGGTAGCCCATCTGCTGGTACTGCCCGTGCAGCAGCCGCCCCGGCAGCACCAGGGTGGTATAGACGTCGCCGACCACGGTGCCCACCGACGCGGTGGTGACCGAGCTGGTCAGCACCATGCTGAAGCGCCCGCGCATCAGCTTGGCCAGGTGCAGCATGATCGCGTCGATGGTGCCGTAGGCTTCGAGCATCCCGGTGAAACCGAGTGCGAACAGCGTCAGGGTCACCACCCAGGTCATCGACATCGCGCCCCCCTTGGAGAGCAGCGTATCCATCGCCGCGCTGCCGGTGTCCGCGACGTAGCCGTTCTGCATCACGTCGAACACCGCCTGCACGTCGCTGCCCTGGAGCAGGATCGCGATCACCCCACCGAGCGCGGCACCGCCGAAGATGGTGGGGAACGGCGGAAACCGGGCCATCGACAGCGAGATCACCACCACCGGCGGGATCAGCGTGATCCAGCTCAGGGTGAAGTGCTCGGCCAGCGTGCGGCGCAGGGCATCGATGCCACCGACGTCGATCAGCTGATCGGCGTAGCCGGCACCGAGCCAGGCGTAGGCCAGCAGCGCCAGCGTCATCGCCGGCACCGTGGTCGCCATCATGCTCTTGATATGGGTCCACAGGTCGGTCTCGCAGACCGCCGGGGTGAGGTTGGTGGTATCGGAGAGCGGCGACATCTTGTCACCGAAAAAGGCGCCGGAGACCAGCGCACCCGCGGTCAGATAGACCGGAATACCCAGGCCATGGCCGATGCCCATCAGCGCCAGACCGACGGTGCCCACCGTGCCCCAGGAGGTGCCCACGGCGAGCGAGATCAACGAGCTGATCAGACAGGTGGCGACCAGGAACCAGCCCGGCGAGACCAGATTGATGCCGTAGTAGATCAGCGTCGGCACCGTTCCCGCGAGAATCCAGGTGCCGATCAGCATGCCCACCGCGAGCAGGATCAGGATCGCCGGCAGGCCCAGCTTGATCACCTTGAGCATCGACGCCTCCATGCGCGTCCAGGCGATGCCACGCAGGCGCGCAAAGAAGGCACAGATCAGGATGCCGCAGGCGAGCGGAATGTGGGGCGTGAAGTCACCGAAGACGAAGAACTGCGTCATCAGCAGTGCCACGGTCAGCAGTAGCGGCGCCAGCGCCAGCGGCAGGCTGGGAATCGCGCCCACGCGAACGTTGTCACTCATCGACCTTCTCCCGGAGTTGTTATTGGCGCGCGGACAGGGGAGCGCGTTGGAGAGATGCAGGAAGTGGAGCCGGAGCGCAGGGCGCGCTCCGGCGAGGCGTCAGTCGAACTTGATGCCCTGGGCCAGCGGCAGCTCGCGCGAGTAGTTGACGGTATTGGTCTGGCGACGCATGTAGCTCTTCCACACGTCGGAACCGGACTCACGCCCGCCACCGGTCTCCTTTTCGCCACCGAAGGCGCCACCGATCTCGGCACCGCTCGGCCCGATATTGACGTTGGCGATGCCGCAGTCACTGCCCTGATCGGAAACGAAGGCTTCCGCCTCGCGCACGTCGGTGGTGAAGATGCACGACGACAGCCCCTGCGGCACGTCGTTGTTGAGCGCCAAGGCCTGGTCGAAGTCGCGGTAGCTGAGCACGTAGAGGATCGGCGCGAAGGTCTCGTGCTTGACCAGCTCGTTCTGCTCGGCGACCTCGACGATCGCCGGCGAGACGTAGTAGCCATTGGGGTAGGTGTCGGCCAGCTGGCGCTCGCCGCCGAACACCGTGGCCCCCTGCTGGCGCGCCTTCTCCAGCACCGACTGCATCTGGTCGAAGGCCTGGGCGTCGATCAGCGGGCCGACCAGGTTGCCCTGCATCGGGTCGCCGATGGTGACGTTGGCGTAGGCCTTCTTGATCCGCTCGACCACCTCGTCACGCACCGACTCGTGGACGATCAGACGGCGCAGGGTGGTACAGCGCTGGCCGGCGGTGCCGACCGCCGAGAACAGGATGCCGCGCACGGCCATGTCGAGATCGGCACTGGGCGCCAGGATCATGGCGTTGTTGCCGCCCAGTTCGAGAATGCTGCGGCCGAAGCGCGCGGCGACCCGGGGCGCGACCTCGCGACCCATGCGCGTGCTGCCGGTGGCGCTGATCAGCGGCACCCGCGGGTCGTCGGTGAGGGCTTCGCCGGCTTCGCGCTCGCCGATGATCACCTGGCTCAGATCCTGCGGGGCGTCGTCGCCGAACTCGGCCATGGCGCGCTCCAGCAACGCCTGGCAGGCGAGCGCACACAGCGGGGTCTTCTCGGAGGGCTTCCACAGCAGACTGTTGCCGCACACCAGCGCCAGCGCGGCGTTCCAGGCCCAGGGCGCGACCGGGAAGTTGAAGGCAGTGATAAGACCAATCGGGCCCAGCGGATGCCAGCTCTCGCGCATGTGGTGGCCGGGGCGCTCGGAGGCGATGGTCAGGCCGTAGAGCTGACGCGACTGGCCCACGGCGAGATCGCAGATGTCGATCATCTCCTGGACCTCGCCCAGCCCCTCCTGATAAATCTTGCCGCACTCCAGCGTGACCAGCGCCCCGAGATCCTCCTTGTGCCGGCGCAGCTGCTCGCCGAACAGCCGCACCAGCTCGCCCCGCCGCGGGGCCGGTACCTGGCGCCAAGCGGCGAAGGCACGCTCGGCGCGGTCGATACGCGCGGTCACCGCCGCTGCGGACTCGTTGCTGACCCGGCCCAGCTCGCCGCCGTCGGTGGGCGAGGTGACCACATAGTCGCCGTCGCGGTAGGCCGAAGTCGCCACGCCGAGGCGTCCGAGGATCTCGTCGATCATGTTGTTCTCCTGCTGCCGGAACGAAAAAGGTGTCGCGGCAGTATTGCGCCGGCCATTGACGCGCCACAAACGACGTTTTATACCGACATCATTCCTTTTTTTCCTGCCAGCAGGCTGCCATGAATCGCCGTCATCTCCCCACCCTCACCGCCATGCAGTGCTTCGAGGCCGCGGCGCGCCATTTGAGCTTCACCCGCGCCGCCGACGAGCTGAGCCTGACCCAGAGCGCGGTGAGCAAGCAGGTCGCCCAGCTCGAGGCGATCCTCGAACATCCGCTGTTCCGCCGGGTGCGACGCCGGCTGCAGGTCACCCCGGAGGGATCGCTCTATCTCACCGAGGTGCGCAAGGTGCTGGCCCAGGTGGAGATGTCGACCCGCTACATGCAGTCCTACGGCGGCGAGAGCGAGGTGCTCAACGTCACCACCCTGCCGACCTTCGGCGCCCGCTGGCTGGTGCCGCGTCTCAACGGTTTCCGCCTGCGCTATCCCAGCGTCTATCTCAATATCGGCATCCGCACGCAGCCGTTCGATCTCGAACAGGAGCGGGTCGACGCCGCCTTCTTCTACGGCCGCGGCGTGTGGCCCAAGGCGGAGTGCATCCATATGCTCGACGAACGGATGGTGCCGGTGTGCGCGCCCTCGCTGGTGCCGGTCGGCGGCTTCGACGATCCGCTTGCGCTCACCCAGCAGGTGCTGCTGCAGAGCGATTCGCGCCCGGAGGCGTGGCATGCCTGGTTCGCCGATCAGCAGCTCTACACCCAGCACAGCTATCACGGGCCACGCTTCGATACCTTCGAGATGCTGCTGCGCGCCGCGCGAGTGGGCTGCGGGGTGGCGCTGGTGCCACAGGTTCTCGCCGCCGAGGAGCTCGCCCAGGGCCAACTGGTGCAGGCCTGGCCGCACGCGCTCGCGAGCCGCGACGCCTATTACCTCGCCTATCCCGAACACAAGGGCGAGGTGGCCAAGGTACGCGGCTTTCTCGACTGGATGCACGAACATCGTGACCGTCCCACCCTGGGTCCGGTTCAGACGCCCGCACCGACCGACGCATAGCCGGCGGGAGAATCCAGAATTTTTGGAATGATAGGGCGGCTTTTTTTCGTTTGAAGCGCCGCCTGCCCGGCTGCTTTGATGACCCGAACCGTCATCGTCGCCACTGCAGGTAGCCACCCATGGAGTTTCCCCACGTCAGCCACGCCCTCGGGGTGGTGCATCCGATCTGTCTGGAGCGCGGCGCCAACGCCGAGGTCTGGGACGAGCAGGGCCAGCGCTATATCGACTTCGTCGCCGGGATCGGCGTGCTCAACCTGGGGCACGGGCACCCACGCGTCCTGGCCGCCATTCAGGCGCAACTCGGCAAGTTGACCCACTCGGCCTTCAACGCCCTGCCCCACCGCGGCTATCTCGATCTGGCCCAGGCGCTGGATATCTTCGTGCCGGTCAGCTATCCGCTCAGCTGCATGCTCACCAACAGCGGCGCCGAGGCGACCGAGAACGCGCTCAAGCTCGCCCGTGCGCATACGGGCCGCACGGCGGTGATCGCCTTCGACGACGCTTTCCACGGGCGCACCCTGGCCGCGCTCAATCTCGGCGGCAAGGTCGCCCCCTACAAGCAGCGTCTCGGCAGCCTGCCCGGCCCGGTGTACCACCTGCCGTTTCCGGGGCCGGACAGTGGGGTCGACGCCGCCACGGCCCTGGCCGCGCTGGAACGGCTGTTCGCGGTCGAGGTTCCCGCCGAGGAGGTCGCCGCGATCATCGTCGAGCCGGTCCAGGGCGAAGGCGGCTTCCGCCGGCTCTGCCCGCACTTCGCCCGCCAGCTCCAAGCGCGCTGTCAGGCGCTGGGCATCGTGCTGATCTTCGACGAGATCCAGTCCGGTTTCGGGCGCACCGGGGCACGCTTCGCGTTCTCGCACCTGGAGGTCGAGCCCGACCTGCTGCTAATGGGCAAGAGCATGGCCGCGGGGCTGCCGCTGGCCGCCGTCGCCGGGCGCGAGGCGGTGATGAACGCGCTGCCCCGGGGCGGGCTGGGCGGCACCTACTCGGGCAACGCCCTGGCCTGTGCCGCGGCCCTGGCGGTGATCGCGGAGATGAGCGACGCCAATCTGGCGCGCTGGTCGCAGGCGGTCGAGTCCCGCGTGCTGACCCACCACCGCGAGTGGCAGACCAGCGGCCGCCACCCCATGGTCGGCGCCCTCACCGGCATCGGCGCGATGCGCGGCATCGTGCTCGACGACACCCCCAATGCCAGCGGGGCCGAGCACCTGAGCGCGCTGCTCACCGCGGCGCGCGAGCGCGGCCTGCTACTGATGCCCAGCGGGCGCAAGCGCAACGTGCTGCGCCTGCTGCCCCCACTGACCAGCGAACCCGAGATTCTCGATGAGGGCCTGGCGCGGCTCGGCGAGGCCCTGGCCACGCTGCGCGCCTGAGCGCGTCGCGTCCACGTGCTCGCCCCCGCCACACCCTGACGCGCCGCGAAGCGCCCCTTTTTGACGCCCCTCATACGCAGGAGACTTGCCATGCCCTCGTTTCTCTCCCCCGATGCGATCCGCGACCGCTTCTCGCGCGCCATGTCGGCGATGTATCAGACAGAAGTCCCCCAGTACGGCACGCTCCTGGAGCTGGTCGAGACCGTCAATCGCGAGACTCTCGCCGGCGACCCCGAGCTGGCCGCCAGACTCGAGGCCCACGATGACCTGGCACGTCTCGGCGTCGAGCGCCACGGCGCCATTCGCGTGGGCACGGCAGCGGAGCTGGCTGGGCTACGCCGGCTGTTCGCGGTGATGGGCATGCAGCCGGTGGGCTACTACGACCTCTCCGCGGCGGGGGTACCGGTTCACGCCACCGCCTTCCGTCCGGTGGACGACGCCGCGCTGGCGCGCAACCCCTTCCGTGTCTTCACCTCACTGCTGCGCTTGGAGCTGATCGAGGATCGCCAGCTGCGCGAGCGCGCCGCTGCCATCCTCGACGCCCGCCAGATCTTCACCCCGGAGGCGCTGGCGCTGATCGAGCGCCACGAAGCCCAGGGCGGGCTGAGCGAGGACGACGCCGAGCGCTTCGTCGCCGCCGCGCTGGAGACCTTCCGCTGGCACCGCGAGGCAACCGTCGACTGGCCCACCTACTGCGCCCTGCACGACCAGCATCGGCTGATCGCCGATGTGGTCTGCTTCCGTGGCCCGCATATCAATCACCTGACCCCGCGCACCCTGGATATCGACACGGTGCAGCGCCGCATGCCCGAGGTCGGGATCACCCCCAAGGCGGTGATCGAGGGCCCGCCCCGGCGCGCCTGCCCGATCCTGCTGCGCCAGACCAGCTTCAAGGCGCTGGAGGAGGAGATTCGTTTCGCCGACCGCCAGCAGGGGTCGCACAGTGCCCGCTTCGGCGAGATCGAGCAGCGTGGCATGGCGCTGACGCCAGCCGGACGCGAGCACTACGACCAGCTGCTGGCAGCCGCCCGCGAGCGCAGCCAGGGCCTCGACAACGCTGCCCACCAGCAGGTACTCGACGCTGTCTTCACGGCGTTCCCCGATGACCTGACGGAGCTGCGCCGCCAGGGGCTGGCCTATTTCGATTACCGGCTGACCCCAGCGGGCGAGGCGGTCAGAGAGGCAGCGGTGGGTGGGGAGACGGCGGACCTGGCAGCGGTGGATCTGGCCACAGTGGACCTGGAAGCGGCGATCGCCCGCGGCTGGGTCAGCGTGCAGCCGATCACCTACGAGGATTTCCTGCCGGTGAGTGCGGCCGGTATCTTCCAGTCCAATCTCGGTGACGCGCGCAGCGACGGCTACGCCGGTCACGCCAATCGCGACGACTTCGAGCAGGCGCTGGGGGCGCCGGTGATCGACGAGCTGGCGCTCTATGCTCGGCGCGAGGCGGCATCACGCCAGCGCGTGATGCACGCCCTGGGGCTCGAAGCCTGCAGTGCCGACAACTGACGCGCCCGCTCAGAGGGTGTCTACAAATTCGACGAGCGAAGGCAAGACAAGGCGAAATCGACCAAAAAAACGGAGTTTACGTGGGGTAAATGAGTATTTTGAGGTCGATTTCAACGCCGTATTGTCGAGCGCAGGCATTTTGTAAACACCCTCTCAGAAGCGCTTGGCCGAATAGGGCGCCGGCTCGATATAGGGCGTCTCGCCGCACATCATCTCCGCCAGCAGCCGCCCCGACGCTGGCCCGAGGGTGAAGCCCTGGTGAGCGTGGCCGAAGTGGAACCACAGCCCGGCGTGCTTGGGCGCCGGGCCGATCACCGGTTTCATGTCCGGCGTGCACGGCCGCGCGCCGAGCCATGGGGTCTGCTCGACCGCATCGCCGATCGCCAGAAGCTCGCGCGCGACCCGCTCGGCCTTGCTCGACTGCAGCGGCGTGGCGCGGGCGTCGAGACGCGCGAACTCTGCCCCGGTGGTGATGCGCAGGCCGCGATTCATCGGCGCCAGCATGATGCCGTTCTCGGCATCCAGCATCGCCATGCTCAGCGGCGTCGGCATGTCGTAGTGGCGGTGATAGCCGCGTTTGACGAACAGCGGCAGGTGATAGCCGAAGCGCCGCAGCAGCTCATCCGACCACGGGCCCAACGCCACCACCGCCTCGGCGGCCTCGACCGGCCCTTCGCTGGTGGTCACCCGCCAGCCGGCGCCGTGGCGTTCGAGGGTCGCGGCATCGCCGCTGACGAAGGCGCCGCCGCGGGCCTGGAACAGGCTGGCGTAGCTCGCCACCAGCGCGCCGGGGTCGCGCACCGACCACGGCTGGGTCCAGTGCACCGCCCCCGCCAGGCGCTGGGTCAGCCCGGGCTCCAGCCGCGCCAGCTCGTCGCCGCTGACCGGCGCATGCTCGACCCCGTACTCCTGAGCCAGCCGCTCGGCATTGGCCAGCCCTTTCTCCAGCGCCTCCTGGCTGCGGTAGGCGGTGCGCCAGCCGCTCTTGCGCACCAGCGCCCCGGCGCCGGCCTCCTCGATCAGGCTGTCGTGCTCGCTCAGACAGTGGGCGATCAGCCGGCTGTACTCCCTCGCCACCTGGGCGTAACGCGACGGCGAGGACCACCACCAGTACTGCGCCAGCGGCGAGGCCAGATGCGGCAGCGCCGAGGGGTGGTAGTTGACGTCGATGCCGCCCTTGCGCGCGACCTTGAAGATCATGCGGCTGTCGTGCGGGAAGGGATAGGGCTCCACCGCCTCGCGCTGGATCAGGCCGGCGTTGCCGTAGGAGGTCTCCTCCCCCGGCGCGCGGCGATCCACCAGCACCACGTTGCGCCCACGCCGCTGCAACTGCAGCGCGGTCGAGACCCCGATCATGCCGGCCCCCAGCACCACCACATCCGCTTGCATAGCCACTCCTCAGCCCTTGAACACTTACTCAGCCCTTAAACACCTACTCAGCCCTTGAACACGTCGACAGCCTCGCCATGGGTCAACGCCGATGCCGCCGCCTGTGACGAACACCGCGCCGCATCCTGTCATGCCTGTGGCAATCGATGATAACAGCAACCCCGGCGCAACCAAGCGCCGCGGGCGCGATCACCCGCACCCTCGTGGTCGACGTCAGCGTCAGCCTCAGCGGTCTGGACTTTACGCAGGCCGACTCGCCATGATGCGGTGATCACCGGTCAAGCTCATGGCCCCGCTCGGCGCCGTGCCGGAACGGCTTTGGCGTCTTCCCCCGGCCACATTGGGCGGGGGCGGCCGGTCCCTGCCATCAAACGGAGAGTTCCATGCGCAAGCGTATCCTGGCCTATCGCCGTCTCGACGAGCAGCAGCTCGACCAGCTCCGCGAGCGCTATCAGGTCGACTACTTCGGCAAGCTCGCCTCCGCCGACGACCCGGCATTCCGCGAGGCGCTGGGCCAGGCCCACGGGCTGATCGGCGCGGGGGTGAAGATCACCCCCGAGCTGCTCGACGCGGCGCCGAATCTCGAGACCATTTCGAGCATTTCGGTGGGCGTGGACAGCTACCCGGTCGAGGAGCTGACCCGCCGCGGCATCCTGCTCAGCCATACCCCGGACGTGCTCACCGAGACCACCGCCGACACCGGCTTCGCGCTGATCATGGCGAGTGCCCGGCGGGTGGTGGAGCTGGCCGAGTACGTCAAGCGCGGCGAGTGGCAGGCGAGTATCGGCGCCGAGCAGTTCGGCACCGACGTGCATGGCAAGACCCTGGGCATGATCGGCTTCGGCCGGATCGGCCAGGCGATCGCCCGCCGCGGTGCGCTGGGCTTCGGCATGCGCGTGCTCTACGCCAAGGCCTCGCCCAAACCGGCACTGGAGCAGGAGCTGGGGGCACGCCACTGCGAGCTGGACGAGCTGCTGCGCGAGGCCGACTTCGTCTGCGCCATCGTGCCGCTCAACGCCGACACCCGGCACCTGATCGGCGCGGCCGAGTTCGCGCGCATGAAGTCGAGCGCGATCTTCATCAATCTGGCCCGCGGCGAGGTGGTCGACGAAGCCGCGATGATCGAGGCCCTCGAACGCGGCGAGATCCGCGGCGCCGGTCTCGACGTCTTCGCGCAGGAGCCGCTGCCGGCCGACTCGCCGCTGCCGCGCCTGGCCAACGTGGTCGCGCTGCCGCACATCGGCTCCGCCACCCACGAGACGCGCACCGCCATGGCCCAGCGCGCCGTCGACAACCTGCTGCTGGCGCTGGATGGCAAGCGCCCGCTCAGCCCGTTCAATCCCGAGGCGTGGCCCGAGCGGCTCGACTGACAGGCCGGTGGACTGGCTCCGCCACGCCAGGCTGGGCGGGGCTTGGTTTGACCGAGGACCTATCATCCGACCGGGCCGACTTCATCGGTCAAAAAGTGTGCAATTCACGCCCCGCTGCGCCCCCCGGCTTGTCAAGCCGAAGCACGGCGACTAAAGTTGGCAAGCGTCATTGAAAACAGTGTTCCGTAACCTTATCTCAACAATGAGGTCACGGTGCCGATAACCGGGATATTGGCGCAACAGCCAACGACTCGCCAGCCACGGCCGCGGGTCACCCCTTTCACTGACAGCGCCCTCGAGGCGACCCATCATGCCCGACCCGCTCTGCTTGCTTTTCGATTGCGACGGCACCCTGGTCGACAGCGAACCGCTGCTGGCCGAGATCATGGCCAAGTACCTCACCCAGGCCGGTCTTCCGTTTCGCCCCATCGACTACATGAACGATTTTCGCGGCGCGCGCTTCGGCAGCATCGTGGCGCATCTCGAACGCGCCTACGGCGCGATCGACCCCACGCTGCGCGAAGAGACCGAGCGCGACATGCGCCGTGAGATGAACGAGCGCATGCTCAACGAGCTCGCACCGATCGAAGGCGCCGCCGGTGCCCTCGATGCGCTGGGCGGGCTGCCGCGCTGCGTCGCCTCCAACGGCCCCGAGCACAAGATCCGCCGCGCGCTCGACAGCACCGGGCTACGCCACTTCTTCGATGATCATATCTACAGCGCCTACAGCGTGGGCAGCTGGAAGCCCGACCCCGGCCTGTTCCTGCACGCCGGCCGCGACATGGGCTTCGACCCGGCCCACTGCGTGGTGATCGACGATGCCCAGGTCGGCGTGCGCGCTGCGCTGGCCGCCGGCATGCGTGTGATACACATCAACCGCTTCCCCGAGCGCGAAGCCACACCGGCGGGCGCCATCGCCATCGGTCATATGCGCGAGCTGCCTACTGCCGTCGATCGACTGCTGCCGATGCTCGCTGCCAACCACGCCTGATACCGCCCCAATCTCCTCGCGGGGCGGCGGCGGGCAGCGCTCGTCCGGGCCCGGCCGAGCGCGCTATCATGGCGTCTCAGCCATTGCAGCGGAGCCCTTCATGCCCTCCTTACAGGATCAGTTGCGCGGCCTGGTCTACTCCACCGAGCACGGTGAGACCTGCCCCGCGTGCCGCCAGGCGCTCGCCGAGTGCCGCTGTCAGGCCGACGCCGAAGCCGAGCGACTCGCCGCACTCGACGGGATCGTGCGTATCCGCCGCGAAACCAGCGGCCGCAAGGGCAAGGGCGTGACCACGATCGAAGGCGTTCCCCTCCCCCAGGAGGAGCTCAAGGCGCTGGCCAAGGTATTGAAGAAGCGCTGCGGCACCGGCGGCGCGCTCAAGGCGGGGGTGATCGAGATACAGGGCGACCATCGCGAGGTGCTCAAGCGCGAGCTAGAAACCCGCGGCTATACGGTCAAGCTGGCCGGCGGCTGAGGAATTTATCGCCGCCACGCCTGTCTCAACGCCAGCCGCTCGTTCGCCATCTCAGGAGGTCGCTTCCCATGCCGTACCCCGCCCTTTCGCGCCGCGTCCGTTCGGCCACAGCCCTGCTGGCCGTCGCCCTGCTGGCCGGCTGCGCCGGGGGGCCGCAGTTCGAGACCCTCGCTGCCCGGGTGGTCTCCGAGAACCCGGTCACCCTGCCCGCCGATGCCACCCTGGAGGTGCAGCTGGAGGACGTCACTCACGGCGACGTGGTGGCCAGCAGCCGTTACGAGCAGCTCGGTCAGCTGCCGCTGCCTGTCACGCTGCAGTATCTGCCCGACGCCATCGCGCGTGACGACATCTACCAGCTCAGCGCCCAGATTCGCAGCCATGGGCGCATCATCTACCTGAGCCAGACACCGGTGGCGGTGTTCGGTCGCCACGACCCAGCGGAGCCCGACATCCCGGTGGTGCCGACCGGGGCCGATGCGCTCTCCCCTTCGGCGCCCTGAAGCGCTCACCCCGGGGCATTGGCTTGATGCCCGGGCGAAAACCGACCACGCTGATTCGACTGTCAGTCCTCGACGGAGACGAGCATGGAAACGCGTAAGCTACCCGGTACCGATATCGAGATGTCCCGCGTGGGCCTGGGCACCTGGGCCATGGGCGGGCGCATGTGGGGCGGCACCGACGATCCCAACGCCATCCGTACCATTCACGCCGCCATCGACAAGGGCATTACGCTGATCGATACCGCCCCGGCCTACGGCTTCGGCCACTCCGAAGAGGTGGTGGGCAAGGCGGTCGCCGAGAGCGGCCAGCGCGAGCGGCTGGTGCTGGCGACCAAGGCGGGACTGGAGTGGTACGACGACGACAGCCTGGCCCGCAACGCCACCGCCAAACGGCTGGAAAAGGAGCTCGACGACTCGCTGCGGCGGCTCAAGACCGACACCATCGATATCTACCAGATCCACTGGCCCGATCCGCTGGTGGAGATCGCCGAGACCGCGGAGGCGATGGCGCGCTTTCATCAGGCGGGCAAGATCCGCGCCATCGGGGTCAGCAACTTTTCCCCCGAACAGTGCGAGGCCTTCCGCGAGGTGGCGCCGCTGCATACGCTGCAGCCCCCGTACAACCTGTTCGAGCGCGATATCGACGCGCAGATCCTGCCCTACGCCGAGGACAACGATCTGACCCTGCTCACCTACGGCGCCCTCTGCCGCGGCCTGCTCAGCGGCAAGATGCACAGCGACTCCACCTTCTCTGGAGACGACCTGCGCAAC
The DNA here is from genome assembly GCF_040536835.1 of Salinicola endophyticus. Lineage (NCBI taxonomy): Bacteria > Pseudomonadati > Pseudomonadota > Gammaproteobacteria > Oceanospirillales > Halomonadaceae > Salinicola > Salinicola endophyticus. Next base: position 3,802,463 of record NZ_CP159578.1, read on the forward strand.
AAGGACCCCAAGTTCCAGTCGCCGCGCTTCGCGCAGTACCTGGCCGCGGTGAAGGATCTCGAGGCACTGGCCCAGGAGCGCCACGGCAAGTCGGTGCTGGCCCTGGCGGTGCGCTGGATTCTCGACCGTTCGCCCAACATCGTGGCGCTGTGGGGGGCACGCAAGCCAGCCCAGGTCGACCCGGTCGGCGACATCAGCGGCTGGCAGCTGAGCGATCGCGACCTGGCGGATATCGATGCGCTGCTCGCCGAGCACATCAAGGACCCGGTCGGGCCCGAGTTCATGGCGCCGCCGACACGCCGCTGAACGTGGTCTCAGGCGGCCTCAGCGCCGCCGTCGCGGCCTCCAGCGCGGGCCCGATCGGCGCGCTGACCTTGAGCGCATAGAGCGCATCAGCGCGCGTCCGCCCCAGGTTGAGGCAGGCGATCGGCTTGCCCTGCCGCGCCGCATGGCGGGCAAAGCGATAGCCCGAATAGACCATCAGCGACGACCCCACCACCAGCATGGCCGGTGCCCGTTCGAGGGCATCGAAGGCCGCCTGTACCCGGGCGCGGGGTACGTTGTCGCCGAAGAAGACCACATCCGGCTTGAGAATGCCGACACCGCAGCGCTGGCAGTCGGGCACCACGAAATCCGTGAAATCGACACCCTCGAGATCGGCATCGCCATCCGGCGCCACCGCCGCCGGCAGGTCGAGCCAGCGCGGATTGCGCCGTGCCAGCTCGTCGTGTAGCGCATGGCGCATCAGCCGCGCACCGCAGTGCATGCAGACCACCAGATCGGCCTGGCCGTGGAGATCGATCACCCGCTGCGAGCCGGCGCGCTGATGCAGGCCATCGACGTTCTGAGTCACCAGTTGCGATATGCCACCCCCGGCCTCCAGCGCCGCCAGGGCGTGATGCGCCTCCCCCGGCCGCGCCGCGGCAAGGGCGCGAAACCCGACCAGACTGCGCGCCCAATAGCGCTGGCGCACCGCCCGACTGGCCATGAACGCTTGGTGGCTGACCGGTGGCGGCCGCTTCCACGCCCCGCTGGCATCGCGGTAGTCGGGAATGCCGCTGGCGGTGCTCACGCCCGCTCCGGTGAGCACGAATAGCTCCGGGTAACGGACGAGGAAAGCCCCCAGCGCCTCGACGCCCGCCGCCGACGTGTCGCACATGCTTTTTGCCCTCGATCGGTGATAGAAAGGGAGCCACCCTATTTCTAATAGACTGTGTCCCGCGGAGACGCAGCACGGCTGCCCGATGCCCAATACGCTTCTGGACCCTTTGATCGAACAGCGCCTGCGCGGCCTACGCCTGGCCCGGCGGATCTATCCCCCGCGCACCCTGGGGCTGGCTGCCGGGGGGCTGTGCATCGGCAGCGCGCTGCTGACGCTGCCGACGCCGACCTGGGTCTGGCTGCTGTGGGCACTGCAGATCGCCGGCTGGTCGCATCTCGCCTACTGGCGCGCCAAGCGGCACAGCTCACCCTATCACGCCGAACGCCAGAACCTCGGCATCGACAGTCTGCTGGGTGGCTTCTGGCTCGCCGCCATGCACTTCAACCTGCTGCCGACGATCGTCGTGCTGACCATGATCAGCCTCAACAACATTGCCGTCGGCGGCACGCGCATGGCGTTGCGCGGTGTCGGGCTGCTGGCGCTGGGCAGCCTGTTCGGCATGTGGCTGATCGCACCCGGTGCACCGCCGATCATCCCCACCACCAGCGTGCTCCTGTGCAGCCTGCCGATGCTGATCACCTACCCGCTGGCGATCGGCTATATCACCTACCTGCAGGCGCGCCAGCTCAGCCGCCAGAAACGTAACCTGACCGACCTGAGCCGCACCGACGGCCTGACCGGGCTCTACAACCGGCGTTTCTGGGAAGCCCAGATCGCCGCCGAGCAGGTCACGGAGTCACCGGGTGTGATCGCCCTGATCGATCTCGACTTCTTCAAGAGCATCAATGACCGGCACGGCCATGGCGTGGGGGATGAAACCCTGCGCGAACTGGCCACGCTGCTGCGTCGGTCGCTCCCGCCGCACTTTCTGCTCGGGCGCTACGGCGGGGAGGAGTTCGGCATCCTGATGCCGGCAACCACGCTGGTACAGGCCGAGGCCGCGCTGCGCGCCTTCCAGCAGCGCCTGCGCCGACACGCGCCACCGCCACCGCTGGTGCGGATGCCCACCTGCAGCATCGGCGCCGCCGCCAAGGCGCCCCACATGACCAGCCACGAACAGTGGCTGCTGCAAGCGGACCAGGCACTCTACGCGGCCAAGAACGCCGGCCGCGACCGAATCGAGGTGGCGCACAGCGCGACATCGCAGAGCCTGCTCGACCTCGGCTAGAATGGCATTTTCGCCGCCGCCGCAAGGACATCTGCCCATGGCCTGGTTGGAATACCTGCTACCGCTGATCTTTCTCGCCCCGCTGGGGGCGGCCGCGCTGGTGGCGATCACCCTGCGGGATCTGCAGAACGTCGGCCTGCGCTCCCCCCACGACGGCAAACCGATCCGCGAAATCGCCCAGCTCCACCGCGACCGCCTCGAGCGCGCCCGGGTGGCGTTCTTTCTCGATGCCGCGCTGGCGCCGACCCTGACCCTGATGCCGCTGGTCTACGGCATGGGACGCATGCTGTTCGCCGACGAGCAGAGCTGGCTCGAATGGTCGCTCTACGGGGTGTTCAGCACCCTGCTGGCGATGCTGTTCGGCTTTCTGATCCTGCGCGACGTGCAGCGGGTGCGCCGTCTCACCCGCAGCCTGGCCTCGGAGCTGGCCATCGGTCAGGCGCTGGATCATCTGATCCGCCCGGTAGCCAAGCCCTTCTTCGTGTTCCACGACTTCCCCACCGACAGCTACAGCATCGACAACGTGCTGGTCACCCCCCAGGGGGTGTTCGTGATCCAGACCATGGCGCGGGATTTTCCCCTCGATCTGGAGGGCAACCCCAACCAGGTCGTCGCGGTGGAGTCCGAGCGGCTGCGCTTCCCCGATGGCAGTCAGCGCAGCATGCTGCGCAAGGTACGTATGGCCACGGTGTGGCTGCGCCAGTGGCTGACACGCCACACCCAGTTGAACGTGCCGGTGAAGGGCGTGCTGGTACTGCCGGGCTGGACCATCGACGACGAGACCCAGCATCTGGGCAGCGATCGCGAGGTGCAGGTGATCGACGGCGCTGATCTCGCCGCCCAGTTGGGTATCGACGGCAACGAAGTGATCGACGACGAGCAGCGCCAGCGCCTGGTGGAGTCGCTCGACCGCCGCCAACAACAATATCAACGCAAGGCGGCCGCACGCTGAACGCCGCCCGTTTTCCAGGAGATATCATGTCCGCTGCACCCGCTTTCGATGTTCTCACCTTCGGCGAAGCCATGGCGATGTTCGTGGCCGACGAAGCCGGGCCGCTGGATAGCGTCGGGCAATTTCACCGGCGCACCGCCGGCGCCGACACCAATGTCGCCATCGGGCTGGCTCGGCTGGGCTTCGACGTGCGCTGGCTCTCCCGAGTCGGGCGCGACCATAACGGCACCTTCCTGCGCCGGGCACTGGAAGCCGAGGGCCTCGACTGCCGCCATCTGATCGAGGACCCGGCGCACGCCACCGGGCTGCTGTTCAAGGCGCGCGCCGAGGGTGGCGCCGACCCCCACGTGGAGTATGTCCGCCGCGGCAGCGCCGCAAGCCATCTGTGCCTCGACGACTGCCGCGAGGTACCGCTCGATGCCGCGCGCCATCTGCACGCCACCGGCATCCCCCCGGCGCTCTCCGCCACCACCCGCGAGCTCTCGTTCGAGCTGCTCACCCGCGCCCGCGCCGCAGGGCTGTCGATCTCCTTCGACCCCAACCTGCGCCCCAGCCTGTGGGCCAGCGAGGCGGAGATGAAGCAGACGCTCAACGCCCTGGCGGCCAAGGCCGACATCGTGATGCCCGGGCTCGCCGAGGGGCGCCTGCTCACCGGGCGCGACAGCGCGCATGACATCGCCGGGGTCTATCTCGACAGCGGCGCCCAGGCGGTGGTGATCAAGCTCGGCCCCGAGGGCAGCTACTTCCGCACGCAAGACAGCGAAGGCAGCGTCGCCGGCACCCCGGTGGCCCGGGTCGTGGACACCGTGGGTGCGGGCGACGGTTTCGCCGTGGGCATCATCAGCGCGCGTCTCGATGGGCTCGACTGGCCCGCCGCGCTGCACCGCGCCAACTTGATCGGCGCGCGTCAGGTGCAGGTGATCGGCGACATGGAGGGGCTGCCCCGGCGCGACGAACTCGCCGCCATGGAGCGCAGCGGCGAGGCGATGCCCGGCTGACACGCGGGCGGCGACTCAATCCGGCGTTGCCGCCCGCGCCTCGGCCCGAAGCGCCGCCAGCACCGCGGGCTTGAGCGCGCCGAGGGCTTCGCCGGAGACTCCGCTCAGCACGATCAGCCGCGTCTGGCGCCCCTGGTGGTAACCCAGCCACAGCGGCAGCCAGAGCCGCTGCAGGGTGGCGGGCTGCACCCGCAGCGACCACAGTCGCGGCTTGGCCAGCCGCTCCCACAGCCACCAGCGCGCAAACGCCTCGGGCGAGGGACGCCCCGCCTCACTGGTCTCGCCCCCCAGCCGGGTCTCCACGCCTGCCGGCGCATCATACTCCCAGGCATCGTGGCCCAGCGGCCCGGGCCACAGCAACGCCCGCGACAGGCCACTGCGCCCCAGCAGCCAGGCATCCGGCGTCTGCGCCTCACGTGCCGTCAGCGCCACCGCCCACAGCGCCAGCCAGGCCGGTTCGAAGCGCGCGGCCGCGTAGCGCCGCAGCCGCCGGCTCGCCGCCTCGCCATCGATCCGGCGACGTAGGTGGCCCTCATCCATGGGCATGGGCCCAGAGTTGCAGCCCCCCCAGGGCCAACAGCGAAATCACGAACCAGACCAGCAGACCAAGACAGCGGGCACGCGTCACGCGGGCATCACGCCCCAGCGGCGTGGCCGCAGCACTGCGCCGGCGCAGCAGCGCCTGCATGTCCGGCGCCGTCTCCTCCAGCGTCACGTCGGCGAGCTGCTCAGGTCTCGGCGCCGGGGCGCTGAGACTGACCGCATAGCCGACCGCCAGCGATACGCCGAGCCCCACCGCATTCTGATAGAGCCAGGAGATCCCCAGGTGCGAGGCGGCCCACACCGCGGCCATGCCCAAGAGCATGCCCGCCACCGCGCCGCGCCCATTGCTGCGTCGGCTGAGCACCGCCAGCAGGAAGACGCCGAGCAGAGCGCCATAGAACCATGAGCCGATCCGATTGACCGCCTCGATCACCGGGCCGAGGTTGCCGGCGAAGAAGGCGAACAGGGTGGCGTAGAGCCCCCAGAACACGGTGGCCCAGCGCGACGCCTTGAGGTAGTGGCCTTCGTCGGCGTCGGGCCTGACGAAGCGCGCATAGAAGTCGCGCACGCTCACCGCCGAGAGCGAGTTGAGCGCCGAATCCAGGCTCGACATGGCGGCGGCGAAGACGCCGGCGATCACCAGGCCGGTGATGCCGACCGGAAAGGCCTCGACCACATAGCGCGGGAACAGCTCGTTGAGATTCTCCGGTGGGGTCAGCCCGTGCTGCTGGTAGTACGCCGCGAGCATCACCCCGATGAACAGGAACAGCAGCATCTGCGGCACCAGCAGATAGCCGCCGATCAGCAGCGAACGCTGCCCCTCGGCAATGCTCGGACTGGTCAGCACGCGCTGGATCTGGCTCTGATCGGTGCCGAAGTAGGCCACATGCATGACCACCCCACCGATCAGCCCCGCCCACAGCGAGTAGGTCACGCTGGGGTCGAGCGACAGGTCGAAGGTATCGAACATGCCGTGGGCGGCGCCGAAGGCGAAGACGTCGCTCCAGCCGCCGGGCAGGCTCGAGACCATCAGCAGCATGCTCAGGATGGCCCCGAGCCAGAGCACGAACATCTGGATCACATCGGTCCAGATCACCGCGCTGATACCGCCGAGCACGGTGTAACCGACCGCGATCACCGCCATCAGCACGATGGTCAGATCGACGCTCCAGCCGGTCACCACCGAGAGCACCAGCGCCGGCGCATAGAGCACCACACCGGTGGCCAGGCCGCGGGCGATCAGGAACAGCAGCGCCGCCAGCGACCGGGTCAGCGGCCCGAAGCGCCGTTCGAGCAACTCGTAGATGCTGTAGATACCGGCGCGATGGAAGATCGGCACCAGCACCACGATCAGCACCGCCATCGCCAGCGGCACGTTGATGAAGGTCACCAGCCGCTCGAGACCGCCTTCGAAGCCCCAGCCCGGCGCACCGATGAAGGTGATGGCGCTGGCCTGGGTCGCCATCACCGAGAGACCGATGGCCCAGCCGGGAATCCTGCGCCCACCGAGAAAGTAGTCCTGTGTCGTCGCCTGCGACTTGCCGAAGCGGGCCCCGACCCAGGCGATGCCCAGCACGTAAACGACCAGCACGATGCTGTCCCAGACAGTGAAAGCCCCCATGAGCCAATCCTCGCGTTGTTGTTATACGTCGGAGTTATACGTCGATGTTGTCCGTCGAGTGGAGAGGTGCCTGAAGCGCCTTGTATTGATGACTTCAGCCTAGCATGTCGCCACACCGGCATCGCAACGCCACGTCTCGATAGCCGTGCAGGTACCAGGAAAACCCAGCCCGACGCGGCCCGGGACGACGCGCCGTGGGGCATGAGCACTGCTCGTCGGGGCCACTGACAAACTCTCGCGACCCTCTTGCCAAACCCCGGAAAGCCTCGGATGATGCGCTCCCTTCCCCGCTGGCGCGCCTGTCCTCGATGAGGTCTCCGATGCGTTTGATCACTTTCGATGTCTCCCGCACCCTCGGCATGCCGAACGTTCGCTATATCAAGCCCGAGCGCATGTTCGATCATCTGGACGAGATCCAGGCCGCCGACTGGCTGCTGTTTCCCAGTTACTGGCAGGTCAACGTGCTGCTGCATGCACTGCACAAGCGCATCTTTCCCTCCCCGGCGACCTACTATCTGGGGCACGACAAGGTGGAGCAGACCCGTGCCATGCGCGCGGCCTTCCCGCAGCACATTCCGCCCACCGTGATCCAGGCCAATACCCCCTACGGCATCGACGCCGTGGAGGCGGAAATCGGCTATCCGATGATTCTCAAGGAGATTCGCAGCGCCCGCGGCAACGGCGTGCATCTGGTCGAACGGCGCCGCGAACTCGAGCGCTTCGCGGCGGATAACCCGGTGCTCTACGCCCAGCCCAGGCTACCGATCGATCGCGATCTGCGGATCGTACTGGTGGGGGACCGCATTCTCGCCAGCTACTGGCGGGTGACGCCGTTGGGTGGCTATCGCGCCAACGTGGCCCAGGGCGGCCGCATCGACCACGAGGACATCCCCGAGGCGGCCGTCGCGCTGGTGAAGCGGGTGGCGGCGGCGTTCCAGATCGATCATGGCGGCTTCGATGTCGCCATGCTCGGCGAGACGCCGATACTGTTCGAGTTCAACCGCCTGTTCGGCACCCAGGGTATCGCCGACGCCGGTCGCGTGACCGGCGCGGCGATGCTCGACTGGTTGGGACGGCGCGAACTCGGCCTGACCGCCCCGGTGCCCGAGGCGGCAGAGCTGCCGCCGGCGTGGGAACCACCGACGGAGACCGCCTGCGACACGCGGCCCTGACGCTGTCAGGGCCGCGGATCACTCGCCTCAGGCCGGCGGCTGCTCGGGGCTGTCGGGCATGTTGATGCTGCCCGGCTCCTCGCGGTTGAGATGCAGGAACTGCAAGTGGCGCTCGTACTGATCGAGCATGTCGTCGATCACCTGCTCGCGGGTGTAGCCGGCCAGATCGTAGCCCTGGCTGCCTTCGAGTAGATAGACCTCGAGGCGGTAGTAGCGGCTGCTGCTGCGCGGCGTGCGCATGGCGAACGAGGGCGTGGCGAACGGGTGCGTCCAGATCTGATAGGTGAAGTTCTGCTCGCTGCCGAGGTCGACGTAGAGCGACAGGTAGTCGTCGTCGTTCTGCGTCCCCTCGTTGATCTGCACCTTCACGCCCTGGCCTTCGAGCTCGTCGCGCACCGCCTCCATCGCCGGGCGTCCGGTCTGCTCGAGGAACTGACGTGCCTCGTCGCGGGTGGGGAACGACATCGCCCGCTTGAGCCGCTTGCGCCAGTCGTAACCCGCTTCGCGCCCGCCGGCGGACATGCGCCCGGAGAGCGACCCGGAGAGACTGAGCCGGTGGCTATCCTCCTTGAATGCCTCCACCTTCAACGCCCGGTAGAGTCCGGCCATCATGAAGAAGAGCACGATCGAGAACGGCAACCCGGTGATCACCACCGCACTCTGCAGCGTGCTCAGCCCCCCGGCGAGTAGCAGCGACAGGGTCAGCACACCGATCACCGCCGACCACAGGATACGCATCCAGATCGGCGCATCGCTGTTGACGTCCTTGAGGATCGAAGTGAAGTTCGACAGCACCAGCGCCCCGGAGTCCCCCGAGGTGACGAAGAACACGATCGCCAGCACGCTGACCGCGATGGTGGTGAAGACTGGCCACGGGTAGGCCTGCAGGAACAGATAGATGCCCGCCGGCGGGTTGTTCATCACCTGCTCGCCGAAGTCATGAGCACCGTTCATCGCCATGTCCAGCGCACTGTTACCCAGAATCGACATCCAGATCATCATGAAGGCGATCGGCAGGGTCAATGTGCCGGCGACGAAGGTGCGAATGGTGCGCCCACGCGAGATGCGCGCCAGGAACAGCCCCACGAACGGGCCCCAGGCGATCCACCAGGCCCAGAAGAAGATCGTCCAGGCGTTGAGCCACTCGGTCGGGCGATCGAAGGCGTAGGTGTTGAACGACAGCGAGACGAAGTCGGAGAGATAGTCGCCGACGTTCATCACCAGAGCGTTGAGCAGGAAGATGGTCTTGCCGGCGAAGAGCACGAACAGCAGCAGCGCGACAGCCAGCAGAATGTTGAACTCCGACAGCCGCCGGATGCCCTTCTCCACCCCGGTGACCGCGGAAATGGTGGCGAACAGCACGATCATCAGTACCAGGATGGTCTGGGTCCAGACGCTCTCGGTGATACCGAACATGAAATCCAGGCCGTAGTTGAGCTGGATCACGCCGATCCCCAGGCTGGCGGCGATACCGAATACCGTGCCGAGTACCGCGGCGATGTCCACCGCATGGCCGATCGGGCCGTAGATCTTCTTGCCGAAGATCGGGTATAGCGCGCTCGAGATGGTCAGCGGCAGGTTGTGGCGGTAGCTGAAGAACGCCAGCGACATCCCCACCAGGGTATAGATGCCCCAGCCCGAGATGCCCCAGTGCAGGAAGGTCAGCTCCATGGCGTGACGCGCCGCTAGCACTTGGTCGCTGGGTACCTGCGGCGACTGGTAGAACTGGGTCAACGGTTCGGCCAGGGCGAAGAAGATCACCCCGATGCCGATACCCGCCGAGAACAGCATCGCCGACCACGAGAAGATATTGAAGTCGGGCCTGGCGTGCTCTGGCCCGAGGCGGATCTTGCCGAAGCGTGAGACGCCCAGGAAGATCACGAAGGCGAGATAGATGACGACAGTGAGAAAGTAGTACCAGCCGAAGGTGTTGGAGATCCATCCCAGCAGCGCGTTGATGATCGCATTGGCCTGCTGGGTGGCGACCATCGCCCAGATCGAGAAGGCGACGATGCCGATCACCGAGCCGTAGAACACGACGGGATTGAGTCGGTCTCGGGCTGGTGAATTATTGTCGGTTTGTGTGTGCATACGATATCCATCCGGTGTCGAAATGACGTCCGGCGCGTCACGCCCAGACTGCTTCACGGGCGAAGACGAACCGTCGAACACAGCGCGGTGCTCCCGCTGTCCCTCGCGGGGCGCTGCGATCTTGCTTTGAGTTAAGTCGACTTGGGGCATACCGGCCAGGGCGACTTTCAACGCCCGCTCTCCCCGCGGTCAACGCAACCCGGCGCCACCTGGCGCACTACCGCGCTAGGCGCCCGGACACGAGAACCATCAAGAAGGCGTCACGCATCTTTATTGATTGACCGTTCAATTAAAATACGGCGTTATGCTGCGACTTTCAACCGCACCGCTCTCGCCTTTCTTCGGTGCGGACTGGCACCGAACGCGCTTGACAGTCATCGCGCAGGGGCCCGCGCGTGGCGCGGCCCTAGACTGTCACCGGCTTCCCCGGACAGGTGTGATGAACCAAAAAAAGGCGCCTCCCCACCGGGGAGGCGCCATCGACCCACAGCGAGGCGCGGGCTCAGATGCCGATCAGCGCATCCAGCCATCCACTGGGGTAGTGCAGACTGAGCAGCGCCTGCATGCCGAGCAGAAAGGCCGCGATCCCTGCCGCGATCGCCAGCGCCGTCGACCAGCGCGCCCTGGCCACGCCGCGCAGGAACGCGAACGCCATCAGCGTCGCCGCGCTGACGAAGCCGAGCATCGACGCCAGGACCACCAACCCCAAGAGCCCTACCAGCCACAGCAGCGGCGCGCCCAGCGGCTGTGCTTCCCAACGCGCGCCGCGGCGCCACGCTTCCAGCGCGCTCAGCGCCGCCCCCACGGCCATGATCGTGATCGCCAGCCGCGGGAAGATACCACCGAGGAAGGAGAGCCCGCTGATGTCGTACCAGGACGCCGCCGCCAGCAGCAGCAGACCCACCACCAACAGCGCATCGACACGCCCGAAGGTAGGCACTGCCGGCGGTTGCTGCGGCGAGGTGACCTCGGCACCGACCGCCAGCGGCTGGCGCCGGCTCAGCAGCCGCTTGAGCAGCGGCAGCAGCAACGCCAGCGCGATCATGCCCAGGATGATCAGCACACCGGGGCGCAGGAAGGCCGACATGCCCTGGAACTGCACGCTCTGATAGAAGTAGGTCTCCGCCCCCGGCGCCAGCACGAAGCCGATCAGGAATGCCGGGCGCGACCAACCGGCACGCTTGAACAGCACCCCGACCGCACCCACCGCCAACAGCGTGTACCAGTCACCCAGCGAGCGCGTGGCCTGATAGGCGGCGAACAGGATCAGCGTGGTGATGACCGGCGCCAGCAGCACGAACGGAATCCGCGTCAGCTGTGCCACCGGGCGCGCCAGTACCAGGCACAGCGCCGCGCCCAGAATGTTGGCCAGCGCAAGCGACCAGATGATGGTGTAGGTCAGGTCGAGGTGAGTGGAGATCATGCTCACCCCCGGCTCCAGGCCGAGCAGCAGCAGACCACCGAGGAAGATCGCCGCAGTCCCCGAGCCCGGCACGCCGAACAGCAGCGTGGGCACCATCGCCCCACAGGCGCAGGCGTTGTTGGCCGACTCCGGAGCGATCACGCCGCGAATGTCGCCCTGGCCGAAGTGCTTCTCCCCCTTGGCCGTGCGCGAGGCGAAAGCGTAGGTCAGCCAGTCGACCACCGAGCCCGCCAGCCCCGGGATGGTCCCGATGAGGCTGCCCATGCCGGCGCACTTGGCGACCAGCCCGCGATTGTCGACCACGTCGCGGATCCCCTGGCGCCAGCCGTGACCCAGCGAGGTACGCTCGCGGGCGATGCTGCCGCGCTGGATCAACAGGTCGATGATCTCCGGCAAGGCGAAGATCGCCAGGCCCACCACGATCAGCGGGATACCGTCGTAGAGATAGCCCACATCCAGATTGAGGCGGAACTCGCCCGTGGCCGGGGCGGTACCGATCGCCCCGAGCAGCAACCCCAGACCGCACGCCGCCATGCCCTTGAACTGGCTCTCGCCGGAGAGCACCGCGACCATTGCCAAGCCCAGCAGCGTGAGCACGAACAGCTCCGCCGAGGAGAACGCCAGCACCAGCGGCCGCGCGACCAGAATGAAGCCGGTCAGCACCACCGCCCCGATCACCCCACCGCACAGCGAGGAGAGAAAGGCACTGGCCAGCGCCCGTGCGGCCTGCCCCTTCTTGGCCAGCGGAAAGCCATCCATCACCGTGGCCTGGGAGGCGCTCGACCCGGGTATCCCCAACAGCACCGAGGTGAAGGTATCGCCGGTGGGGATCACCGCCACCATGCCCATCAGCATGCCCAGCGCCAGCCCCGGCGACATGCCGTAGAGAAACGGCAGCAGCAGCGCCATGCCGGCGATACCGCCCAGGCCGGGAATGATGCCCACCAGCAGCCCCACCAGCACGCCGAAGCCCATGTAGAGCAGATGGGCGCCGCTGAATACCTCGCCCAGGCTCGTCATCAACGCATCGATCATCGTTGTCTCTCCTTGGCCGGCCTTGGTGCCGGCGCTTGATCAGCGCGTGGAAACACGCACGCCATAGCGCGACTTGAGCCAGTCGATCACCCACTGGCGGCGCGCGTCGCTGAGCTGCATGGCAGAGTCGAGCTGCTTGGCCGCGACCTCACCCACCACCGGCGTGTAGGGGCCGACCTGGTTGCGCGCCGCGGTCAGGAAGTCCTCGCGCTCGGGCAGCGTCGCCGCGGCCTGGCGGTAGGCTTTGATCAGCGCCGGCGGGGTGTCCTTGGGCACCAGCAGCAGCTTCTGCAGCGCATAGCCGGAGGCGAAGAACTTGTGGAACACCTGATAGGCGATGTCGTCGCGACTATGCCCGGGTTGCGCCAGATAGAGCTCGGAGAAGGTCGGCAGATCGGGGAAGGCAGGGTCACGCTCGATGACGTTGTCGGCGTTCATCACCCCGAGCGAGAACAGTGGCACCGCCTTGCCCGCCTCGACCAGCGGAGCGACGTTGCTGAAGTAGGCCGAGGTGGTCTGGAAATCGACCCCCGCCTCGCCGCGCTCGAACGCCAGCCGACCCTCGCCCCGGCTGCGCATGCCGAACACCGGCTCCACCTTGAGACCCAGCAGGTCGAAGGCCAGCAGCACCGGCATCTCGAGCCCGGTGGGAGTCTGCATGGCAAACTTGGTCGGCGACTCGCGCAGCGCAGCGAGAATCGTATCCGTATCCTTGCCGTAGCCCGGCTGGGCGTAGACCACGCCGCCGGTGGGCGCGGCGATGATCGGCGTCCATTTGGCGTAGTCGTAGCGCACCCGCGGGTCGTCGAGCATGGCCGGGAACTGGGTCGAGGCCGAGGTCACCAGCATCTGCGAGCCGTCGGCATCGGCGCGGGCGTAGAACAGATTGGTGCCGGTGATCGAACCGCCACCGGGCACGTTGTCGATCACGATGGTCGGATGCGAGAGCAGCGCTTCCCCCATCCAGTGCGACATGAAGCGTGCCCAGACATCGGTACCGCCGCCGACCCCGAAAGGTACGGTCCACTCGAGCGTATCGGGCACCGCCTCGGGCTCTGCGGCCTGAGCCCCCAGTGGCAGCAGCGCCGCAGCCAGCGCCAGGGCGCAGTGGCGGCCAACGCAGGGGAAAAAGGTGTGTGTGCGCTTGGCGTGCATGGCACGTCTCCTCGTTGATGTTGTTGCTGTTATGGCTGTGTTGTCGTCATACCGTCGGCTCGCGCCATGCTCAGCCGATCGCCGTATCGGGGGCAGGCGTCAGCCTCTCGGGCACGTAGACGCTGCCACTGAAGAGCCGCCGCGCGGTGCGGATCAGCGAACAGCTCGGCCACGCCTGCTCGGCGGGCCAACGTGCGATCACTCCGAGCCGGCCACTGGGGTGCTCGAACTCGAGCAAGCCCTCCGCGCTCGGCGCGCCGGCGAGGCCCTGGAGCAGACTGCGGCCATCGGCACACGCCAGCGCCAGCCCCACCGCGCCGGTGATTGCCAGCGCCCGATGACAACGCTGCGGCATGAAGTAACGCACGCACAGCGTGCCGCCGCCGGCGGGGGCGCTGATCAGCACCGGCTTGGGAATCACCCGCTCGCGCACGTCGCCCAGGCCCATGGCTGCCCCGGCCTGGAGGCGAATCGACTCCAGCCGCGCCAGCAGTTCGCTGTCGCCATCCAGCGCCTGGGGCGTTTCATCACCGCGCTTGCCGAGATCGGCGGCGCGTATCAGCACCATCGGCATGGCAGCATCGATGCAGCTCACCTCGACCCCATCGATCGTCTCCACCGGCTTGCCCGTGGGGTAGAGCTTGCCGGTCTTGGCTCCCACCACGTTGCGGAACTCCAGCAGCACCGGCGCGGCACTCCCGGGCACGCCATCGATACGCGTATCGCCGACGTAGGTCACCTGCCCGCCCGGCGTGCAGACCTCGGCATCGATCAGGCTGTTGGTGTTGAGATTACGGATGGTCAGCCGGGTGACGTCCCCCGTTGCGGCGACCAGCCCCTGCTCGATGGCGAAGGGCCCCACGGCGCTGAGCATGTTGCCGCAATTGGGGGAGGTATCGACCCGGCGCTGCTCGACCATCACCTGCACGAAGAGATAGTCGACGTCGACCCCGGGCTCGGCGGAAGGCGTGACGATGGCGACCTTGCTGGTCTGCGGATAGCCGCCGCCGATGCCGTCGACTTCGAGTTCGTTACCCGACCCCATCAGGGTCAGCAACAGCTCATCGCGTTCCGCAGGATCGCTGGGCAGATCGCGTCCCAGAAAGACCGGCCCCTTGGAGGTGCCGCCGCGCATCAGAACGCAGGGTATGGCTCGCATGACGTGTTTCCTTTCCCGTGACGGCCCTCATGGCCGACAAGTGACGGGGAAGCTCGCATGCTTGAAATCGCCATTCCAATGCCATTATCGTGGCTATTAATGCATATCGCGCATCAATTGCAATAAAGTAAATAAGCATTTGATAAAAAACAGAAAAGCATCGGGACCGAAGAGTGAGCACGATCCTGGCGGCGGCGAGACATTCGACTAATGAACTATGAGATTCAGCAGATCCAGGCCTTCCTCAAGGTTGCCGAGCTGGAGAGCTTCCAGGCCGCCGCCGAGGCGCTCAACCTGTCGCAGCCGGCGCTGAGCCGACGCATCCAGAAGCTCGAAGCGGTGCTCGGTACCCCACTGCTGGCGCGCACCACGCGCAAGGTGAGCCTGACCACCGTGGGCCGCGACTTCTTTCCCCAGGCCAAGCGTCTGCTCGACGAGTTCGACCACGCTCTGTTCAACATTCGCGCCCTGGCGGAGAACCGCATCGGCCAGATCACTCTCGCCTGCATTCCTACCGCGGCGTTCTACTTCCTGCCCGCGGTGATCCGCGAGTACAACGCCCGTTACCCCAATATCCGCATACGCCTGCTCGACCTCAGCGCCAACGACGGCCTCGGCG
Organism: Salinicola endophyticus; assembly: GCF_040536835.1. Taxonomy (NCBI): domain Bacteria; kingdom Pseudomonadati; phylum Pseudomonadota; class Gammaproteobacteria; order Oceanospirillales; family Halomonadaceae; genus Salinicola; species Salinicola endophyticus. The sequence goes on from NZ_CP159578.1 coordinate 3,817,561, forward strand.
CCGTACTCAGCGGCGAGGCCGAGTTCGGCATCAACATGCTCAGCGGACATCACCCGGACATTCGTTTCACGCCGCTGGTGGTCGAGCCCTTCGTCCTGGTGTGCCGCCACGATCACCCGCTCGCCACGCAGTCACAGGTGACCTGGAGCGAACTGAGCGAGCACAAGCTGATCGGCGTGGGCCGGATGAGCGGCAACCGCATGCTGCTGGACCACGAGCTGTCGTCGCTGACCCAGCGCCCGACCTGGTTCTACGAGGTGCAGCATCTCTCTACCTCGCTGGGGATGGTGGAAGCAGGCCTGGGCGTGGCCGCGGTGCCGCGGCTGTCGATGCCGGACGACGAGCACCCGCTGCTGGTGCAGCGCCCGCTGGTCGAACCGCTGGTCAAGCGCACGCTAGGCATGGTGCGCCGCCGCGACAGCGCGCTGTCGCCGGCCGCTGAGCGCTTCGTCGAGACGCTGCTGCGGCACTGGGATCGCGGCGAAGGGGGCGAGAACGGCGGGCCGATATATCTCTAGCCTTTAAGTGACCTAATCTTCACATGAGAGTGGCATGTCACTCTTTGGACGAAAGTGCGCCCTTCTGGCCGATATCTCACGCCAGCCGTAGCATATCTCCTACAAACATTTCGCCAGTGATGCGTTATCCTGATCCTCTGAACATTGTCTCTGACCCTCGTCGACCGGCTCCGCCACCGCGATCAGGAAAACCGCATGCTCAACGATCTCCTCGACACCTTCGATATCGATCTGTCGCAGTCGCAGCGGCTGCTGACCCTCGATATCGCCGGCACCGCCCTCGTGCCCCATCGGCTGGTGGGCGAAGAGCGCGTCAGCGCCCCCTTTACCTACACCCTCGACTGCATCTCCCAGCAGGGCGATATCGAGCTCAAGACGCTGATGGCGCAGCCGGCGCGGCTCTCGATCCTGCAGGCCGACGGCAGCTACCGCCCGTTGCACGGGCTGGTCTCCGAGGCCGCGCTGCTGGGCGAAGATGGCGGTGTCACCTACTACCAGCTCACCCTGGTACCGTGGCTCGCCATGCTCGGCCTGGGCCGCGACAGCCGCATCTTCCAGGATCGTAGCGTCGTCGATGTGCTCACCGCCGTGTTCGACGACTACGAGCTGGCCCAGGGGCGCTACCGCTTCGACCTGCGCCGCGACTACCCGGCCAGAAGCTACTGCGTGCAGTATCGCGAGAGCGATCTGAACTTCGTCAGCCGTCTCTTTGAGGAGGAAGGATTATGGTACTACTTCGAATATTCGGGGCAGGAACAGGACGCGGATAACGCCTCCTCCGACCCATCCGGGTCGGGCTTCGACGGGCATCGGCTGGTGATCACCGACGATGTCGATACCACCCAACCGGTCAGCCCCCAGGCGATCCGCTTCCACCGCCAGGCGGCCACCGAGCGTGAGGACGCCCTCACCCAGTGGGGCGGCGTGCGTATCCAGCAGCCCACCCGGGTCAGCGTCGGCACCTTCGACTACAAGCAGCCCTCGCTGACCAAGCGCACCGGGCTCGACACCCTCAGCGACCAGGGCAACCTGCCGCGGACCGAGCTCTACGACTACGCCGGCGAGTACTACTACCACGGCCATGAGCGCGGCGAACGGCTGACCGAGAACCGCCTGGAAGCCCATGAGTCCCGCGCCAAGCGCTTCCGCGGCAGCGGCGGTGCGCGTCAGCTCCAGGCCGGGCGCTGGTTCGAACTCACCCAGCACCCGCTGCACGACACCGGCGGTGAGCCCGAGCGCCAGTTCCTGCTGCTGGGTGTTACCGTCCACGCCGAGAACGCGCTGCCGGTCTCGGCCCAGCTCCAGGCGCTGCCGGGCAGCCTGCAGCCCCAGCTCGACGCCGCCAAGCAGGCGCACGGGCTGGAAGCTGATACCGCAGATCCTACTGGTGAGCGTCTCTCCGACTATGCCAGCGGCGGCACCGGTCACTTTCTGGTCGACCTCGAAGCCCAGCGCCTCAGCCAACCCTACCGCCACCCGCTGACTCACCGCCGCCCGGTGATTGGCGGGCCGCAGACCGCCACCGTGGTCGGCCCGGCTAATGAAGAGATCCACACCGACCACCTCAACCGCGTGCGGGTGCAGTTCCACTGGGACCGCCAGGGGCAAAACGATGAGAACTCAAGCGTCTGGTTGCGGGTCTCCCAGCCCAACGCCGGCGCCGGCTGGGGCAGCGTGTTCGTGCCGCGTATCGGCCAGGAAGTGCTGGTCGACTTCCTCGAAGGCGATGCCGACCGCCCGCTGATCACCGGCCGGGTCTACAACGGCGAACAGACCCCGGACTGGCACAGCCACGGCCTGCTCTCCGGGTTCAAGAGCAAGACCTACCGCGGCAGCAAGTACAACGAGCTGGTGTTCGACGACGCCACCGACCAGGAACGCGTCCGTCTCAACTCCGAAGCGGAGAAGAGCCAGCTCAACCTCGGCTACCTGATCCACCAGACCGGCAACACCCGTGGCGCCTTCCGCGGCACCGGGTTCGAGCTGCGCACCGATGCCTATGGCGCCATCCGCGCCAATCAGGGGCTCTACCTCACCAGCTGGGGCCAGCTCGGCGCCAGCGGTGACCAGCTCGATTTGACGCCGGCCAAGCAGCAGCTCGACAGCGCCTACCAGCTCAGCGACAGCCTCAGCCAGAGCGCGGCGGACCACAACGCCGACGCCCTCGACGCCCGCGAGCACCTCAAGCAGGCGGGCGAAGACGCCGACGACACCTACGGCAACAGCGAACAGCTCGCGGATGCCAAGCAGGACAACGCCCGTGGCGCCACCGACAGCGGCGGCCGTGGCGAAGCGGCACGCATGAAAGCGCCCTGGCTGCATATGGCCTCACCCGCCGGCATCACCCTGAGCACGCCGGAATCGACTCACCTGGCCCAGGGCCGCTCGCTGAGCGTCTCCAGCGGCGAAGACGTCAACGTGGCCACCGGCAAGAGTCTGGTCGCCTCGATCTCCGAGAAGCTCTCGCTGTTCGTCTACCGCGCCGGCATGAAGCTGTTCGCCGCCCGCGGCAAGGTCGAAGTGCAGGCGCAAGATGGCGAGATGGCCTTCACCGCGGAGAAAGGCGTCCAGGTGACCTCCACCGAAGGGCGTATCCAAATCAACGCCGAGAAGGGCATTTTATTGCAGAGCGGAGGCGGTTATATCCGTATCGAAGGCGGCAATATCGAGGTTCACTGCCCGGGTGCTGCGGATATCAAAGGGGCACAGCACAACTTCGGTGGGCCGACGAGTATGTCGCACACCTTTAATGATTTTCCAAAAACCGCCTATCAGGAAACGTACAGAGCCACGCGTCCCGATGGAACGCCTCTCCCTAATATACCCTTCGAGCTGCGTCGAAATGGCAATATCATCCATACCGGCAAGACAAATGCCCAGGGCGACACCCAAGTTCAGAAAAGCGAATTCGTCGAGGGCATGACCATTCTATTTCGGAGACAGGCGGAATGAGTCAGTACAACATCTACGACATCTTCGACATGGCCGTCAGTTGCATGCGCCCTAGTGCAGAAAATCATGTCACCGAGGTAGCCGTGCATGAGGGCGTGATCCCTATTGTCTTCGTACCAGGAGTGATGGGAAGTAATTTGGTGAACACTCAGTCAGACGACACATGGCGTCTCGACAGTCAATTGAGTGCAGCTCCTTGGTTAATTAAAGGCGCCCAAGCTAGAAAACGTATACTTAATCCCGCGCAAACGTCTGTCGACCCTGAAGGCCACGTCCCACAGGACATTGCACGTCGCTATATCGATCATCGGAGCGGAGACAAGATTCCGACGGATGAGCTACTTAGAGCGCGCGGCTGGGGCGAAGTGGCGAATATGTCCTACGGCGACTTTCTGGTGTGGCTGGAAACCCAGCTCAATATCGAATTCAAAAGCGCATTCAGCACGCTCAAGAGCAACCTGACTCGCCACTATATCGAGACCCGGGGCCTGAGCGAGAAAAAAGCCCAGGCACGAGCCAAAGGCAACGTTCAGACGTTGGGACGTTTCAACTTTCCGGTCCACGCCTGCGGCTATAACTGGTTGCAGTCCAATTCGGATTCAGCTGCCACCCTGGCTCGACGTATAGAAGATATCATCGCGGGCTATCGCCAAGCGTGCATGACGTGCAAGCAAGCGATTCTCGTAACCCACTCCATGGGCGGATTGGTCGCGCGATACTATTCAGAGGTTTCCGGAGGAAACGCCGATTTGTTGGGCATCGTGCATGGCGTCATGCCCACCATAGGTGCAGCGGTGTTTTACCGACGGATGAAGTCCGGTACCGAAAGCCAGGCGTTCAGTCCCTCATCGTGGGCCACCAGCCAAGTGTTGGGGGCCTCATCACGCGAAATGACCGCTGTTCTGGCACAAGCGCCGGGGCCACTACAGCTAGTCCCAACGCCAGAGTATGGTAGCGGCTGGCTGCGTATCGAAAGACCTGACGAGTCAGTCTTGACACTGCCGACGGCTAGCGACCCTTACACGGAGATCTATCTCGAGCGCGACCATTGGTGGGGCATGATGGACGAGACCCTGGCCATGCCGGAACTGGGGCTAAGCGCACCTGATCGGCAAGGCACATTGAATGAGGCCTGGGAGGCTTATTCGCGAATCGTCAACCTTTCAGTCAAGACTTTCCATTCAGCACTCAGCGAACAGTTCCACACCAATACCTATCTGTTTTATTCGGATAGCGATGCCCATCCCAGCTATGGCAGTGTCACCTGGCATGGACGAGAGGTCAGCTACGGCTCCGATACCCTGATGGGCGCAAGAATGATGGATCAATATGGTGAACGCCGGATGATCACCGAGCGTGACTCGCGAGGCCGCCCGCGTTTTTACCAATACACCATCAGCGACGCGGATGAACCTGGCGATGGAACTGTCCCGGCGCGCTCCGGCAGTGTGGGTGTGGCCCAGTCTCAGGAGAGCCTGGCCATCGCCACAGAGCACGAGCCAGCCTACAACCAGGAGGCGGCACGCTGGTTCACGCTGGCCTCACTGCTCGAGATCGCCGAACAATGGGAATAAAGGCATACAGGGAATTAAGGATGATCACTCGATTGCGAGCGCCGCTCATGAGCGGGCTATTACTGCTGGCCACGGCCTGTGGTGCACCGGAAAAGGGAGTCCCCGAGATGAACGACCAGGAACGCCAGACCGTCGAGGCCTATACCGACACGCAGGCGCCGGTTTGCATTGGCCGTTTTCAGGTCGATATGCCGTCGCAACTCAAACCGAGCTTCAGCAGCCTGACCGTCAATGAGGCCAAGATCAGTGCCAAGTCCAGCAGCCGACAGATGTTCGAGCGCCTAATCGACAAGCGCAAAGCCGAGCTGGAAGCCATGCATACTGTGGATGCCGGAGATCAGCCCTTTCTCAAGCGGATCATCCATGTTAGCGACGACATGGTCATCATCGATCGTAACGAAAGCCCTCATATGCCAGACGCGGCAAGGCTATTGGAGGGTTACAAATTCGAGGGATTGACCATGTTCCGAGTGGAGTTAACAGCTACAGATCTATCGGAAGGTAAGTATGAGCAAATGCGATCTTCACTAAAGTCCAACAAACCCGAACGCCTTAAGCAGGTCGAGTACTTGTTGACCCACCTGTCCCCTCGACAGGCGGGAGAGATCCCCGAACGCCCCGGCCTATGTTTCGAGCACGGTTTTCTGGCCGGCGGCGCGGATGAGACTATTCCCGGAGCCGCAGTGCCGACACGCAAGGAACAGGTCGGAATGAGATTTTCAGATAATAAAAATCGAGATGTCTATATTCATTTCTACACGGATAGCACCATTGCTGAAGAAGACACGTTGTTGGATCGTACCGATCAGGCTGAACGAGCATTAGCCAATGATCAAAATTTCTCAGTTTTGAGAAAAGGTGAAGTGGACCTCGATGGTATAGATCAGGCAGAAGAATGGCTCAGCACAGGCACGACCGATGAAAACGTCAAAGGTAATTATTTCAATCTTGAGGCCAATAGCCTGAAAGGTTCTCCAGGAGCCCCCTATATTGATATTTCTATGCGTAACGGTCAGTTTGCTCACGGTGAAGAGCACCCCAGCATTAATAAAGCCTCGCTGACCGATGCAGAGGCGGTGGGGCTTTGGGACGCCATCACGCGGACGTTCAAGCCTCGCCCGGGTGCCTTTTAACCTAACTCGTCAAAATGACGGTCAACGGCCCCTTCATTCTTGAAGGGGCCGTTTTCCGACCTGCGCCCCTCTTGCCATCCCGCCATCATTTACGCGGATAAGCCTGGCGATGGAACCGTCCCGGCGCGCTCCGGCAGTGTGGGTGTGGCCCAGTCCCAGGAGAGCCTGGTCATCGCCACCGAGCACGAACCAGCTGCCGCGCACTGGTTGACGCGAAGCTCGCAGCCTTCAGTTGGCTTATGGGTCGACGAGAGCGCGAAAAACGATCTCTTTGCTCATATGCAAAAGCAGCTCGACATGCGCTTGCCAGATGGTGGCCTCGCACTGCTGCGCTACTACGACCCGCGGGTCTTCACGAAACTGATGCAACTGCTGGACGAAGACCAGCGGTACACGCTGTTCGGCCCCATTCGCTATTGGAGTGTCCGTGTCATGAACGAGCGCCAGGTATTTCGGCCCGCCGGCGAGACGCAAGGAGCGACATCATGATCGAACTGACACCGGACCAGGAGCTACGGCTGCGCCAGCCCGAACGGCAAGCGATGATCGACGAGGCGATGGCGTTTCTGCAATCTCGCCTGCCCTCGCTTTACCAGCAACAGACACCACAGAAACATGCTGAGACCCTTGGCCAGGCTTACGACCGCGCCACAAGCTTTAGCATGACGCGCAAGGACCTGATTCACAAGTACATGCTCTACGGCCTGAGTGCCCCGGCGCTGATCGACGGTGAGGCGGTCACTCGCTATTTTCGGCAGAGCGAGCAGTCGCCCGACCTGCTCGCTCAAGACCTGCTGGCGTTGATCGAGATGCCCCCGGCCAGTGCCACCAACCAAGGAGACGATTGATGGTATTTCCCCTTGTGATTCTCGGAGGATACGAGGCACTGGTCCTGCTGGGTGTCGTCGGTGCCAGCACGGCGGCCGCCACAATCGAATCGCAGACAGGCGCCTTCTCCAAGGCCGGCAGCGCCATGGCAGAGGCCGGCAAGGAAGTCCTGACCACCGCGGTGGATTACAACCTCGCGATCACCCGCGAGGCGCTTACCGCGGCCGGTGTACTGAACGACACGGCCTCAGAAAGCGGCAGCGACACTCGCTCACGGCCGGTCGCGGGTGAGGTCAGCGATACCGATACCAACGAGGACTGCAACGACTGTGAACCCAGAAAACGGGGCTACAAGTTCGTGCCTTCGGGCCGAAACTTCAACACAGGAGATGGAAACTGGCCAGAGTATCAGTTGAAGGTTGCCAATATGGGTGGAAATCCAATTTTCTCCATCGCGGGACCTAACAAAATCGAAGAGTGGAAGTTTAACAGCGTCGATTTCGATGGATTCTGGTCAGCCAGCTGCACGCTAGTCGAGGCTAAATATGGATATGGCAGTTGGTTAGAAAGAAACATCGAATGCGAATGGCAACCTCGCAGCATACCTTTTATGAGCAAGCTCATAGACTCTTTCATAAGCGAGGCTTCGGCACAATCAGTGGCAATTAGAAAAACATGCCTCCCGCGACCCTAAACTGGTTTTTTCGGACCCTCGTGTCAAAGAACTCACAGAAGATGAGTTTTCAGAAACGGGGCTAATCATATCCTGTCATCTCAAAGGCTTTTAAAAAGGAGCAAAAAATGAAATATTCTTTAAGGATGATTTTTCCAAAAAAACAAAGAGGATCTCGAAATAGAAGAGGTGTACTCCCTGTTTTTTAAAAGCAACAGAAAAAATCTCTGAAGTAGACACAGCCTTAAGCGACTGGCAATACCCTCTCATCACTGAAAAAGACAAAGCCATCTATTGCCCAGTCACTGACAAAAGCAAAGTATTAAAGAGCGCCTATCACGAGACCCACAAAAACAACGAAAGCTACAAAGGCAAAGGCCTGGTCAACTTCACCGCTTGGTCCATGCCCGTTCCCACTCAAGGTTTAAAGGAAAGCGAAAAGCCTTTTTTGCCAAGGCTCGACTACTCGATGGATCCTCGGATCTCGGAGGATCTTTTGTTCTAAACGCAAACTCTCTCAAAGACACCAAGAGCGAAGACTACTGGTCAGCTTACTCCACTCTTTTTAGAAAAAATGGCACGTATTAAAAAAGCAAATTGGTCTAATTTTTCCACAAAAGGTTATCATAGGAAGGCTGCCTTCTCTCATCGAGAATGGGTCGGCTGGATGGCACTGGTGCCGGATGTCGATCTAAGCAACGAGATGCCCTTTGTCGCCCTAGCCGAGTATCTGCCGGGTATCGGCACCCTGATCGTGACCACCAAAGAGCCGTTCGATCCCGAGAACGAAGAACACATCAAACTGGCCCGAGCGACCGAGGTATTTCTGGCCGATAGAGGACTGTTACCAGAACGAGGCATTTGATCGCTGTTAGCCCCAATAATCTGCCTGCCCTATCCAAGAGTATCCAAGATCTTATCTCTCCCAGGCAGACAGCGCCATGGCAGAGGCCGGCAAGGAAGTCCTGACCACCGCGGTGGATTACAACCTCGCGATCACCCGCGAGGCGCTCACCGCGGTCGGTGTACTGAACGACACGGCCTCAGAAAGCGGCAGCGACACTCGCTCACGGCCGGTCGCGGATGAGGTCAGCGATACCGACACCAACGAGGACTGCAACGACTGCGAGCCCCGAAAAAGGAGGAGCATATTCATTGCAGGCCGGCGTTTCGAGACGGGTGACGGACGTTGGCCCGAATACCAGTTGAAGATCGCCAATATGGGCAGCGGACCGACCTTTGCTATCGTGGGGCCAAACCGGATCGAGGAGTGGCAATTCAATGGCGTCGATTTCGATGGGTTCTGGTCGGCCAGGTGTACACTGGTCGAGGCTAAGTATGGTTATCGGCAGTTTCTGGAGCAGGATTGGCTAGGTCGCTGGCAGCCCAGGGAAATTGTCAATAGCCAAGGAAACCGCTTGGATTTCATGTCAAAGGCGCTTGACGAATTCCCCGTACAGGCAAGTCGACAGCAAGGAGCAATAGCAAATAATATACCGCCTGCGCAGTTATCCTGGTACTTTTCTGATAACGTCGTACGAGATTATACTGCAGAAAGATTCATGAACAGAAGGCTGCCGACCCCCTGTCTATATGAGCCTGCCTAGGTAACGATCAATATCAACGGAGATTAAGCATGGGTTATTCCGGTGCAGTACTAAGGTTCATTAGTTTACCTGCTGAAGCACCGATGCAAGCAGAGGCAGTCTACGACAAATGGATCGCCATGCTTGAAAAAATCAGTGGAGAAGACCCGGTTATGCACCAGTGGCGTTATGCCTATGGTGAGCAAGGCATATCGATCGACGTTCATGAACGCAACAGGGTCATTAATGACGCCATAAAACCCGAGAAAAAATTCGACCCCAAATATAGTGGAGAAGGCTTAATATCATTCACATCCCGAGGCAACTTTAGCCCAGAGGAAAAAAAATATTATTACATTGAAAACGGCTTCTCTTGGGGGGGAGAGCGCCCAGGTGCATTCTTCATAGATACTGGCTTACTAAAAAAAGCCGACTGGCCTAATTACTGGAAGGTCTTTGCTAATTGCCTCCGGCATTTGTCCAGCATTATGCCTCCCCTATGGGCCGATGTAGCTCCACAGCGCTATCGTCCTCATGCCGTATTTCCGCATCGTGAATGGGTCGGCTGGATGGCACTGGTGCCGGATGTCGATCTGAGTAACGAGATGCCCTTTGTTGCGATGGCGGAGTATCTGCCGAATATCGGCACCCTCATCGTGACCACCAAAGACCCCTTCGACCCCGACAACGAAGAGCATATCAAACTGGCCCGGGCGACCGAGGTATTTCTGGCCGATAGAGGATTACTGCCGGAACGAGGAATGTGATCGGTTTAGATCGCGCAAACCGGCCTATTCAAAGCCAATGGATAAACCATGCTCTTTTTGGCATCAGCGGCGCGAATATCGACTTAGTCGATGCCGAAGATGAACCAGCCATGTGGCATTGAAAAATGCCAAGGGTAACAGCGGCGATTCACGCCGCTGTCTACCAAGGTTTTCAACAGGACCTTATCTCAATCTCCCTTGAGGCGGCCGCCCATCTCCTGAGCGAGCTCGACCGCGTAGTGGTCGGTCATGCCACCGATGAAGTCGAGCATGCGGCGGTAGCTGGCGTAGAGCGACCAGGAGGGTTTGGGGGTGTTCTCACCGATCAGCGCCAGCACGCGCTGGTGCTTGAAGGATGACTGGCCGGTGTGGTGCAGCTCGTGGGCGGCGCCGATAAAGGCTTCGAGCAGGATGCCCAGGGTGGTGTAGGCGCCGATTTCCAGCTTGGCCTTGCGCTCGTTCTGGAAGATGCGCTCACGCGCCAGCTGCTTGGCCGCGGACACGCCCCAGGCCAGGTCCGGGTGGCACAGTTCGAGCAGGTCGTCGGTCAGGGTGCCGTTGAGCAGCGCCTGCTCGTGCTGGACGAAGACATCACCGACCTCGTTGACCGCGCGCTCCATCGCCGCGCCGCGCAGGGCGGCGATACGGCGGCGCTGGGAGACCCCGGCTTCCTGCATGCCCGGATAGCCCTTGGGCGGCTCTCCGGCGATCTGCAGTAGTACTTCCGCGACTTCGTCGAAGCGCAGAATGCCCATCTCCAGGCCATCTTCCAGGTCGAGCAGCGCGTAGCAGATATCGTCGGCAGCCTCGACCAGATAGGCCAGCGGGTGGCGGCACCATTTGGACTCCCCGGCCGACTTCATGCCGAGCCGGTCGACCACCTCGGAGAGCAGGTGCTTCTCCGACTGATAACAGCCGAACTTGCCCATCTTGCCGCCGTGCTCGACCGTCCACGGATACTTGAGCAGCGTGCCCAGGGTCGCCGCCGAGAGCCGCATGCCGCCGCGGAACTGGTTGTACTCGATCTGGGTGACGATGCGGAAGCCCTGGGCATTGCCTTCGTAGGTGAGTAGATCGGCACGCTCGGCCTCGTCCAGCCCGTCGAGCAGGCCACCGCCCTGCTGCTCGGTCCACTTGAACCAGTCGCGGATGGCGTACTCACCCGCGTGGCCGAACGGCGGGTTGCCGATGTCGTGCCCCAGGCAGGCCGCCTGCACGATCACCCCCAGGTCCGCGGGGCTGACCCACTCTGGCAGCCGCTCGCGAAGCTGTTCGCCGACGATCATGCCCAGGCTGCGGCCGACACAGCCCACCTCCAGCGAGTGGGTCAACCGGGTGTGGATATGATCGTTGTCGGTGAGCGGGTGCACCTGGGTCTTGCGCCCCAGGCGCCGGAACGAGCCGGAGAAGACGATGCGGTCGAAGTCCTTGTGGAAAGGACTACGCCCCACCTCGCCGCGCGAGGTGCGGGCGTCGTGTAGACGCACGGGGTCGAGCAGGCGCTCCCAGTGCATGGCGGTCATCGGTATCTCCGTTCGAAAGGACAGCAGCTCACTGCCGAGAGCCACAATAAGGGGGCTAGGCGTTCTGGTTAACGCCTAGCATGCCGATCGCTCGGGACGAAGAAAAGCGCTCGCCCCGACATCGCGCCTCGTCGACGCTGGGGCTTACTCCTTGACGTCCATGTACTCACGCGCCCAGATACGGTACTCCTCCAGGGTGGAGTACCGCGTCGAGAGACGCGAGGCGTCGAGGTCGTTGGTGGCGATATCGCGCTGCTCGCGCAGGCAGTCGTAGGTCGCCTTGATCGCGGCGAAGTAGGCGGCGTGGCCGTTGACCACGATGCGCACGCCGAGCTTGGCCAAGCGCGCACGGTCACGCAGCGCCGGATTGTCGTAGGTGACCAGCATCAGCGGTACGGTCAGCACCGAGGCCAGCGTCTCGAGATGGTCGAAATCGCGCACGCCGACCAGGCAGATGGCGTCCACGCCGGCGGCCTGATAGGCACGAATCCGCGCGACCGCGGCGTCGTCATCGAGCTGCCCGGCGTTGGTGCGGGCGATGATCGCCATCGCCGGGTCGATGCGCGCTTCGAGGGCGGCGCGCATCTTGCCCACGCCCTCTTCGACCGGAATCAGGTCGGTGGACTTGTGGCCGTACTGCGCCGGCAGCAGGGTGTCTTCGATGGTCAGGGCAGCGACCCCGGCGCGCTCCAGCTCGGTGATCGTGCGCATGACGTTGAGCGCGTTACCGTAGCCGTGGTCGGCGTCGGCGATCACCGGCAGCCGCGCCACGCGGCCGATCCGGGTCGCCTGCTCCACGAACTCGCTCAGCGTGATCAGCGCGAAGTCGGGCGCCGCCAGCACCTGCAGCGAGGCCACCGAACCGCCGAGAATGCCCACCTCGAAGCCCAGATCAGCGGCAATACGCGCCGACATCGGGTCGAACACCGAGGCGGTGTAGTAGCACTCGTCGTTGGCCAACAGTTGGCGGAAGGCGTTGCGCAGATCGTGCTGGGAAGGTGTCGCCACGGAAGACTCCTGTGATGTCGCCCCGCGCCTTGCGTCACGCGCGGTGATGAATGAGATGATGAAAAACGAACGCGAACCGGCGCGCGCTGGCGCGACGGGTTGAGTCAGAATGCCGACGATTCTACCACTAAAGTCTTATCGCCAAACGTCAGCGCCGAGGAAGGCTCAGCGGTCTCGAGCACCAAGGTGAACGCCCTGCATGATCGACGTGAAACGCCTTCATTGGTGTCGATCGTACTCATCACGCACTATTAGCACCCTCAGCATGCCGTCGCTTTACTACCGGAGAAAACTGCCATGTCACAAGCGCATCCCCCATTCCGAGCCGATATCGTCGGTAGCTTTCTGCGTCCGGCGGCACTCAAGGCGGCCCGCGCCAGCTATCAGCAGGGCGAGATCGATGCGGCTGCACTCGCCGCGGTGGAGGATCGCGAAATCCGCCGGGTGGTCGAGCAGCAGGAGGCGGCCGGCCTTGCGGTGGTCACCGACGGTGAATTCCGGCGTGCCTGGTGGCACTTCGATTTTCTCGAACAGCTCGACGGCGTTACCGGCTTCGTCGGTGAGCAGGGTATCCAGTTCCAGGGCATACAGACCGGGGCCAAGCAGATCCGGGTCGACGGCAAGGTCGGCTTCAACCCCGATCATCCGATGCTCGGGCACTTTCGCTATCTGGCCGGGGTGGCCACGGCGATGCCCAAGATGACCATTCCCAGCCCCAGCGTGCTGCACTTCCGCGGTGGCCGCAAGAAGATCGACAGCGATGTCTATCCGAGCCTGGACGCCTTCTTCGCCGACACCGCCGACGCCTATCGCGAGGCGATCCGCGCCTTCTACGCTGCCGGCTGCCGCTATCTGCAACTCGACGACACCGTGTGGGCCTATCTCTGCTCGGAGAAGGAGCGTGAAGCCGCCCGCGCCCGGGGCGACGACCCCGACCGGCTGCAGGCGATCTACGCCGAGATGCTCAACCACGCCCTCGCCGACAAGCCCGACGATCTGTTCGTCTCGCTGCACGTCTGCCGTGGCAACTTCCGCTCCACCTGGATCAGCGAAGGCGGCTACGAGCCGGTGGCCGAGACCCTGTTCGGCCAGGTCGGCGTCGATGCCTGGTTCCTGGAGTACGACAGCGATCGTGCCGGCAGCTTCGACCCGCTGCGCTTCATTCCCGAAGGCCATCAGCAGGCGGTGCTCGGTCTGGTCACCACCAAGGTGGGCGACCTCGAAGACCCCGCCGGCGTGCGTGCGCGGCTCGACGAGGCCAGCCGTTTCGTCGCCAAGTCGCAGCTCTGCCTGAGCCCGCAGTGCGGCTTCGCCTCCACCGAGGAGGGCAACGACCTGGCCGAGCAGGCCCAGTGGGACAAGATCCGGCTGGTGGTGGATCTGGCCCGCGATTACTGGGGCGCGTAACGCTTCACGCCCCGAGCAATTCCGGCGGCACGTGGCCTCAGCTCGGCCGCGTGCCACCCTCCTCCTGCCCCATCAGCGAGCCCAGCAGGCGGCTCAGGAAGCCCTTGCGCTCGAGATCCGGCTCCTGCTCGATCAGCGCTCGCGGGTCGATGCTGTCGCGGGCGATCTCGATGAACGCCGCCTGGAACGGAGGCAGCCTCAGTTGCCCCTCCACCAGCTCGGGGTTGAAGCCCTGGCGGTAGACGATCTCCCCGGCGCCCTCGGGCAGCCCGGTGGTACGGGTCTCGGCGGTCAGGTTGAACACCGCGAGGATCGCCTGATCACGGGAGACGCGCAGCCAGCCCAGCAGCTCGTCGTCGAAGTCGGAGAGGATCAGGGTGCCGTCGACCATCGCCGACTGCGCCTTGCGCCAGTGCAAAAAGGCGCGGGTCACGTTCAGGGTGCTGTCGGCGTCGGCGAGCTGACGATCCACGCACAGGCGGCGATGGTGCACATCCACCGGCAGCCAGGGCTCGACGCTGGAGAAGCCACCGCGGTCGCCCTCGCTCCACGGCATTGGCGTGCGGCAGCCATCGCGTCCCTTGTACTCCGGCCACAGCGCCAGGCCGTAGGGGTCGACCAGCCGCTCGTAGGGCACATCGGCTTCGGGTAGCCCCAGCTCCTCGCCCTGATAGAGACACACGCTGCCATAGAGCGAGCAGAGCATCACCGTGGCCAGCCGCGCCACCAGCGGCCCGTGCTGCTCCAGATGCTCGTGATCGGTCCAGCGCGAGACCACGCGCATCACGTCATGGTTGGAGAGCGCCCAGCACGGCCAGGCATCGACGGCGTAATACTGGAAGTGCTCGATCACATCGCGCAGCTGCTTGGCCTCGAAGCGCGCATCGAACAGGTCGAAGGTGTAGGCCATGTGCAGGCGGTCGTTGCCGGTGGTGTACTCGACCATCCGCTCCAGCGGGCGGTCGTCGGAGATCTCGCCTACCGTGGTGGTGCCGGGGTACTCCTCCATCAGCTCACGCAGCTCGCGCAGAAAGCCCAGGTTCTCGGGCTGGCTGATGTCGAACTGGTGGCGCTGCATGGCGTAGGGGTTGGACGCCGGCACGCTGGGCGTCTTGAGTTCGCCGCTGCCCAGCGCCGGGTTGTTCTCGAGCCCCTGGCTATGGAAGTAGAAGTTGGAGGTGTCGAGGCGAAAGCCATCGACGCCCATGTCGAGCCAGAAGCGCGCGTTGTCGAGCTGCGCCCGGCGCACCGCCGGATTGTGGAAGTTGAGATCCGGCTGGCACGACAGGAAGTTGTGCAGATAGTACTGGCGCCGCCGGCTATCGAAGGTCCAGGCGCTGCCGGTGAAGAACGACAGCCAGTTGTTGGGCGGCGTGCCGTCGGGCTTGGGGTCGGCCCAGACATACCAGTCGGCCTTCTGGTTGTCGCGCGAGCTGCGGCTCTGCACGAACCAGTGGTGCTGATCGGAGGTGTGGCTGAGCACCAGGTCGATGATCACCTTGAGCCCCAGCTCGTGGGCGCGCTCGAGCAGCATCTGGAAGTCGTGGAAGGAGCCGAACATCGGATCGACGCCGCGATAGTCGGTGACGTCGTAGCCGAAGTCCTTCATCGGTGAGGGAAAGAACGGCGAGACCCAGATCGCATCGACCCCCAGCTCGGCGACGTAGTCGAGCTTCGAGGTGATCCCCGGCAGATCGCCGATCCCGTCACCGCGGGCATCCATGAAGCTGCGCGGATAGATCTGATAGATGACGCTGCCACGCCACCAGGCGGTGTTCTCGATCATGGCATCCCCTGGGTGATGGATTGACGCCCGGTCACAACACCGGGCGTCGTGTCAGACTAGCCGCTTTTATGATCGAGGTTAAATTCGGATTCAGTCATCCGCCAGCGCCGGCAACAACACCTTCAGCTTGCGCGTCAGGGTGTTGCGCCCCCAGCCCAGCAGCTCTGCGGCCTCGCCCTTACGCCCGCCGGTGTGCTTGAGCGCGGTCTCGATCAAGATACGCTCGAAGTCCGGCACCGCCTCTTCGAGCAGATGCGTGTGGCCCGCGGCCAGGGCGCGATCCGCCCACTCGCGGAAGGCCGCGCGCCAGTCACCGCTGGGCGCTTCCACGCCGTCGAGATCGCGCAGCTCCAGCGGCAGATCGTCGACCAGCACCTCGCGTCCCGATGCCATCACGGTGAGCCAGCGGCAGGTGTTCTCGAGCTGGCGCACGTTGCCCGGCCACGGCAGACGGGTGAGATGGGCGGTCGCCTCCTGAGTCAGCACCTTGGGTTCGGTCGCGAGCTCCTTGGCGGCCTCGGCGAGGAAGTGCTGGGCCAGCCGCGGGATATCTTCGCGCCGCTCGGCCAGCCGCGGCAGGTGCACGCGGATCACGTTGAGACGGTGGAACAGATCCTCGCGGAAGCGCCCGTCGGTAACCAGGGTCTCCAGATTCTGGTGGGTCGCGGCGATGATCCGCACGTCGACCTTGACCGGCGTGTGCCCGCCGACCCGATAGAACTCGCCATCGGCGAGCACGCGCAGCAGCCGGGTCTGGGTATCGGCCGGCATATCGCCGATCTCGTCGAGGAACAGGGTGCCGCCGTCGGCCTGTTCGAAGCGTCCGCGACGCTGGGCGGTGGCCCCGGTGAAGGCGCCCTTCTCGTGGCCGAACAGCTCCGACTCCATCAGGTCCTTGGGAATCGCCGCCATGTTGAGGGCGATGAACGGCTGACCGCGACGCGGGCTGTGCTGGTGCAGCGCCTGGGCGACCCGCTCCTTGCCGGTGCCCGACTCACCGTTGATCAGCACCGTGATATGCGACTGCGACAGCCGGCCGATGGCGCGGAACACCTCCTGCATCGCCGGCGCCTCGCCGATGATCTCCGCCGAGAGCCCCTCCGGCATCGCCGCCGGCGAGCGCCGCTCGCGGGCATGGGCGACCCCGCGGCGCACCAGCGCGAGAGCGTCGTCGACATCGAACGGCTTGGGCAGATACTCGAAGGCGCCGCCCTGGTAGGAAGCCACCGCGCTGTCGAGATCCGAGTGCGCGGTCATCACGATCACCGGCAGGTCCGGGTGCATCTCGCGCACCTTGGCCATCAGGTCGAGCCCGTCGATCCCCGGCATGCGGATATCGGTCAACAACACCTCCGGCGGCTGGCGCTCGATCGCCTCCAGCGCGGCATCGGCGCGCTCGAAGGATTTCACCTCCAGATCCGGCTGCGCCAGCGCCCGCTCCAGGACCCAGCGGATGGCACGATCGTCGTCGACGATCACGATACGGGCGACATCGGTCATGACACTCCTCCTGCACAAAGATGAATAGCGCTCGCAGCGACGGCGTGAACCGCGCTCGCGGCGCTAGCGGCAGAGCGCGTCCTTGCGCGCCCGCGGGGATAGCGAGAGACGCTCAAACCGGCGCCTCGAACGGAATCAGCAGACGGAACTCGGTGGCCCCGGGGCGCGACTCGCACTCGATCAACCCCTGGTGCTGATGCAGGATCGACTGCGCGATGGAGAGCCCCAGGCCGCTGCCTTCGGCGCGCCCGGAGACCATGGGGAAGAACAGCGTCTCGCGGATCGGCTCGGGAATCCCCGGGCCGTTGTCGAGAATCGCCATCTCGCACACCAGGCGATGACGCTCCGCGCCCAGGGTGAACTGGCGCCGCACCCGGGTACGCAGGAGCAGCCGCGGCTCGGGAGTGGCATGCTCGGTCATCGCCTGTACTGCATTGCGCGCGACGTTGAGCGTGGCCTGGATCAACTGCGCCTCGTCGCCGATCAGATCCGGCACGCTGGGGTCGTAGTCGCGCTCGAAGGCGAGCCTGGGGTGCTCCGCCTCCAGCAGCGCGCGCACCCGCTCCAGCACCTTGTGCACGTTGAGCGGCTCGTGGCGCACCAGGGTGTTGGGGCCGAGCATGCGGTCGACCAGATCGCGCAGGCGGTCGGCCTCCTCGACGATGATACGGGTGAACTCCGCCAGCTGCGGGTCGGGCAGGTCGCGCTCCAGCAGCTGGGCCGCGCCGCGAATGCCGCCCAGCGGATTCTTGACCTCGTGGGCCAGGCCGCGGGTCAGCACCTTGACCGTCTCCTGACGCGCGATCAGCGCCTCCTCGCGAGAGATACGCAGCAGCCGGTCGCGCGGCTCGATCTCCAGCAGCAGCTCGCGGCTGGTGATCGGCGTCGCGGTGAAGTCGACGGTGATCGTCTCGCCGCCGGGCAGCGACAGCGACGCCTCGCGCTGGGTGTAGGGGTGGAACTCGCACATCGCCTTGCTCAACACCTCGCGCACCCGCCCCGACTCGCCCTCCAGGCACTCCAGCCACTGCCCCACCACCCGCGGCCGGCTGGCTGCCAGCAGCGCCTCGGCGGCGGGGTTGAGCCAGCGCACCTGGAGCCGCTCGTCGAGCAGCACGACAGCCGTCGTCAGATGTTCCAGCAAGCGTTGATACATACGTCGTTCCATCGTGGTGATCCGCCATGTCCTGATTCAGTGCAAGAACCGCGCCACCTCCAAACCGACGGGCGTTGGCGGCCTGGAGGCCACGCCATCCTATCGCCAATGCACCAAAATGGCGCAAGAGATTCAAGGTGAGTCGGCTCAAGCAGGGAGGCCAAGGCGAGCAGGTCCAGGGCGACACACGCCACCGGGCGTCTTTCCCGTTCGCTACCCGAGCCGAGCGAGCGGATTACTTCGAGCCGTTGGCGCGGTTCGGGTTGGCGGGCAGATTCACGCTGGCGCGCTGGACATAGAGCGTGACCGGCGGCGTGGCCAGTTGCACCGCTCCCTGGGCATCGACGATCTCCGCCAGCAGCTGGTGCTCACCGCGCGCCAGGCCGCTCACCGCGAACACCTGGGTGCGCATCGGCGACTGGCGTACCTCGCCATCCACCCGCAGTTGCACCCGGTCGGAGGACGCCAGCGGCGGTTGGATCACCAGGCGCACCTGGACGTCGCCGGCACGCCCGGTGGGCAGGGTCGTGCCATCGGCGGGGCTGGCGATCTCGAAGCGCGTGTAGGCCGCTGCCGCCTCGGGTGCCGGCATCTCGCGCGGTGACACCGATGACACCACACCCGCCGAACCCTCCGCCTCCTGCGGGTCGACCACGCTGATCGGGGCCAGCTCGACCCGCTCGCCGCTGGCCGGGCGGTCGCTGTAGACCACGTTGCCCTGGGCATCGATATGCCGGTAGACCGGCGCCGCCAACGCCGCGCCGGTGGCCATCACCGCGACCGTCACACCCGCCATGACGCGCGCCAGTGCGCGCCTTCCGAACCGCTCACGCCGGCGCCACCCGCACCGGGCCTCACACTGGGTATCGCTGCGCATCCGAGTCTCCCCCACCTGCCGTTTCGGCGCTCCGTTTCCGCTCTCTATCGGCCGCAGACGAAAAAGCCCCACCGAAGTGGGGCTTGTCGTCGAGCGCGAACGCCGCCGATTACAGGCTGTCGTTCAAAGGCCGTCGTTCAAAGGCTGTAGTAGAGCTCGAACTCGACCGGATGCGTGGTCATGCGCAGACGCTCGACATCTTCACCCTTCAGCTCGATGTAGGCATCGATCATGGAGTCGGTGAAGACGCCACCTTCGGTCAGGAAGGCGCGATCCTTGTCCAGCGCTTCCAGGGCCTGATCCAGGCTGCTGGCGACGGTCGGAACCTTCTTGCCCTCTTCCGGCGGCAGGTCGTAGAGGTTCTTGTCCATGGCATCGCCAGGATGGATCTTGTTCTTGATGCCGTCGATACCGGCCATCAGCATCGCCGAGAACGCCAGGTACGGGTTGGCGGTCGGATCGGGGAAGCGCGTCTCGACCCGCTTGGCCTTCGGGTTGGAGGTGTACGGAATACGGATCGAGGCGGAACGGTTACGCGCGCTGTAGGCGAGCATGACCGGCGCTTCGAAGCCCGGCACCAGGCGCTTGTAGGAGTTGGTCGAGGCGTTGGTGAAGGCGTTCAGGGCACGCGCGTGCTTGATGATGCCGCCGATGTAGTAGAGCGCCATCTCGGACAGGCCGGCGTACTCGTCACCCGCGAACTGGTTCTGACCATCTTTCCAGAACGACTGGTGGACGTGCATCCCGGAGCCGTTGTCACCGACCAGCGGCTTGGGCATGAAGGTGGCGGTCTTGCCGTAGGCGTGCGCCACATTGTGGACCACGTACTTCAGCTCCTGAACTTCGTCGGCCTTCTTCACCAGGGTGTTGAACTTGACGCCGATCTCGTTCTGGCCGGCGTTGGCGACCTCGTGGTGATGCACTTCGACCGACTGGCCGATCGCCTGCAGCGTGTTGCACATGGCGCTGCGGATGTCGTGGAAGCTGTCGACCGGCGGCACCGGGAAGTAGCCGCCCTTGACGCGCGGACGGTGCGCCAGGTTGCCGCCTTCGATCTGACGATCGGTGGACCAGGCGCCCTCTTCCGAGGTGATCTTGTACATCGAGCCTTCGATGTCGGACTTGAAGTGGACCTCGTCGAAGATGAAGAACTCAGGCTCCGGGCCGAAGAAGGCGGTGTCGCCCAGACCGGTGCTGTTCAGATAGGCTTCGGCGCGCTTGGCGATGGAGCGCGGATCACGCTCGTAGCCCTGCATGGTGGCCGGCTCGATGATATCGCAGCGCAGGATCAGCGTGGCGTCTTCGGTGAACGGGTCGAGGAAGCCGGTGCCGTCTTCCGGACGCAGGATCATGTCCGATTCGTTGATGCCCTTCCAGCCTTCGATGGAAGAACCGTCGAACATCTGACCTTCTTCGAAGAATTCGGCGTCGACGGCGCTGGCCGGAATGGTGACGTGCTGCTCCTTGCCCTTGGTATCGGTAAAGCGCAGATCGATCCACTTGACGTCGTGTTCTTCGATAAGGGCGAGGGTTTTCTCAGACATGTTGTCCTCCACTGTGAGCCATGGCTCGATTCGTTGGCGAATGTCCAACACCGCTTTTTAGCATGTGACCCGGGCGCTTGCCCATGCGTGCAACCACTGCCCGCGGATCGATAAAGCGTGTTACGAAACAAGAGCAAGTAATGTGCCAAAATGAGGCAGACGCTGGTGGTAAAACAATAACTCCCTGTAATGCCATCTTTTTTCAGCATCACGCCGATGCACTAAAATCGTCGGAAAAGCGCCAGGGTTTCATTCTGGTGCGTCACGCGCGGACGAGTGCACCAAAAAGGCCAACCAAAAGATCAATATGCACCAAATCAGGGCGCGACTTGACCATGCAAGTTTGCGCCACGCCCCTTTTCCACGGCGAGCAGGACGGAGATACTGGGGCGGAGGGCGCCTTCGCCGCCACCGTCGCTCCCTGATCACGGAAGGCTACACATGCCCAGGCTGGATCGCCCACAGGACGTGGTACAACGCTTGCGCGGCCATTGGCGGCGCAATCTGAGTGAGCCGCTATGGGGACGCAGCGCGATTCTGGCGCTCAACCGCGTACTCGACAGCGAAGACGAAGCCCGTCTGCCGCATCGCCGCGACACCTGCCTCGGGCCGGAGAGCCTGGCACACCTCATCGCCACCCTCACCGAGAGTGCCCAGATCGTCAGTCTCGAGAGTGCCCTGCAGCTGCATCACGATCAGTTGCCGCGCATCGCACTGACCATCGATGGCGGCTGGCGTGACGTCGCCACGCGTCTCCATCCGCTGCTCGAAAAGCTGGCCTTCCCGGCCAGTGTCTTTCTTCCCGACCCGATGGTCCGCCAGCCGTGGATGCCCGATCGCACGCTGATCGCCGAAGCCCTGTGGCACGACGAGAGTGCCCGCGGCCGCGTCGCGACCCGGCTGTCCGAACTCGACCTGCCGGGCGCACCCCGCGGCGGGCAGGACGAGCGCAAGAGCCAGGCGATCGAGGATTATCTGCAGACGCAGCAGAAGGCTAAAGCGCCGCGTCTCAAGGAGATCGCGCAGACGCTGTGGCAGGAGGAGCTGGCCGGCAGGCACCAGCTGGAGCCGGCACTCGATGCCTTCAGCGTACGTCGGCTCGACCAGGCCGGGCTCTTGCGCTTCGGACAACTGACCGACGTTGCCGCACTCGCCGCCAGCACCGATGCCCGGCGCGCCCTGCAGACCGGACAGCAACGGCTGTCACGGCTGTGTCGCGAGCCGTTGAGCATCCGCGCCTGCACCGATCCCGGCGATATCGAGACACTCGACCGCTTCACCCGGCTCGACGCCGACGCCCGCTGGCTGACGCGCACCCCGGGCTGGCTGGAGCCGGGCAGCGACACCCGGCGGCTGCCACGATTCGTCATCGGCCAACCGCTGGCCAGCAGCGCGGGCAGGCTGTTTGATTGGCTGTTGGGGCATCTGCCGCACTAGGGGCTTTCTTATCCTGAAGCTGTCTGGCCCCGGGCGCTGTGATGAACCCGGGCGCTGTGATGAAAAGGCGTGCGCTCGGATCGTCCGCCTCAGGCCGGTATGACCTTCAGGCGAGGCCACTGCTCTCGCCAGCGTTTCTCGGCGACACGCCGATGGAACACCGTCACATCGCCGTGGCGTGGGTTGTGTGACAGCCGCCCCGCCAGCAGCGAGTCGAGCCCCAGCGGGGCACTCAGACGCAGCGTCCCCGACGCGTCCAGACGCACCCCCAGCGCGGTCTCGCGCTCGACCCAGTAGCGCATCGCCGCGCTCGCCGAGGCATAGGGTGCGTGGCCGTGGCGCCGATGCATGCGCGCCTGGTTCTTGACCGACCACGGCTGCCCGCTGGCCGCACGCAGCCGCTCGCTCAGCGCCCGATCGCGGGCCTCGCAGGTGTCGTCGGGGTCGTGATAGATCAGATCGATATCGTTGAGCGGGGTGGCGGTCGCGTAGCCGTGCAGTCGATCCCACACGCAGTTGCGCACGAAGCCGGCGGCCAGCCAGGCATCCGGCAGCGCCAGCTCACGCGCCTGATAGAGCGCGGCCAGGCGCCGGGCATCCTGCGCGATCCACACCAGCAAGCACGCGGCGGCGGGCACCACCGCGTGCCCGGCACTCACTCGGGCTGGGCCAGACACAGCCGTACCCGGCGAATGCGGTGGCGCTCGACATCGCGCACCTCGACCTGCCAGCGTTCGATCTCCACCCGCGCGCCGATATAGGGCAGGGTCTCGAGGCGGTCGACCACCAGACCGCCGAGGCTGGTGTAGTTGCGCCCCAACGGCAGCGGCTCGGGTAGCTGCTGGTTGACGTCGACCACATCCTCGCTGGCGTCGATCTCGTAGCAATCCGCGGAGACCCGGCGGATCTTGGCCTGGGCACCCTGGGCCTGGGGGTCCTCCTCGGCGATGTCCATGAGGATATCGAACAGCGTGACCACACCCTCCAGGGTGCCGAACTCGTCGACCACGAAGGCGATCAGCGCGCCGCTGCGCTGGAACTGGCGCAGCGCCTCGACCAGGCTGGTGTTCTCGAGCAGCACCAGCGGCTGTTCGACCAGCGTCTCCAGCGCCAGCGGCGCCTGGGTTAGCAGCGTGTCGATCAGGCGCTTCTTGTGCACCACGCCGAGCGGCGCGTCGCGCTCGCCGCCACGAATCGCCACCAGGGTGGCGTGAGTGCTCTCGCGCAACTGCGTCTGCTGCACGCTGAGCGGTTCGTCCAGATCGACGCAGTCGAGATCCCGGCGCAGGGTCATCACCGCGCTGATCGGCTTGTCCGCCATCGACAGCACGCCGCGCACCATGCGCCGTTCGTCGGCACCGAAGACCGCCGCGTCGTCATCATCGCCCTCGTCGCGTAGCGGCTCGCCGGCACGCTGCTCCAGGCTCATGTCGCCCCCGCTGATCAGGCGCATCACCGCATCCGCAGTCCGCGCCCGGCGCGCGCCCAGGCGGGCACCGGCGCGATCCTCGTTGCGCCGGCGCCACTCGTGCATCAGCTCGATCAGGATCGAGAAGCCGATGGCGCCATACAGATAGCCCTTGGGAATGTGCAGCCCCATGCCCTCGGCGACCAGGCTGAAGCCGATCATCAGCAGAAAGCCGAGACACAGCAGGATCACCGTGGGGTGCTCGCCGACGAAGCGCGTCAGCGGCTTGCTCGCCAGCAGCATCAGCCCCACTGCGATGATCACCGCGATCATCATCACCATCAGGTGATCGACCATGCCGACGGCGGTGATCACCGAGTCGATCGAGAACACCGCATCGAGCGCCACGATCTGCGCCACCACCACCGAGAAGGCGGCATAGTGGCCGCGGTTGCGCCCCTGGTGGGCGGTGGCAGCGTTGAGATGGTCGTGCAGCTCGCTGGTGGCCTTGTAGATCAGGAACAGCCCACCGCCGATCAGGATCAGGTCGCGCCCGCTGAAGCCGTGCTCGAACAGCACGAACAGTGGCCGCGTCAGCCCCATCAACCAGGAGATCGCCGCCAGCAGGACCAGGCGCATGACCAGCGCCAGCGACAGCCCCAGCACCCGGGCGCGGTCGCGCTGCGCCGGTGGCAGCTTGTCGGCGAGAATGGCGATGAACACCAGGTTGTCGATCCCCAGCACGATCTCGATGATCACCAGGGTCAGCAGCCCCGCCCAGGCGGCGGGTTCGAGCATCCAGGAGAATTCGAACCAGAGCATCATCGCCACTCACCCGCGGCGGTGAAGCACGGCGGTGCCGCGGCACAGGCCGCCCCAGGGGGCCGACCGGGTCGCCGGGGGCGAGCACGCGAGCGGGATCGGGAGTGCGCCGGGAAGCACGGCGGCGCGGAGAGAAAAAGTGCGGTGGAGCGACGACAACCGTCGTCGTTAGACGTGGACAAGCCAGGTCCCTCGTTGACTATGGAGCGGCCAGTCTAGGACCGGCAGCAGCCAAAGGGAATCCCGTCGTGTGATGGCATCGGCGGCGATCGCCATCGAAATGTCATCGCCCACACGGGAAACTGCCATCAAGACCAACGACTTCCGATGTCTACGCGACGAAAGTAGCCAGTCTCGCGCCCTTGCCTGTACAATGCGCGGCCGACCTTCCTACCCGTGCCCAGGGTCATTCGTCGATCCCGTGTCAAAAGGCGATCGACAGCCAACGTGGGCGCACACATTTATATGGATACCGCCCCATGAGTGACACTGACGCTCGCATCGAGAGCATCCGCAACATTGCCATCATCGCGCACGTCGACCATGGCAAGACCACGCTCGTCGACAAGCTGCTGAGCCAATCCGGCACCCTGGACCGCAAAGCGGAAGGCCAGGAGCGGATCATGGACTCCAACGACCAGGAAAAGGAACGCGGCATCACCATCCTGGCCAAGAACACCGCGATCCAGTGGAACGACGGCAAAGGCCGTGACTACCACATCAACATCGTCGACACCCCGGGACACGCCGACTTCGGTGGCGAGGTCGAGCGCGTGATGTCGATGGTCGACTCGGTCCTGCTGCTGGTCGACGCCGTCGACGGCCCCATGCCGCAGACCCGCTTCGTGACCCAGAAGGCGTTCGCCCAGGGCCTCAAGCCGATCGTCGTGGTCAACAAGATCGACCGCCCCGGCGCGCGCCCGGACTGGGTCATCGACCAGATCTTCGATCTGTTCGACAACCTCGGCGCCAGCGACGACCAGCTCGACTTCCCGATCATCTACTGCTCGGCGCTCAATGGCATCGCGGGCATGGAGCCGGACCAGCTGGCCGATGACATGACGCCGATGTTCCAGTCGATCGTCGATATCGTCGAGCCGCCCAAGGTCGAACTCGACGGCCCCTTCCAGATGCAGATCTCGGCGCTCGACTACAACAGCTACGTCGGCGTCATCGGTCTGGGCCGCATCAAGCGCGGCAGCGTCCAGCCCAACCAACAGATCACCGTGATCACCAAGGAGGGCAACACCCGCCGTGGCAAGATCGGCCAGGTGATGACCCACATGGGCCTGGAGCGGGTGCAGACCCAGCAGGCCACCGCCGGTGACATCGTCTGCATCACCGGGATCGAGGACCTGGCGATCTCCGACACCCTGTGCGACATCGCCGCGGTCGAGGCGCTGCCGGCGCTGACCGTCGACGAGCCGACCGTCTCCATGACCTTCCAGGTCAACGACTCGCCGTTCGCCGGCAAGGACGGCAAGTTCGTCACCAGCCGCAACATCAAGGAGCGTCTGGACCAGGAGCTGATCCACAACGTGGCGCTGCGCGTCGAGCAGGGCGACAGCCCGGAGAAGTTCAAGGTCTCCGGCCGCGGCGAACTGCACCTCTCGGTCCTGATCGAGACCATGCGGCGTGAAGGCTTCGAGATGGCCGTGGGCCGCCCCGAGGTGATCATCCGCGAGATCGACGGCGTCAAGCAGGAGCCGTACGAAGAGGTGATCATCGACTGCGAAGAGCAGCACCAGGGCTCGGTGATGGAAGAACTCGGCTACCGCAAGGGCGAGCTCTCCAACATGAACCCGGATGGCAAGGGCCGCGTGCGCCTGGACTTCATCATCCCCGCGCGCGGGCTGATCGGCTTCCGTGGCCAGTTCCTGACCCTGACCTCCGGCACCGGCATCCTGACCAGCCGCTTCGACCACTACGGCCCGCTCAAGCCCGACGCCATGATCAAGCGCCGCAACGGCGTGCTGGTGTCGATGGTGTCCGGCAAGGCGCTGGCCTATGCGCTCTATGCCCTGCAGGAGCGTGGCAAGCTGATCGTCGAGCACGGCACCGAGGTCTACGAAGGCATGCTGATCGGCATCAACAACCGCGCCGAAGACATGGTGGTCAACCCGACCAAGGCCAAGAAACTCGACAACATGCGCGCCTCCGGCAACGACGAGAACATCGTCCTGACCCCGCCGGTGCGCTTCTCGCTGGAGCAGGCGATCGAGTTCCTCGATGACGACGAGCTGGTGGAAGTCACTCCCAACCACATCCGTCTGCGCAAGAAGTATCTGACCGAGAACGAGCGTAAGCGCGCCAAGAAGAATTGAGGAAGGGCTGATACCCGCTCCGAAATCGGATTAAGATGGGCGGCACTCGCACCCATCGCCACCGCGCCGGCAGGCTTTGACCTGCCCGCCCGCGGCGGCGATGATCGGGCGAGTTGCCGCCTTCTTTGCGTTTGAACGATGCCAACGCGGCAAGTGCCAACCCAACATCTAACCTCAAAAGCGACAGGAAACAGGACAGCAGCACGCTAGCCAGGCTCTCTAGATAGACTCTCTAGATAAACTCTCTAGACACATCCTCGAGCCAGAAGCGCTAGCCCAAGACAACGCACATCCAGTACGCCAGCAACAGCACAATATCAACAACGCTGCAGGGGAGACGCGATGACTCCGATCATCGATGTCCGCAATATCAAGAAGTCGTTCGGCGGCCTGACCGTCATCGACGACTGCTCCATCCAGGTCGCCCGCGGTTCGATCACCGGCATGATCGGCCCTAACGGCGCCGGCAAGTCGACGCTGTTCAACATCATCGCCGGCAGCCTCATGCCCGACAGCGGCGAGGTCCTGCTCGACGGCGAGCCGATCACCCATCTCACCGCCAATCATCGCTTCCACAAGGGGCTGCTGCGCACCTTCCAGATCGCCCATGAGTTCAGCCACCTGAGCGCGCTGGAGAACCTGATGATGGTGCCGCCGGGCCAGGAGGGGGAGAACCTCTTCAGCACCTGGTTCAAGCCGGGCGAGGTACGCCGCCAGGAGGCCGAGACCCGCCGCCGTGCGCTCGAGGTGCTCGACTTCGTCGGCCTCGCCCACGTGCGCAACGAACTGGCCGGCAATCTCTCCGGCGGGCAGAAGAAGCTGCTCGAACTGGGTCGCACCATGATGACCGATGCCCGCGTGGTGCTGCTCGACGAGATCGCCGCTGGGGTCAACCG
Source organism: Salinicola endophyticus (assembly GCF_040536835.1). Taxonomy (NCBI): domain Bacteria; kingdom Pseudomonadati; phylum Pseudomonadota; class Gammaproteobacteria; order Oceanospirillales; family Halomonadaceae; genus Salinicola; species Salinicola endophyticus. The sequence continues at coordinate 3,845,280 of NZ_CP159578.1, forward strand.
CACCCTGCTAGGCGATCTCATGGGCAACATCGAACGGCTCAATCGGGAACTCGGCTACACCTTCCTGGTGATCGAGCACGACATGGACATGATCGCGCGGCTGTGCGATCCGGTGATCGTGCTCGCCCAGGGCCAGGTGATGATGGAGGGCCCGATCGCGCAGATCCAGAACGACCCGACGGTCATCGAGGCCTACTTCGGGGCCACCACGGCCTGACGCTTCACGGCCGGCGTGCCGGGCAGCCCGGTGCGCCAACCGCTTCAATAACAAACGAGCTCACCATGCCACTACTCGAAGCGATCGACGTTCATGGCGGCTACGGCGGCATGAACATTCTCAACGGCGTCGACATGGCGATCGAAGCCGACGAGATCGGGGTCATCGTCGGCCCCAACGGCGCCGGCAAGTCGACCATGCTCAAGGCCGTGTTCGGCCTGCTCACCATCACCGGCGGCGAGATTCGCCTGCGCGGCGACCCGATCACCAATCTGCCACCACACAAGCTGGTGGAGCGCGGGATGGGCTTCGTGCCCCAGGAGAAGAACATCTTCCCCAGCCTCTCGGTGGCGGAAAACCTGGAGATGGGCGCCTTTCTCAAGCCGGCCACGGTGTCGCGGCTCAAGCGCCAGATCTACGACATCTTCCCGCCGCTCTACGACAAGCGCCACCAGCCCGCGGGCGAACTCTCCGGCGGCCAGCGCCAGATGGTGGCGATGGGCCGGGCGCTGATGAACGAACCCAGCGTGCTGCTGCTCGACGAGCCCACCGCCGGCCTCTCGCCGCGCTATATGAACGAGATCTTCGAACAGGTGAAGCGCATCAGCGCCACCGGGGTCGGGGTGCTGATGGTGGAGCAGAACGCCAAGCAGGCGCTACGTATCGCCCACCGGGGCTTCGTGCTCGCCGCCGGACAGAACCGCTTCACCGACAGCGGCGAGGCGCTGCTCGCCGACCCGCAGGTGGCCAAGAGTTTCCTCGGCGGTTGAGAGCGCCGCTGCCATGCCGACAGGACAAGAGATTTCGCCGTGAATGAGCTGATCTACTTCTTCAACTACGTGGTGGTGGCCGGGAGCGTGACCGGCTGCATCTACGCCATGGGCGCGATCGGGGTGACGCTGATCTACAGCATCCTGCGTTTCGCTCACTTCGCCCACGCCGACATGATGACCCTGGGCGCCTTCGTGGTGCTGCTGCTGACGCTGGCCTTTCCCCACGCCGGCGACGCCCTGGGGCTGCCCACCGCGATCGTGATGCTGCCGCTGGCGATGATCTTCACCTCGCTGGTGGCGGTGGGCATCGACCGCGTGTTCTACCAGCCGCTGCGTGCCCACGGGGTCAAACCGATCGTGATGGTGATCGCCTCGCTGGGGGTCACGCTGATGCTGCAGGGGCTGATCCGGCTGTTCTCCGGCACCGGCGCGGAGAGCCTCTACGTCGAGGCGCGCAAGGCGATCTTTCGCATCGAGCTGCCCGGCGTGACGCGCCCGATCATCATCACCGAGCCGCAGGTGATCCTGTTCGTGGTCACCCTGGTGGCGGTGATCGGGCTGCATCTGTTCCTGACCCGGGCGCGCCTGGGCAAGGCGATGCGAGCGATGTCGGACAACCCCGACCTGGCCCGCGCCTCGGGCATCAATACCAAGCTGATCATCACCCTGACCTGGATAATCGCCGGCTCGCTGGCGACCCTGGCGGGGACGCTGCTGTCGCTGGATGTGGCGTTCAAGCCGGACCTGAGCTTCTTCCTGCTGCTGCCGATCTTCGCCGCGGCGATCGTCGGCGGCGTCGGCCACCCTTACGGCGCCATCGCCGGCGGCTTCCTGGTCGGCTTCGCCGAGACCCTGGCGGTATTCAACTGGTCGGTGCTGCTGCGCCCGCTGCGCGATAGCCTGCCGAGCTGGCTGGAGCTGCCCAACAACCTGGCGCTGGTGGGCACCGAGTACAAGATCGTGGTGCCCTTCTTCATTCTGATCGCGGTGCTGATCTGGCGCCCGACCGGCCTGTTCAAAGGGAAGGTGATCTAATGAACCCCTCCACTCAACAGACGCCGTCCCAGCGTCCTTTCCCCCGCCGCGAGATCCTGCTGTTCGGCGGCCTGGCGCTGGTGGTGCTCGCCGTCTTCGCCAGCATGGGGCCGGCCTACGCCACACGCATGATGGTCGAGGCCGCCTGCTACGCCATCCTGGCCCTCGGCCTGACCATCCAGTGGGGCTACGCCGGCCAGTTCAACGCCGGCATCATGGGCTTCGTCGCTCTCGGCGGCTTCTCCGCCACCTTCTTCAGCATTCCGGTCAATCACGCCTTCTGGGCCAGCGACCTGCCGGGCCGGCTGGGCTGGGTGCTGCTGGCGATCGTCGCCGCGGTCGCGCTGGTCTTGGCCGTCAGCCGCATCGATCGGCTCGGCGTGCCGCGCTGGCTGCGCACGCTGATTACCGTGATCGTCGCGCTCATCGCCTACCTGGTGGTGATCAGTTGGTTGCGCAGCGTCACCGGCGATATCGAGTCCCAGGTGGAGTTCATCGGCGGCCTGGGGCTACCGGTATGGCTCGGCTGGATCGTCGGCGGCGTGCTCGCCGGGGGGATCGGATATGTCATCGGGCATATCTGCCTGGGGCTGCGCAGCGACTATCTGGTCATCGCCACCCTGGGCATCGCCGAGATCATCAAGGCGTTTCTCAAGAACTCGGACTGGCTGACCCGCGGCACCGCCACCATCTCACCGCTGCCGTGGCCGGTACCCGACCCCGGAGAGGTCGGCTTCGTCACCGCCCGCGCGCTCTACTTCTGCGTGACCGCGGTGCTGATCGCGGTGATCTTCTTCCTGCTCCACCGCGCCTACCACGCGCCCTGGGGGCGGATGATCCGCGCCATCCGCGACAACGAAGTCTCCGCCGCGGCGATGGGCAAGTCGATCAACCGCCGGCGCCAGGAGATCTTCGTCTTCGGCTGTATCCTGATGGGGCTGGGCGGCGCGGTGCTGACCAGCTTCACCGGGATCTTCGACCCCCAGGGCTATCTGCCGCTCAACCACACCTTCCTGGTGCTGGTGATGGTGATTCTGGGCGGCCCGGGCAACAACCTGGGCACCCTGTTCGGCGCGGTGCTGGTCTACGTGATCTGGATCATGTCCGGCCCACTGGCGCTGGCGCTGATGCATCTGGTGACCGCCCTGGGCGGGGACTGGTTCGGCTGGCAGCCGGGCAATCTCGATAGCCGCGCGCTGCAGGCGCGAGTCTTCGTGATCGGGCTGCTGATCCTGTTGGTGCTGCGCTTTGCCCCGCGCGGGATGATCCCGGAGCGGGTCGCCCAGCACGATTGACGTTCACGGTGACGGGCGCCCACCACGACGGGCGCTCATCGCGACAGCCCCGTGGAGTTACATGAAAACCAGAAACCCCGAGCCGGCAGCCGCCGACTCGGGGTTTTTCCTATCCCGGATTTTTCTATCTCGGGAGGCGCCGGCGCAGTGACTCGCTAACCGGCTCCTTGGTAACGCTATTTATTCACCGATCAGCTTACTCACCCACCGGCCCCTTGGTGACGAATTTGCCATTCTCCACCGCCATCTCGACTACCACGCCCGGCACGTCGCCGTTCTTGTCGAACTCGGCGTCACCGGCGGCCCCTTCGTAGTCGACGTCTTTACCGGCATCGATCAGCTTCTTGGCCTTCGCCCACTCGCCCGGCAGGATCTTCTCGCCCGGCGCGCCAGCGACCTCGCGCAGTGCCTTGGAGAGCCCTTCACGATCCGCGCTGCCGTTCTTCTCGATCGCCATGGCGAGCAGGAAGGCGGCGTCATAGGACTGGGCAGCAAACACCGCGGTGGGGTCGATCCCCGCCTTTTCTGCCAGCTTGGTGAAGGTCTCGGTGCCCGGCGACTGCGGCGACCCGGGTCGGGTGGCGATCATTCCCTCGAGCACGTCGGCGCCCACCGCATCCACCAGCGAGTTGCCGACCATGCCATCGCCACCTGCGAACTGGGTGAAGGCGCCGCTTTCGTAGGCCTGACGCAGGATCGTCTGGCCCGAGGTGTCGGCGTAGGCGAGCACCACCAGGGTCGGCGCGCCGCTGGCCGCGAGCTGCCCGATCTCGGAGCGGTAGTCGGCCCGGTTGTCTTCATGCGCCAGGTTGGCGGCAACGGTACCGCCTTCGGCTTCGAAGGTCTTGGTGAAGGCGCCGTCGAGGCCCTGGCCATAGTCATTATTGACGTAAGTCACGGCGACATTGTCGATCCCCTTGGAGAGCAGCAGCTTGGCGAGCTGTTCCCCCTGGAAGGCATCGGAAGGCACGGTACGGAAGACCAGGTCGTTGTCGGCGAGATCGGTCACCGCCGGCGCGGTGGAGGCCGGCGAGACCATCACCACCCCACCCGGAATCGCCGCGTTGTTGGCCGCGGCGATGGTCGCCCCGGTGCACAGCGCGCCGACGATTGCGGTCACCTTCTCGCTGTTGACCAAGCGGTCAGCGGCGTTGGAGGCCGCCGCGGCATCCGAGCAGGTGGTATCGCCGGACGGCATCACCATCTTCTCGCCATCCAGCAGCCCGCCCTGCTCGTTGACCTCGGCCACCGCCAACTTGGCGCCGTCGAAGATCGGCGGCGTCAGGCTCTCGATACCGCCGGTGAAACCGCCGAGAAAGCCTACCTTGACGTCCGCCTGCGCCGCGATGCTGCACACCGAGGCCGCCGCGACCGCCAGTGCCATGACTGTCTTTTTCATCGTTGTTGTCACTCATTGTTGGGTTACGAAAGACCCTTCAACTGTGCTGCCGGCGCGGGCAAAAGACAAGCGTTGCGCTCTCCCGTGACGTGCGCCTTTTGGCGAGGTCACCACGCGGCAGAGGCGGGCAAAGCGCGCTACGCTAGGAGCACATGAACCTCTTGGACAAGGAGAAACGCATGCACAAGCATGTCGAGTGGGACGCCCCGGGCGGCGCCAGTGTCAATGCCCACTACGCCAAGGACGAACAGCACCGGGTCGAGCCGCAGCCCGGGATGATTCTCACCGCGCGCTACCACGGTGCCACCGTGCGCATTCAGGTCGAGGCCTACAAGGATGGCGTCAGCATCGGCAAGGTCGCCGCCCTGATCGGCGACGACGGCGAACGCCATGACAGCCACGGCGACCTCAACCTGGGCGACATGGTGCGCCTGCCCGATGACAAGCGCGCCTTCCAATCCCCCCGCGACGAAGACGACTGAACCGGACGCGGCGGCTCAGGGCCGCCGCATTCTTGTCCAAGGCGTCACCGCCGCGCCTTTCCCGCAATCTCTTCTGACAGTCTCTTCTCACGCCTTTTCATCACGACCTCTCTGGTCACCCTCGGCCAGCCTCATCACCCACTCGCGAACAGCACGAATAGCGGGCTCATCACGCCGCGCCGGCGGGTAGACCAGATGAAACGGCTCGCCCGGCAGTTCGGGGCCGAACGGCTCTACCAGGCGCCCATCGGCCAGCTCCTCGGCGATCAGCGTGCGGCTCATCAGTGCAATGCCCTGGCCGCCCAGAGCGGCAGCGATGGTGTGGGTTTCATCCGAGAACACCAGCCCCTGGCCGATCTCCAGTTCGGGGACGCGCGCCAGCGTCTGCCAGGCGCCCCAACTGAGCAGCGCGCCCTTGTGATTGGGCGGCTCGTAGTGAATCAGCGTGGCGTGGTGCAAATCCGCATGACTGCGCACTGCCAGGCTCGGGCTACAGGCGGGCACAAAGGTGTTGTCGAACAGCTTCTCGGCCTCCAGCCCTGGCCAGTGCCCGGCGCCGTAGCGGATCGCCATATCCGCCGCGACACCATCCAGCGGCACCAGATGGTGGGAAATCTGCAGGTTGAGATTGAGATCCGGATGGGCCTGGCGCAGCTCGCTCACCCGCGGCAGCAACCAGCGCGCAGCCACTGCTGGAATGGTCGAGAGGGTGACACTGAGATGCGCTGGTTCCGGGCGCAGGCGCGCCACCGTGGCCGCCAGGGTATCGAAAGCCTCGCTGGCAGCGGCAAGCAGTTCGCGACCCTGCATGGTGAGCTGTAGCTGCCGCGGCTGACGAATGAACAACGCAACGCCTAGCTGCGACTCCAGTTGGCGAATCTGGTGGCTGATGGCGGTTGGCGTCACCGACAGCTCCGCGGCAGCACGCTTGGCACTGAGATGGCGCGCCGCCGCCTCGAAAGCACGCAGCGCAGAGAGCGAGGGCAGTTTACGAGCGCTCATGGCACCACCTCATGGATGAGTTTTATTTTCTCATTATGACAAGAAATGGTCGTTTGTCGCTGCGATGCGGGTGAGATTTCATGGTCGTGAAGCCACTCAAGGCTGAAGCAGACTCATTTCAACCCTGGCCAAAAGCACCTGGCTGAGCCGAACGAATCGGCCCCCTCTCCTACGGAGAACACCATGACCCAGCTGCTCCATCTCGATGCCAGCCCGCGGCCAGGCCGCGCCGGCACCCACCAACATGGCTCCTTGAGCCGCCGCTTGACGCATCACTTCATCGAACAGTGGAAGGCCGCCCGGCCCGACGATCCGGTGACCCGCCGCGACCTGGGCGCGCAGCCGCCGAGCTATCTCGATGAAGACTGGATCGCGGCAGCCTTTACCCCACAGGAGAGCCGTACACTGGCGATGCACCAGACGCTCGCCGAGAGCGACCGCCTGGTGGACGAAGTGATCGACGCCGACGTGCTGGTCCTGGGAATACCGCTCTACAACTACAGCTACCCGGCACCGTTCAAGGCATGGATCGACCAGATCGTCCGACTGGGCCGCACGATCGGTTTCGACCCCAGCAACCTGGAACATCCGGTGGTCCCGCTGCTCAATGACCGACCGCGCCAGGCGGTGATTCTCTCTTCCCGCGGCGGGCATGGGCTAGGACCAGGCGGGGCGATGGCGCACATGAACCATCTGGAAGCCAGCGTACGCGCCGCCCTGGAATTGATCGGGATCGAACGGTTCCACGACATCGCCATCGAGTACCAGGAAGAGGGTGGCGAACGTCTGCAACGCTCCATCCGAGAGGCGCTAGGGCAGGTAGAAAAACTGGTCGCAAGTCTGCAGTCCATAGAGGAGCCCTGCCCCGCCTGAGTACGACATCGCGATGCGGGTTCGGTCAGTCTCGACTAACGCCAGCACTGCAATGCCGGATGCCAATCAATGACGACCGCATGGCGTACATGAAGCCACGACCGATCACCGCTGGAGCCCGATAAAGGGAGTGGGGATAAGTTAAGGGCAGCATGCCTGAGCCGCGTAGCGGGGAAAGGTTTCGAAGGATTCAGGTCCCATAAACGAGTGAACCCCAGCCTCTCTCGAGACTGGGGTTCGGTATCGATGCCTGACAGGCTCTCGTACACGCTCAGGGGCGGCGCTCCGCGACTTGACTCGTCTCATCCTGAGACTCGCCCTTCGGGCCCGCTGAAGCGGTTCCCGTTCGTTCCCGACGAACGGGTCCAGGGAGAGACCCCAAAACGAATGAACCCCCGGCATGAGCCGGGGGTTCGGTATAGGTGCCTGACGATGACCTACTCTCACATGGGGAGACCCCACACTACCATCGGCGCTAAGCGGTTTCACTTCTGAGTTCGGCATGGAATCAGGTGGTTCCCACTCGCTATGGTCGTCAGGCAAAACTGACGTCGACATGAACCATGTGACGCGCTTTCACGCACCGGCTTCACATCGACCAATCTGGATCATGCTGATGATACGTCTCTTGCCTATCCGGCCATTGTCGCGATGTGATCGCCCGACCCAGACCCCTTGGGGTTATATGGTCAAGCCTCACGGGGCATTAGTACACGTTAGCTCAACGCCTTGCAGCGCTTCCACACCGTGCCTATCAACCAGCTCGTCTTGCTGGACCCTTTAGGAGACTCGAAGTCTCAGGGAGATCTCATCTTGAAGGGGGCTTCCCGCTTAGATGCCTTCAGCGGTTATCCCGTCCGCACATAGCTACCCGGCAGTGCCACTGGCGTGACAACCGGAACACCAGAGGTGCGTCCACTCCGGTCCTCTCGTACTAGGAGCAGCGCTTCTCAAATCTCCAACGCCCACGGCAGATAGGGACCGAACTGTCTCACGACGTTCTAAACCCAGCTCGCGTACCACTTTAAATGGCGAACAGCCATACCCTTGGGACCGACTTCAGCCCCAGGATGTGATGAGCCGACATCGAGGTGCCAAACACCGCCGTCGATGTGAACTCTTGGGCGGTATCAGCCTGTTATCCCCGGAGTACCTTTTATCCGTTGAGCGATGGCCCTTCCATACAGAACCACCGGATCACTAGAACCTACTTTCGTACCTGCTCGACGTGTCTGTCTCGCAGTTAAGCACCCTTATGCTCTTGCACTCAATGCACGATTTCCAACCGTGCTGAGGGTACCTTCGTGCTCCTCCGTTACTCTTTCGGAGGAGACCGCCCCAGTCAAACTACCCACCACACACTGTCCTTACACCGGATCACGGTGCGAAGTTAGAACGCCAATGATGCCAGGCTGGTATTTCAAGGTTGGCTCCACCGCAACTGGCGTCACGGTTTCCAAGCCTCCCAGCTATCCTACACAAGCAACATCAGCGTCCAGTGTGAAGCTATAGTAAAGGTTCACGGGGTCTTTCCGTCTAGCCGCGGGTACACAGCATCTTCACTGCGATTTCAATTTCACTGAGTCTCGGGTGGAGACAGCGTGGCCATCATTACGCCATTCGTGCAGGTCGGAACTTACCCGACAAGGAATTTCGCTACCTTAGGACCGTTATAGTTACGGCCGCCGTTTACCGGGGCTTCGATCAGGAGCTTCGCTTGCGCTAACACCATCAATTAACCTTCCGGCACCGGGCAGGCGTCACACCCTATACGTCCGCTTACGCGTTAGCAGAGTGCTGTGTTTTTAATAAACAGTTGCAGCCACCTGGTATCTTCGACCGGTTCGCGCTAGGAGAGCGAGTCTCTTCACGCTACGCCGGCGCACCTTCTCCCGAAGTTACGGTGCCATTTTGCCTAGTTCCTTCACCCGAGTTCTCTCAAGCGCCTTGGGATTCTCACCCTGACCACCTGTGTCGGTTTGGGGTACGGTCGCATGTGATCTGAAGCTTAGAGGCTTTTCCTGGAAGCGTGGCATCGATGACTTCCGGACCGTAGTCCGTTCGTCTCGTCTCTCGGCCTTGAGAGCCCGGATTTGCCTAAGCTCTCAGCCTACTGACTTTCACCAGGACAACCAACGCCTGGCTCACCTAGCCTTCTTCGTCCCCCCATCGCAATCACATCCGGTACGGGAATGTTGACCCGTTTCCCATCGACTACGCTTTTCAGCCTCGCCTTAGGGGCCGACTCACTCTGCTCCGATTGACGTAGAACAGAAACCCTTGGTCTTCCGGCGGGGGAGGTTTTCACTCCCCTTGTCGTTACTCATGTCAGCATTCTCACTCGTGATACCTCCAGCATGCTTCTCAACACACCTTCGCAGGCTTACACGACGCTCCTCTACCGCTCATCCTGAGGATGAACCCGTAGCTTCGGCATCTGGTTTGAGCCCCGTTACATCTTCCGCGCAGGCCGACTCGACTAGTGAGCTATTACGCTTTCTTTAAAGGATGGCTGCTTCTAAGCCAACCTCCTAGCTGTCTATGCCTTCCCACATCGTTTCCCACTTAACCAGAATTTGGGGGCCTTAGCTGACGGTCTGGGTTGTTTCCCTTTTCACGACGGACGTTAGCACCCGCCGTGTGTCTCCCACGCTCTACTCACCGGTATTCGGAGTTTGCCTCGGGTTGGTAACCCGGGATGGGCCCCTAGCCGAAACAGTGCTCTACCCCCGGCGGTAATACGTGAGGCGCTACCTAAATAGCTTTCGAGGAGAACCAGCTATCTCCGAGCTTGATTAGCCTTTCACTCCGATCCACAGCTCATCCGAATCTTTTTCAACAGATCCCGGTTCGGGCCTCCAGTCAGTGTTACCTGACCTTCACCCTGGCCATGGATAGATCGCCCGGTTTCGGGTCTATATCCAGCGACTGGTCGCCCAGTTAAGACTCGATTTCTCTACGCCTCCCCTATACGGTTAAGCTCGCCACTGAATATAAGTCGCTGACCCATTATACAAAAGGTACGCGGTCACAGAACGTGTCTGCTCCCACTGCTTGTACGCACACGGTTTCAGGATCTATTTCACTCCCCTCTCCGGGGTTCTTTTCGCCTTTCCCTCACGGTACTGGTTCACTATCGGTCAGCCAGGAGTATTTAGCCTTGGAGGATGGTCCCCCCATGTTCAGTCAAGGTTTCACGTGCCCCGACCTACTCGATTTCACAGGATCAGGTTTTCGACTACGGGGCTATCACCCGCTATGGCCGGACTTTCCAGACCGTTCGTCTAACCAGTCACCTGCTTAAGGGCTACTCCCCGTTCGCTCGCCGCTACTGGGGGAATCTCGGTTGATTTCTTTTCCTCGGGGTACTTAGATGTTTCAGTTCCCCCGGTTCGCTTCCCAACACCTATGGATTCAGTGTGGGATACCCAGCTTATGCTGGGTGGGTTTCCCCATTCGGACATGCCCGGGTCACAGGTTGTTTGCCACCTCACCGAGCCTTTTCGCAGGCTACAACGTCCTTCATCGCCTCTGGCTGCCAAGGCATCCACCGTGTGCGCTTAATCGCTTGACCATATAACCCGAAGGAGTCTGGTCGCGCGATCACAACGACAATTGCCGGATACGCTTGAGACGTATCACTTTTCGTTCCTCTCTTGCGAGAAGAACTGTCAGCATGATCCACATTGTTAAAGAGCGTTTAGAGCAGAAGCTCTAAGCGATCGACTCGGTCGCAGTGTTAGCGACGAAGCGGATGGCTTAGAACTTGGTGACTGTGTGGCGTGTGCCAACGGGGAAAGATTTGGTGGAGCCAAGCGGGATCGAACCGCTGACCTCCTGCGTGCAAGGCAGGCGCTCTCCCAGCTGAGCTATGGCCCCAGATAATCCAGTTATCTGGATAATTTTCGTCATGACAAGGCGCTTTTTGCCGACGTGTAACCTGCTACACGAGGTGAAAAGCAACACGGTATCTGGCGAAATTCGTGGGTCTGGGCCGATTCGAAAAACCCCGCGACCTCACCCTCTCTTTCGACACCCCGGGGGTGCGCTCTAACCAACTGAGCTCGAGATGGTGGGTCTGGGCCGATTTGAACGGCCGACCTCACCCTTATCAGGGGTGCGCTCTAACCAACTGAGCTACAGACCCGTTGGTCACTGGGCGGCTTTCGAGAGCCTTTCCACAGTCTTTGCTCTTGGTCGATCAGGTAATTGATTGTGAGCGTTTATCTCGCGATCCGCTAATCGTTTAAGGAGGTGATCCAGCCGCAGGTTCCCCTACGGCTACCTTGTTACGACTTCACCCCAGTCATGAACCACACCGTGGTGATCGCTCCCCCGAAGGTTAAGCTAACCACTTCTGGTGCAGTCCACTCCCATGGTGTGACGGGCGGTGTGTACAAGGCCCGGGAACGTATTCACCGTGACATTCTGATTCACGATTACTAGCGATTCCGACTTCACGGAGTCGAGTTGCAGACTCCGATCCGGACTGAGGCCGGCTTTCTGGGATTCGCTCCACCTCGCGGTCTCGCAACCCTTTGTACCGGCCATTGTAGCACGTGTGTAGCCCTACCCGTAAGGGCCATGATGACTTGACGTCGTCCCCACCTTCCTCCGGTTTGTCACCGGCAGTCTCCCTAGAGTTCCCGACCGAATCGCTGGCAAATAGGGACAAGGGTTGCGCTCGTTACGGGACTTAACCCAACATTTCACAACACGAGCTGACGACAGCCATGCAGCACCTGTCTCAGAGTTCCCGAAGGCACCAAGGCATCTCTGCCAAGTTCTCTGGATGTCAAGGGTAGGTAAGGTTCTTCGCGTTGCATCGAATTAAACCACATGCTCCACCGCTTGTGCGGGCCCCCGTCAATTCATTTGAGTTTTAACCTTGCGGCCGTACTCCCCAGGCGGTCGACTTATCGCGTTAACTGCGCCACTAAGTCCTTAAAGGTCCCAACGGCTAGTCGACATCGTTTACGGCGTGGACTACCAGGGTATCTAATCCTGTTTGCTACCCACGCTTTCGCACCTCAGTGTCAGTGTCAGGCCAGAAGGCCGCCTTCGCCACTGGTATTCCTCCCGATCTCTACGCATTTCACCGCTACACCGGGAATTCTACCTTCCTCTCCTGCACTCTAGTCTGGCCGTTCCGGATGCCGTTCCCAGGTTGAGCCCGGGGCTTTCACAACCGGCGTGCCAAACCACCTACGCGCGCTTTACGCCCAGTAATTCCGATTAACGCTCGCACCCTCCGTATTACCGCGGCTGCTGGCACGGAGTTAGCCGGTGCTTCTTCTGCGAGTGATGTCCTTCTTGACGGGTATTAGCCGTCAAGCCTTCTTCCTCGCTGAAAGTGCTTTACAACCCGAGGGCCTTCTTCACACACGCGGCATGGCTGGATCAGGCTTGCGCCCATTGTCCAATATTCCCCACTGCTGCCTCCCGTAGGAGTCTGGGCCGTGTCTCAGTCCCAGTGTGGCTGATCATCCTCTCAGACCAGCTACGGATCGTCGCCTTGGTGAGCCATTACCTCACCAACCAGCTAATCCGACATAGGCTCATCCGATAGCGCAAGGTCCGAAGAGCCCCTGCTTTCTCCCGTAGGACGTATGCGGTATTAGCCTGGGTTTCCCCAGGTTATCCCCCACTACCGGGCAGATTCCTATGCATTACTCACCCGTCCGCCGCTCGCCACCAGGGAGCAAGCTCCCCGTGCTGCCGCTCGACTTGCATGTGTTAGGCCTGCCGCCAGCGTTCAATCTGAGCCATGATCAAACTCTTCAGTTAAAAGTCTGATAGTCCTTACCTCTTCTCTGCCCGAAGACAGAAGAAGCGAAGCGGACCAAACTTGGTTCAAGGTCAAACGAATCTTAGACGAGTCGCTTGCCTTGATATGCTGTGACTGGCGTCACGCAAGACAAGCGCCCACATCAATTACCTGATCGATTGTTAAAGAGCGTCCTTACTTGAAGTCTCGTCTCACGCAGAGTGTCGAGCCTTCTGCCGTGACCCGAAAGTGACTCAAGTGCTTGTCAGCGCTTGCTTTCTGGGTCGCCGTAAGGAGAGGCGTATTTTAAGGATCTTGGCGAAGATGTCAACGTCTTTCTTGTCGACCCTTGCCCGGTTCACGTTGCCGCCTGAGAACCGATCCTGGAAAAGCGAGGCGCGTATTCTGCTACCTCCGCGGCTAAGTGTCAATCGATTTTTTTCAATCTTTTCAACAGCTTAGCTAGCTTTTCCACCAACCCCGAGAACCTGTCTCGGCGTCAGCGGATGCGTACTCTACGGATCCACACCGGCCTTGGCAAGGGCTAAAAGCAAAAAAGTTGGCCCGCCTTTCAAGGGCGGAGAAGAAGGCTCACCCATGGCGGCACGACGGGACGCGTGCGCTACCCGGAGGCCAGCGCACGCATTGCTTTATAGAGACGATGTTGAGTGCGCTGCCGCCCAGGCAGCTTAGAAGCACCAAGGCATCAGAAAATTGATAGCGGATGAAAGGCATATAGAGCGAGGCCCCTCCCGTGTGTCTGCGCCAGACGAGGGGGCAGCCACGGAGCATCCGCGCCTCCGTCGACACGACTCTCACAACGAAATTGACCGAAGGCAGCCCCCCTGGCGAGAGCAACCCTTGCCATCCGGCGGCTGTCGTTGAATGCCTGCCGGCGCGCAAACGATAAACTCATGCGAATTCAGGTTTGGCTGTTCGCGCAACAGCAAACCGCGGATCGTGATGTCGCCCTTGGCGCGATAGCCTTCTTCGACATCACGCCAAAAGCTGCAGAGTTCACACGATCAGGTCTTCATCCTTCCAGAGGCGGAACCCGCCATCGAAGGCGAGTGCGTTTTCGCCGCGCCGGCATTTCGGCGGGAGCGTGTCGAGCTTTTCAACGTTTCCGCCACCAATGACGATGTAATCGGGCTCAAGCGCTGCGGAGAGGCATTCAACGACATCGAACACGCGCTTGCGCCATTTCTTATTGCCCTTCTTTTTGCGATACGCCTCGGCGACATAGTGCTCGTAGCTCTTGCCCTTGCGATAGGGTAGGTGAGCAATCTCCATCGGCTGGGCGACATTCTCGACGATCATCGCCGCGCCAAGCCCGGTGCCGAGACCGAGAAACAGCATACGTCCGCCCTGATAGGAGCCGATGGCCTGCATCAGCGCATCGTTGACGATCCGCACCGGGCATCCGAAGGCGGATGCATAATCGAAACCGACCCATCCTGCGCCGAGATTGGCAGGATCATGAAGCGGCTTGTCATGGACAACCGGCCCCGGGTAGCCCATGGCGACCACGTCATATTGCATGCCCTTGGCCATGTCTTCGACGGCGGCGACCATATCGCCCGCACCCATCGACTTGCCGCTGTCGGCCTTCTTTTTCTCGCCACCGGCGCTGGAGCGGATCTTCACATGGCTACCGCCGATGTCGATGGCGAGGACGACAAGGTCCGCGCCCTTGGCATTACGTTTGCTCATCATGATTTCCCCGGCCTGTAGGCAGGATCGACCCAACCACCGAACAGTGCGAGGCCCTGCATGTCGTCAGGTCCTCAGGTGCCGGGCTTGTATGACGGTAGCGCAGACGTGTCGTCCGGGGCCGGCCCGACAATCTTCTACGCGAGTTCGGCGGCATCCTTATGGGCGAGCAGCTGGCGGTCAAAGGCCATGACGTCGCCGATCAGGCGTTCATGATGCGCCATTTCTCCATGCCCGTCTTCTCTCCATCATCGAGCAAGGCGACCGCTGGCTGCTTGAAGCGCAACACGACTTCCGTTGCATGAACGGAAAGTTTTTTGCCGACGCGAAGGCAGCGGGTGGTCGCCCGGGATGAGCTTAGCTGCGGTTGGGCCCAGGTAGCCTGAAGGCGTCGAGCATTGGATATCTGAGGGAGAAAAGCAGGACCTTACACGAGGCCCGATAAAGTGGGCGGCCCCAAACGAAAAAAGCCACCCTAAGGTGACTTTTCTCGATGCCTGAACCCATGCTTTCACGGGTCATTTTGGTGCCGGTGAGTGGATTCGAACCACCGACCTACGCATTACGAATGCGTTGCTCTGCCGACTGAGCTACACCGGCCAGGCGGCGCCTATCATAATCAGGCGGGGCCACGGGGACAAGCGTAAACGCGGGTGCCGGCTGTGGATTTTCACTTGCCTGGCCCTCGGCGGGGCAACGTGCTATTGATGGCGAAATGACAACAATCCGCCGTCATGCCTCACGCCCCCTATCGTCTCCGCTTTCGCTTTGCCAAGCAGGCTCGGCAATTCACATTTCCGCTACTCGCCGCGCTCGCGCCGGTGCTGGTGGGCGTGCCGCTGATGCTTTGGCAGGCGGAGCGCGAGCTGACCGCGCAAACCCAGGAGAGTTTCGACTACGCCATGCGCAAGGTGGAGTCGATCTTCGATTATGCCGAAGTCGCTACTCACCAGGTGCGCTATCTGGTCGGCGCCCCGTGCAAGTCGGCGGTGTTCGCGCTGCGCCAGCAGAGCATGGCTACACCGTTCGTACGCTCGCTCAATCTCGTGAGCGATGGCCAGATCTACTGCACCTCTCTGCAAGGTACGGGGCGATATCCAGAGCAGAGCCAGAACTACAGTGCCGGGCGTCTGCGCCTGATGGCCGGCAACCAGGTCACACCACAGCGGGCGGTGATCGTGTTCCGACTGCCGAGCCCGGGCGGGAGCGTGCTGGCCGGTATCGACAGCCAGTATGTGATCAATGTCCTGCAATTGGCGGAACGCGACCTGACGCTGAAACTGCAGATCGGTGACTATCAACTCGCCTCTGACGGCACCGTCTCTCCGGCGCCCTGGGATGCCAACGGTACGATCCCCGAGCGCTTCTCCAGCCAATACCCGTTCCGGCTGCGCGCAACGCTGGCCCCGGGCAGCCTGTGGCACACCCTGGAGAGTGACTTTCTGCCCATCCTGGGGCTGTTGATCCTGTGTGGCGCGCTGATGTTCTGGCTGATGCTCAAACGCCGCTCGCCGGCGCAGGAGCTGGAGCGTGCCCTGCGCGATGGCGAGTTCGTGCCCTACTACCAACCGTTCGTGGATGCCGACACCGACCGCTGGAACGGTGCCGAGGTTCTGGTGCGCTGGCGCCACCCCGGGGAGGGCATCATTCCACCGGACCAGTTCATCCCGCTGGCGGAGAGCAGCGGAATGATCGTGCC
This sequence comes from Salinicola endophyticus, assembly GCF_040536835.1. Classification (NCBI taxonomy): domain Bacteria; kingdom Pseudomonadati; phylum Pseudomonadota; class Gammaproteobacteria; order Oceanospirillales; family Halomonadaceae; genus Salinicola; species Salinicola endophyticus. Next base: position 3,861,535 of record NZ_CP159578.1, read on the forward strand.
GCTGACCCAGGCCCTGATGCATCGAGTCGCCAGCGAGCTGACGTCTCGCCTGGCCGAGCTGCCCCATGGCTTCCATATCGGCTTCAACCTCTCAGCCGCGCACTGCCACGACTGGCGGCTGCTCGACGACTGCCAGCGTTTTCTCGATACCTTTCCGCCGGGGCGGATCACGCTGGTGCTGGAGCTGACAGAACGCGAGCCGTTCCGGGCCACGCCGCACACCTTCCGGCTGTTCGAGCGTTTGCGCGAGATGGGGATTCTGATCGCCCTGGACGATTTCGGCACCGGCAGCGTCGGGCTCGACTACCTACGCCATTTCCGCGTCGACTATCTCAAGGTCGACCGCAGCTATGTCACCATGGCCGACGAAGACATTCTCTCGCGGCATCTGCTCGACAATATCGTCGATCTGGCCCAGCGCCTGGCACTGACGGTGATCGCCGAGGGCGTCGAGACTCCCGCCCAGAACACTTATCTGCGCAACCATGGCGTACGCTACCTGCAAGGCTACCTCTACGCCCGCCCGGCCCCGCTGCGCGATATACTGGCGCGCCTCAAGAGCCCGCCCAGCCGCGCGGCCAGTGAAAGCCGTGGCGCCTGCCCCGATCTGAGCTAGCGCGCGGCTGCCACGGATATCGCTGGCGCCGACACAACGCCGGTGATGCCACCACGCCGCAACGCCGGCGAATCACGGCTGCATACTGGCCATCACCGCCGGATCCGGCGCCTGCGGAACGCCGCCGGGTGCGTGGGGCACCGCCGCATCCAGCGCCAACCCGCCGCCCAGGGCCTGGACCAGTTGCACCGAGCGGTCGAGGCGCTGGGTGGTGAGCTGCGCCAGGCTCTGCTCGGCACTGAGCAATTGCTGTTCGCTGCTGAGCACATCGAGATAGTTGGCCAGCCCCGCCTGGTAGCGCTCGTCGGCCAGCGCATAGGCATCTCGGGCACTGGCCACCGCCTGCTGTTGACGTTGGCGCTGGAGAGCCACCGAGTCGAGTGTGGTGATGTCGTCGACCACCTCTCCCAGCGCCTCGACCAGTGTCGCGTTGTAGCGCGACACGGCGAGATCGTAGTCGGCATCGCTGCTCTCCAGGTTGGCGCGCAGCCGCCCGCCTTCGAAGATCGGTAGTGAGATCGCCGGCGTCACGCTGGCCGATTTCGCCGCTTCGCTGAAGAAGTAATCCCCCAGCGGCGACTGAAAGCCGGCCATCGCGGTCAGGTCGAGATTGGGATAGAACTTCGCCTTGGCCTGCTTGATGCGCTGGGAGGCGGCCTCCACCCGCCAGCGCGCCGCCACCACGTCGGGGCGGTGCCCGATCAGCTCAGCGGGGATGACACTCGGTAGCGCGGCGATCGCCGGCGCCAGATCCCGCGGCCGCGGGATCGACTGGCCGCGATCCGGCCCCTTGCCCAGGAGCGTGGCCAGCGAGATACGCTGGCTGCGGATCGACTGCTCGGCGGCCTCCAGCGTCTGCCGCGCATTGGCGACGGTGACCTGGGACTGCAGGCTCTGCAGCTGGTTGTCGAGCCCGGCCCGCTGCAGCTCGCGATTGATCGCGTCGATCCGCTGGGCGCGGTCGAGCTGGCGGTTGTCGATATCGCGCAGCTCGAAGGCGTGGGCCAGACTGACATAGGCCCGCGCCACGTCGACCGAGAGCGTCAGCGCCGCGGCATGAAACTCGATCTCCTGCGCCCGGGCCTCGCCCACCGCCGCGCGCCAGGCGGCCCGCTTGCCGCCCCATAGGTCGAGGTCGTAGTCGAACGAGAGCATCAGCTTGCGGGTGGTGGAGTAGAAGTTGCCCTGACCGCGCGGGTCCTGCACCTCCGAGACCCGTGCGCGCGACACCTGGGCCGAGCCGTCCACACTCGGCAGGCCGCTGGCCCGGGCACTGGCAATCGCCGCATTGGCCGAGCGCAAACGCGCGCGTGCCGCATCGATATCCGGCGAATCCGCCAGCGCCTCATCGATCAGCGCATCCAGTTCGGGGTCGCCGAGCCCGCGCCACCACGCCCGCTCGGGCCACGCTGCGGGCGTGATCGGGGTGTCGCCCAGTACCTGCTGCGCGCTCAGCCGGCTGAGCGGCGTCAGCGTCGCCTGTGGCGAGATGCCGGCATAGTTGGCACACCCCGCCAGCAGCATGAGTGTCAGCATCAGCCCGCCGGCCAGTACCCGAGGTACCGGCCGCCCCTTTCCCTGGTGTAACGACATCCTTGTCCCCACTTGCCTGCCCGGCGACCTGGCGGGCCGGGCATCATCCTGATTTTGCAGCCACCATCGGCTCCAGCGGTCTCGACGCCGCTAGCTCTCCCGATGGCCCTGTTGCGCCTTTGGCGCGGCGTGCGATGGCTGGTGCTGGCGAGCCTCGGTGGTGATGTCACCGCCACCGGAGAGCGGCCGCTCCTCGTCCTCCTTTTCGGAGCGAAACAGCGACCACGACACCATGAACAGCGCCGCGATCAGCGGCCCCAGCACGAAGCCGTTGATCCCCAGCAGCGTCATGCCGCCGACGGTGGAGATCAGCACCACATAGTCCGGCAGCTTGGTCTCCTTGCCCACCAGCGGCGGCCGCAGCAGATTATCCACCAGCCCGATCACCACCACGCCGACGAAGACCAGGATCGAGCCCTTGGCGTAATCGCCGCTGAGCAGCAGATAGGCCGCCACCGGCACCCAGATGATCGCCGAGCCAATGGCCGGCAGTAGCGACAGAAACGCCATCAGCACGCCCCACAGCAGCGCCGCCTCGATCCCCAGCAGCCAGAACGCGACCCCACCGATCGCCCCCTGCACCATGGCGATGATCACATTGCCCTTGACCGTGGCCCGCACCACCGCGGTGAATTTCTCGATCAGGCGCGAAGTATAGGCATCGCTGAGCGGCGCCGTGGCTCGGATCTGCTGGCCCAGCTTGCGGCCGTCACGAAACAGGAAGAACAGCAGGTAGAGCATGATCCCCGAGCTGATCAGAAACTGCAGGGTGTTCTGGCCGACGCTCAGCAAGTGCTTGGCGATCAGCTGGCTGCCCTGCTCGAGTGCCGAAGCCAGCCGCTGGCTCAGATCGGCGAAGCTGCCGATGCCGGCATCGCCCATCCAGCCCTGCACGGAAGGCGGCAGCGAATCGCGGAACTGCGCGATGTAGGCGTTGAAATCGATATCGCCCTGGTCGAGCCGCTGGTAGAGGCTCGCCCCTTCGCGCAACAGCGAGAAGAAGATCAACGACATCGGAATGATGACGATGAACACGCAGGCGAGCACGCTGAAAAAAGCCGCGGTGTTGGGCCGCTGCCCCAACCGCGCGTTCAGCCGCCGGTGCATCGGCTGGAACAGGATCGCCAAAATGACGGCCCACAGGATCGCGCCATAGAACGGCAGCAGCAGCCATACGAAAGCGATGGAGACCGCCGTCAACAGCAGAATGAACGCCTTGTGCTGGCTCAATGAACTCATGGAATCGACAGGCTCCGCTAAATGACACGCCAAGCATAGCCGTAACCCGGCCTGCGTGGCCGCTCCTATCGACCGTCGACCACCCGAAGAGCCCGCCAGTATGGCCAACGAGGACACCGGACATCGGTTCGACACGCGCGGAAATCAGCTGTTGTACAGCTTGTTGGCGGCGTATCCATCGCTCCGAATTGCTGGACGCAACCGCCCGTCAGCATTGATTTTTTGATTTATCCCCACAGAATATATCAAGCAATTCAAGTGGTTGGCAGGGTAATGTTAACCCAGGATAAGCGCTACGACCTTTCGACACTAGTACAAGTCTTGTACAGCAAGAAACGCTGTGCCATTCTGCACCTGTCGCAGCGGCCACCCCAGGTGGCCAACCCGGTAAGGACACCGGGTGCGATGGCAAGGATTGCCGCCACTCATCACCGGTCAGGAAGACCGGACATCGACGCCAAGGAGGGCTGACCATGGAACACCGGATTTCATGCACCCGCTGCGGAAATACGCAAACCGCTTCTTCTGAATGTCATCAGGCCTGGGACGAAATCACCTGCATCGAGTGCGGTGACTTCATCGATACCTATGGGCACCAGCAGGAGATCGCAACCCCCAACTACCTGCTGCACACCCTCAACCTGGCACGTTCGCTGTCGCTGCAGATGGCCCGCGCCGAACATCGGAGTGGCAGGACATGATCACGGTCACGCTGGATCTCACCTGCTCCATCTGCGGTCATCGACAGTTTCACCTGCCGATCAAGGCAGAAGAGGGTGCCAACGTCTGCTGCGCCAACTGCAGCGCCTTCAAATGCAAGGCGCTGGATCTGGAGCGAGCGCTGACAGCGATGCAGCGCTCGCCGGACAACCGCCAGCCCGCTGCTGCCTGAAGGCCACGCCGAGCGTGAACGGGGTAATACCGAGAAGCCGCCTAACCTGGGCGGCTTCTTGTTATGGGGCCCTGTCTGCACGGCCCCCAGGGGTCACTCACTCCACGGAAGTCCAGCCATGGCCGATATCGAGCAGTTGAGAACCGGGATTCAGCAGGCGGTCGTCGAAAGCCAGCAGCGGCGCCTCGAATTCGAGCAGGGGCTCGAGGATCTACGCCTGCGCCTGGAGGCACTACAGCAGTGTGTCGCCGAGTGGATCGAGTCACTCGCCCTCGACGGGGTCGAGATCCACTACGCGGAGACGACCCAGACCCTGATCCGCTTCGAGGAGACCTATCAACTCACCCTGCGTGAGCAGACCGTCGCCATGGGCGCGTGCAAGCTGCACCTGAAACCCGAAGAGCAGTATCTCTCCGGCCATCGCGTACTGCTCTACGCCTCCACCGACGAGGATGACATCAAGGAGGTGGTCGAAGCCGAGGGCGCTTACCGCTTCTCCGATCTGCAGTATGGCCAGCGCCGCGATCTCTCCCAGTACGACACCCTCAGCGAAGAGGCCTTCTACCGCCTGCTCTACGGCTGGCTGAAAGCCTGAATCCCAGCCGCAGCGCGCCCAGCCTCAGCCCAGCGGACTGGTGCCAGCCACACGCCCATCGGGGCGGCAAGCGTATCGTTACGCTTGCCGCCCCGACTGCAACTTGGGTCGAGCAGGCCTTTTCGGCAAGCAAGGCCCTGCTCCCAAAGGGTTATTCCGCCGCGGCAGAAACCGGATACCAAGCTTCCCACTCGGCGATGCGCTGCTCATAGCTTTTCTTCACCATCCCCAGACCGAAGCTGCCGAGCATGAACCGCAGTGGGGGCTCGTCCGCATCGACCACCTTCAGAATGGCGTCGGCCGTCGCATTCGGATCGCCGCGCTTCATGCCGGATAGCGAGGCAACGAAATCGTCGCGAACGCCGTCATACGCGGCGATGCTGTCGGCACGGTGGGCCGATGGACCGGCCCAGTCGGTTGCATAGCCCGACGGTTCGATCATCGTGACCTTGATGCCGAAATCCTTCACTTCCTGCACCAGGGCATCGTTGATTCCCTCCATCGCGAACTTGCTGGCATTATACACGCCCACCGTCGGCAGGCTGACGAGACCGCCGATGCTGGTGACGGTCAGCAGATGGCCGCTCTTTTGTTCCCGCATGATCGGAAGCGCTGCCTGAAGCACCCAGATGGCGCCGAAGACGTTCGTTTCAAACTGCGCGCGCGCTTCCTTCTCAGCGACTTCCTCGATGGTCCCGAACTGTCCGTAACCGGCATTATTGATGACGACGTCGATGCGGCCGAAATGCTCGTGACCCTGCTTCATCGCAGCGAATACAGCGTCCCGATCGTTGACGTCGAGGGCAAGCGGCAGAACCGCGTCACCGTAAGTGGCGGAAAGATCGGCGACATCGTCCAGCTTGCGTGCGGTTGCAACGACATGGTCGCCGCGCTTGAGCGCAGCTTCGCTCCAGATACGGCCGAAGCCGCGCGATGCGCCTGTTACAAACCAGATTTTCTTTGCCATGTTGTGCTCCGTGGATAGCTGGGTCGAGGGTGACCCGGGACAAGGATTTCCCCTCCCCGGTGGTATATATATAGACACTTTGACATTATTTGCAAATATGTCAGGATCAATCGGCGAAATATGATGACCCAGACCAGCGAAACGACCCCGCCCTATACGGGCAAGCGCGAAGCAATCGTCGAAGCAGCAGCGATCGTCTTCGCACGATACGGATTTGCACGAACGTCGATGGCGGATCTCGCGCAGGCGGTCGGCATGTCGCGCACGGCGCTCTATCCGCTCTTTCGCAACAAGAGAGACGTGTTCGATGCGGTCATCCGCCACGCAATCGCAAAAACGATAGCGGCGATCCGGCAGGAACTCGACCAGCATGAAACCCTGGACGCCAAGCTGCGGTTCGCGTTGGTCGACTGGATCGTCCGCGGGTATGAGTTCGTCCATGCGATGCCGGACGCGCGCGACCTGTTCGATTTCAGCGTACCGGCGGTTCAGGAAGCCTATACCGCCATGGAGGCGCTGCTCGCGGACATCATGGCGGCGCATGTCAACCGGCCCGATATCGACGTTCGGTTGCTGGCCCGTATCAAGACCGCAACCTTTCGATCGCTGAAGGAAATCGCCGTGGACACCGATGATCTGCGCCGGATGATCGATCTTGAGATTACGCTGATTGTCGCATCGCTTCGATGATTGATTAGGCTAAGGAAGCTTTGATCAGAGCCAAAGGAACACGCCGTCAACAAGGTGTCACTGGCGGCGCGAATGGCTTCTGAGGGGCAAGCCTCCGAACACGTCTTATGCGCCACGATGCTGAGCAGTGCCTAGCGATCCTTCACCTGATAATTGAGCGCTTTCCGATCCACGTTCATCGCGGTGGCGATTGATCGGATCGTCAGCAATTCGAGATCGAAAGCCTGTGCGGCCTCTATGATCTGCCCAAGGTCGAGCCGTCCTCGTTTGCCGCGCAACCGAACATTTTGCGGATGCCTCGGCGGAAAAAACTGACCTTCAGATACTATGCCAACGCCTGTCACAACTTCGCGATCAAAGCGATGATGTGCCACGCCACCCCTTGCGCGCTTGACGGAATGCCCTACATCACCCATATTCCCGAATGGGAATATGGGTGATGGGCAGCAGCCAAGACAGGACGATGCGCCGGCGTGGCAAGATCGCTCGAACCGCGCTTCGTCGGAGGATCGCGGGCCTGTGAGCGAGCGATTTGTAGGTAACCTTGCCAGAGGAACTTGAGATGTCCGAACAAGATGCAGTGAGTTCGTCGGAAGATTTCGTCCTTACGGAAGAAAAGATGATGGGAAATCCGTCCCGATGGCGCAGGCTGGGGGTACCGGTTGCAGCTGGCCAGCGCAACCATGAAGACGGCACGCCGGACTATGGCCTGTTCGGCCCTTCCAGTGTCGTGTGGAAGGTTCTGTTGCATCCCGCCACCGTCATCTACCAGACACCGGCGCAATTCAGTATGCAGCTGATGTACAAGCCGGTGGTCGCCGGTGTCCGCGATGCCGATCCGCTTGCGACCCAGGTTCGCGCCGGGACATTGACCGCGTTCGATTCCTTCAACCGCTTTCAGCGCAATTCGGGTCTTCATGCGCCGATGTGGTTCGGTGATACGCGTACTGCCGAAACCATGTGGGCGCACCTGCATGCGCTTCATGATCATGTAAAAGGCGGCATCATCGATGTCGGGCAACCGGAACTGGGCGAATACCACGCCGATGGCCCCCGTGACGTGATGTGGGCGGCCCTGACCGAGATGATGGGGATGCTGTGGACGTACGAACACTTCGCCTGGCATGGCGATTCCCCCCCGCAGCGGCTTCCGGATCATGAACGCGACCAGTATGTCGCGGAATCGGCGGCATATCTGCGTCTTGTGGGAGCGCCGGAAGAGGAAATCCCTCAGACGATCGCGGAGGTTGATGCCCTTTTTGAAAAATATCAGGAGCTTTTCAAAAAGACGGACACGATGTATATCATGCCTGAATCCGGTAAGGACTTCGCCGTACTCACTCAGGAACAGATCAAGAAAAATTGGCACCCCACCCAGCAGATGGCCGTCGATGTCTTGGACGAGTTCTTCAACAAGCCGACGAATTTGGTCATCGCCTCTTATCCAACTTATCTTCAGATTTGGGGAGCTGGCTGGGACGAAGCGAAAAGGGCGGAAGAGGCAGAGAATTTGAAGGCTGCGCTACCGGAAATCCGGGCCAGGCAGGAATCGCCAGATGTCGAGCGGCGCGCGATCGATCTTTTCTGGGGCCCAGATGCTCGAGAGCTGATTGCGTCAGCGCGCGCACTCATGAAAGGGGTGCATTGATTACTCAAGTCAATAGCGTGGAGATCGGGCCGCACCGGCTGCGACGATAGACTTATTTCGTTGCACCGTTGCCCGATACTTCATGAAGATGCGCATGTGGGGCGTTGACTGCTTTCCGCAGATGGTCGCAAGCAATCATCGCGAGTGGTGAATCGAGGTGCTCACATGAGCACACCATAGGAAAATCACGATGTCTGAAATGGCAATGTCCAGCAGAAACATGGTACTCACCCGTATCCCGGCGAAGATAACGCGACGTGACGAAATTGCCAGGAATGTATTGCTGATCGAGTTCAGTGCCGAATATCTTCCGCCTTGGACGCCCGGCGCGCATATCGACGTGGAGATTCCCGGCTGCGGATTGCGATCCTATTCGCTGATCGATGGCGATTATCAAAAGAAGTACCGGATCGCGGTAAAGATTCTCCAGGATCCGGGATCGGCCTCCTTATCCATTCGCGACCGTTTCCATGTGGGCACCGATGTCGACATCTATCCGGCGATCAACCGATTTCCGATCAAGCAGGCGTCGCACTATACCTTTCTGGCAGCCGGTATCGGGATTACGCCGATCCTCTCGATGCTTCGCGAACTCGATGGCAGCGACGCTGCGTGGAAATGCCATTATTTCGTCCGAAGCCCTGATCAAATGCCCTTTATCGACGAACTTCGGACATTGGCAGACAAGGCAAATGCCGAATTGCACGTATATGTCAGCGGCGAAACCGGCCGCCAGTCGCTTGCCGAGCTTTTCGAGCGTGAAGACAAGCTGGAAGCCGTATATGCGTGCGGTCCCACCGGTTTCATGAACGAGGCCGGGGACATCGTCTCGAAGCGAAAGGGGGTTCGGTTCTACATAGAGGACTTCGACGACCAGAGGACGGAAGTCGCTGCGGAGCATCCTGAACCCGTGTGTGAGGGCGAAACCGCGGAACGGATCCGTCCGAATGCGGCTTTCGAGGTCGAATGTCGCGCTAGCGGGCACAGCTTCACCGTGGAACCGCATGAAACGATCCTCGACCATGTGCGGCAGATCCTCCCCGATTATCCCACTTCCTGCGAAGAGGGCGTGTGCGGAACCTGCGAGGTCGCGGTGCTCGGCGGAATACCGGCGCATCGCGATCAATGGTACACGGACGAAGCGCGCGCAGATGGCGGACGGATGATGATCTGCGTGAGCAGATCAAAAACCAGAAAGATCGTTCTCGCTCTTTGACTGCCCGCCCCGCTCCCCGGCCTGCGCCTAGGGACATGGAGGTTTAGCCATGGCAATTGGCTTTAGCGATCGGCCGCGCCCGTCGAAAGTTCTTGTGCCGGGCGCGCCGCCAGTTCGAATGCTGCAACAGCCGATGTTGCACGTTTAAAGGAAGTATCGATGACAACCGTAGCCGACCAAATAGTCGATACCCTCAAGGCCGCTGGGGTTAAGCGGATCTACGGCATCGTCGGCGACAGCCTCAATGGCTTCACCGACGCACTCCGTCGCAAGGGCGGCATCGACTGGCTGCATGTCCGTCACGAAGAAGTGGCCGCCTTCGCCGCCGCCGGCGAAGCCCACTCGACCGGCGAACTTGCGGTGTGCGCGGGTAGCTGTGGTCCGGGCAATCTCCACCTCATCAACGGCCTGTTCGACGCGCATCGCTCGCGCGTCCCGGTGCTCGCGATCGCCGCACAGATCCCGTCAGCCGAGATCGGTTCGGGCTATTTCCAGGAGACGCATCCGCAGGAGCTGTTCCGCGAATGCTCGGGCTACTGCGAACTCGTCTCCAGCCCGGACCAGATGCCGCGCGCGATAGAAATGGCGATCCGGCGGGCCGTCGCGGAGCGCTGTGTCTCGGTGCTGGTCATCCCTGGTGACGTTGCGCTGAATGAGATTTCGGTCGCGAGCGCGCCGCAGCCGCTGTCCCTGAAGCCGCGTAGGCCGATCATCATTCCCCCCGAAGACGTGCTCGATCGTCTCGCGACCCTCCTCAACGAATCGCAGCGAGTGACCCTGCTCTGCGGCGGGGGCGTCGAGGGCGCGCATGACGAGGTCGTTGCGCTAGCCGCAGCGCTCAAGGCGCCGATCGTCCACGCGTTGCGCGGCAAGGAGCATATCGAGTGGGACAATCCCTATGACGTCGGGATGACCGGCCTCATCGGCTTCTCATCCGGCTACTATGCCATGGGCGCCTGCGATGCACTGCTGATGCTTGGGACCGATTTCCCCTACCGCCAGTTCTACCCGAAGGACGCGCGGATCGCGCAGATCGACATCCGGCCGGAATCGATCGGCCGCCGCACCTCGGTCGAGGAAGGCTTGATCGGTGACGTGAAGCATACGCTCGCCGCGTTGCTGCCGAAGATCGCCGAGAAGCGTGACGATCGGCATCTGCGCGCTTCCGTCGATCATTATACCGAGGCGCGCGCCGCCCTCGACAAGCTGGCCGAGGGGCGTCCGGGCGGGCGGCTCCATCCGCAGCACGTGGTTCGCGTGTTGAGTGAGATGGCAAGTGAAGATGCGGCATTCACGGCTGACGTCGGCCTGCCGACCGTGTGGAGCGCGCGCTATCTCACGATGGGCGGCAAGCGCCGGCTGATCGGATCTTTCTGGCACGGGTCGATGGCCAACGCGATGCCGCAGGCGATCGGCATTCAGGCAGCGCATCCCGGGCGCCAGGTCATCTCGCTGTCGGGTGATGGCGGATTCACGATGTTAATGGGCGATTTGCTGTCGCTCAAGCAGCTAAAGCTGCCGGTGAAGATCGTCGTCTTCAACAATAACGCACTCGGCTTCATCGAGCTGGAGCAGAAGTCCTCGGGCTTCGTCGATTTCGGCACCGGATTCGACAATCCCGATTTCGCAGCGCTGGCTGAGGCGGTCGGGATCAAGGGCATCCGCGTCGAAGATCCCGCCGACATCGAGAGCAAAATCGCGGAGGCATTGGCCCATGACGGCCCCGTCCTGATCGATGCCGTCGTCGAACGCATGGAGTTGGCTATGCCGCCGAAGGTGACGACTGAGATGGCCAAGGGCTTCACTCTATACATGCTGAAGGCTGTGCTAAATGGACGCGGCGACGAGGTTGTTGAATTGGCCAAGGCAAACCTGCTGAGGTGACGCACGCAGCGGCGAGCGGCGCCGATGAACGGCCGGTAGCATCTCCCGTTGCAGGTCACGTCACCGCCCGCAGTTCCATGGGCTCGAGCGGACGCCCGCTCGGCCGATTTCACCAGCTGCGCACGCTATTTGCTCGACGTCGACAATGCGGATCGCCTGTGGGAACGGGAGTGCGCCTGCTGGAATCCGTCTAGCTTGGGGTGTCCGGTCGCCCTACACGATCACGAACTGATGATCGAAACCGCACTGGCTGGTGTTGCGCTCGCGTCTGTATGGGCGGACTAAGCGCGGCAGCATGGCGAGAGCGGCGGCTGATTTCCTGCCTCGCCGACTGCTCTATGGCTGGCTGAAAGCCTGAATCCCAGCCGCAGCGCGCCCAGCCTCAGCCCAGCGGACTGGTGCCAGCCACACGCTGTCGCTGGCGTGCGGTGGCATAGCGTCAGCCAAACGAGATGGTAGTCAGAAACTATCGTCAGCGTCACACGCCAGTCCCAAAGTTTACCTATGCTGAAGATTCGGCGACGACGCCGAGACGCGAGCGGCTGGGCGCAGTGCCGCTCCGACGCTTTGCGATATCGTCTCGCCGCGTCGTCATCGCGGTGCCGGGAAGATATCGGAAGTCGACACAGTAGCGTTTAAGGACGGACAGCATGAGTGAAGAGATCAAGATCGGCGGCAAGTGCCCTTTCGCTGGCGATACCGTGGGCGGCGTCGCCGGCTCCGAACCCACCACCGATCAGTGGTGGCCCAATCGCCTCAAGGTCGAGCTGCTGCATCAGAACGCGCCCCAGGCCAACCCCGAAGACCCTGACTTCGATTACGCCAAGGCCTTCAGCGAGCTCGACCTGGCCGCGGTCAAGCAGGACATCAAGGCGCTGCTCACCTCCTCGGTGGACTGGTGGCCGTCGGACTACGGCAACTACGGCCCGCAGATGATTCGCATGGCGTGGCACTCCGCCGGTACCTACCGTATCGCCGACGGCCGCGGCGGCGCCGGCGAAGCGATGCAGCGCTTCGCCCCGATCAACAGCTGGTGGGACAACGGCAATGTCGACAAGTCGCGGCGTCTGCTATGGCCGATCAAGCAGAAGTACGGCGCCGCGCTCTCCTGGGCCGACCTGATCGTGCTCACCGGCAACTGCTCGCTGGAAGTGATGGGCTTTCCCACCTATGGCTTCGCCGGTGGGCGCATCGACGCCTGGGAGCCGGACAACCTGACCTACTGGGGGCCGGAGGCGTGGTACGGCAAGAAGATCGAGGACGCCCCGCGCGGCCCGTTCGAAGGCCACCCGGATCAGATGGTCAACCGCGACCTGCGCTGGACCGGTGAAGCGGGCGACGACGACTACGATCTCGAAGCGCCGCTGGCCGCCTCCAACTCCAACCTGATCTACGTCGACCCGGAAGGCTCGGCCAAGAAGGGCATCCCCGAGGACTCCGCCGCCGATATCCGCATCACCTTCGGCCGCATGGCGATGAACGACGAAGAGACCGTGGCGCTGATCGCCGGCGGCCACGCCTTCGGCAAGTCCCACGGCATGACCCCGCCGGACCAGATCGGCTTCGCCCCGGAAGGCGCGCCGATGGAGTCCCAGGGCCTGGGCTGGCACAACCCGCGCGGCAAGGGTAACGCCGAAGACACCATGACCAACGGAATCGAGGGCTCTTGGACCCAGAACCCGACCCAGTGGGACAACAGCTACCTCGAGAACCTGTTCAAGTTCGAGTGGGAGCAGACCCGCAGCCCCGCCGGCGCGCTGCAGTGGACCCCGGTGGACAAGAACGCCCCGCGTACGCCGGACGCCCACCTCGAAGGCGTCGATCATCCGCTGATGATGATGACCTCCGACATCGCGCTCAAGGTCGACCCGGCCTATCGCAAGATCTGCGAGAAGTTTCTCGACGACTTCGACTACTTCACCGACGCCTTCGCCCGCGCCTGGTACAAGCTGACCCACCGCGACATGGGCCCCAAGGCGCGCTATCTGGGCCCGGAAGTGCCGCAGGAGGATCTGATCTGGCAGGACCCGATCCCCGCGGTCGACTTCGAACTGGTCGACAGCCGTGACATCGCCGAACTCAAGGCCAAGATTCTGGATGCCGACGTCAGCGTCTCCCAGCTCGCCGCGGTCGCCTGGGGCGCCGCCTCCACCTTCCGCACCTCAGACAAGCGCGGCGGCGCCGACGGCGCGCGTATCCGCCTGGCACCGATGAAGGATTGGCCGGTCAACAACCCCGACGACCTGGCCCACGTGCTCGGCGTGCTGGAAGGCATCAAGCGTGACTTCGACGGCGCCCAGAGCGGCAACAAGAAGGTCTCGCTGGCCGACCTGATCGTGCTCGGTGGCTGTGCCGCGGTGGAGAAAGCGGCCCAGGATGCCGGCGTCACACTCGAGGTGCCGTTCACCCCGGGGCGCAACGACGCCACCGCCGAGCAGACCGACGAGCAGACCTTCCGCTGGCTCGAGCCGGTCTCCGATGGCTTCCGCAACTTCCATCGCGACGATATCCGCTACAACGTCTCGCCGGAGCAGATCTTCCTCGACCGCGCGGCCCTGCTCGGCCTCTCCGCGCCGGAGTGGACCGCACTGGTCGGCGGCCTGCGGGTACTCGACGTCAACGCCAAGGGCGCCTACCGGGAGCACGGCGTGTTCACCGACCGCCCGGGCGTGCTGACCAACGACTTCTTCGTCAACCTGACCTCGCCGGACTTCGCGTGGAACAAGGTCGACGCCGAAGGGCTGACGTTCACCCTCGACGACCGCCACACCGGCGAGACGAAGTTCAAGGCGACCCGCTGCGATCTGATCTTCGGCGCCAACGCCCAACTGCGCCAGCTGGCCGAGTTCTACGCCCAGAAGGGTGGCCACGAGAAGCTGGTCAAGGACTTCGCCAAGGCGTGGCACAAGGTGATGATGCACGACCGCTTCGACGTCTGAGACGCACGGCAGCGATCCGGCCTCAGCCGCTGGATCGCCACGTGTAATGCCTCGCAGGCTCACGCATCGACGACTCGGCGCCCTACTGGGGCGTCGAGTCGTTTTTCTGCCCGCCAACGTCGCCATTGCGCACTAATTCTCCTTGGCAGCGATTTTGTTATAATATAACCTTCACGACCTATCCAAGAGGTCGTTTCATGTCGCATCGTCACCGCCACCGCCCGGATGGGCCCTGCCATTTTTCGCTGATGTCGCTCGGCGCCGGACGCCGCATGCTGCTCACCCTGCTGCCGCTGGCCGTGCTGTGGCTGGCGGCGGCGTGGTCCGTCGGGATGCTGGGCTGAGCATGGCCGCCATTCTGACCCTCGAATCGCTCTCGCTGGCCCAGGGTAATCGCCTGGTGCTGGAAGACCTCAGCGGCGGGTTCGATGCCGGCAGCATCACCGCCCTGGTCGGCCCCAACGGCGCCGGCAAGAGCACTCTGGTGCAGGGCATCATGGGCGTGCTGCGGCCGCTGCGCGGACGCGTGCTGTGCCAGGTGCCCAACGCCCGCCGCGCCTGGCTGCCACAGCAGCTGGCACTGGATCTCTCCTTCCCCATGAGCGTCGAAGAGCTGGTGATGAGCGGCTGCTGGCCCACCCACGGCAGCTTCCGCCGCTACGGCCCGGCGGAGTATCGCCGCGGCCAGGCGGTGATGCAGCGCCTGGGGCTGCAGGCATTGGAGCACCGCCCGCTGGGCGAGCTCTCCGGTGGCCAGCGCCAGCGCGCCCTGCTCGGCCGCACGCTGATGCAGGAAGCCCGGCTGCTGCTGCTCGATGAGCCCTTCGCCAATGTCGACGCGGCGACCGTCGAGCTACTGATCCAGACCCTGCGCGACATGGCCGCCGAGGGGGTGTCGGTGATCATCGTGCTGCACGACCACGACCAGCTACGTCGCCTGGCCGACCGGGTGCTGCATCTCGACCGCGGTCACGGTCACTGGTACACGCCACAAACCATGACCTGGACGCCCAGCGGCCAGCCCGTGGCGGCGGCCGCGGCCGCTCAGGGGCCGGCGTCATGATCGACTGGTTGATTTCTCCACTGCTCGACTTCGGCTTCATGCGCCGCGCGCTGGTGGCCGGGCTGGCGCTATCGCTGGTGGCGCCACCGCTGGGCGTGTTTCTCACCCTGCGCGGCATGAGCCTGGTAGGCGACGCCATGGCCCACGCGGTGCTGCCCGGAGTGGCGGTGGGCTTTCTCCTCGCCGGCTTCTCGCTACCCGCGATGAGTCTGGGCGGGCTGGCCGCCGGGCTGCTGGTGGCCGGGCTGGCCGGTAGCGTCTCGCGCCTGACCGGACACCGCGAGGACTCGGCGATCGCCAGTTTCTATCTGATCTCGCTGGCCGCCGGGGTGATGCTGATCTCGCTGCGTGGCAGCAGTGTCGATCTCACCCATGTGCTGTTCGGCTCGATCCTGGCCGTCGATACCACCGCGCTGTGGCTGATCGTGGGCGTCTCTAGCGCCACCCTGGTGGTGCTCGCGGCGATCTTCCGCATCCTGGTGGTCGAGTGTCTCGACCCGCTGTTCCTGCGCGGCCAGGGAATTCGCGGCGGCGCGGTGCACGGGCTCTTCCTGGGGCTGATGGTGCTCAACCTCACCGCCGGCTTTCAGACCCTGGGCACGTTGATGGCGGTGGGGCTGATGATGCTGCCGGCCACCGCGGCGCGCTTCTGGTCGAAGCGCCTCGAAGGGCTGATGGGGCTGGCGATCGCGATCGGCATGTTCGCCAGCGTCGGTGGGCTACTGCTGTCGTACCACGCCGGCCTGCCCTCGGGGCCCTGCATCATTCTGCTGGCGGGGGCGATCTATCTGCTCTCCGCGCTGTTCGGCCGCTACCACAGCGTGTTCGCACGCTGGCGCCGACGGGTACAACCGATTCTGCCGCCGGATGCACACGGCTGAGCCGGCGCGTCCGGCAGCCATTAGGGTTTGTACGAAAAGTCAGCGAGCGAAGGCAAGACAAGGCAAAAATCGGCGAAAACGCGGAGTTTACGAGGTGTAAATGAGCATTTTTGACCGGGCTGGCGCTCCAGACGATTTTTAACGCCGTATTGCCGAGCGCAGGTAGTTTTCGTACAGAGCCTAGGTCCATTCGGCGTCACGCCGCGCTTGTCGTTACGTCACTGCGGTCTCTGCCGCGCAACCGAAGGAGGAATTCGCGATGTCCCGTCTCTCGCTCTCAGCCACCCTGCGCCAGGGTCTGATCGCCGGCGCCCTGGGCCTGGCCCTGCTCGGCCCGGCCCACGCCGACGAGCCGCTCAAGGTGGTCACCAGCTTCAGCATCCTCGACGACATGGTCTCGACCATCGGCGGTGATCACGTCGCGGTGACCTCGCTGGTCGGCCCCAACGGCGACGCCCACGCTTTCTCGCCCAAGCCCTCTGATGCCCAGTCACTGGCCGGCGCCGATCTGGTGGTGGTCAATGGCCTGCAGTTCGAAGGCTGGATCGATCGCCTGATCGAGGCCAGTGGCTATCAGGGCGAGGTGGTGGTAGCAAGCCGCGGCATCCAGCCGCTGGCGTTCGACGGCCACCACGACGAGGAAGTCGCGGATGACGACGATCACGATCACGGCCATGACCACGGCGACGCCGATCATGACCACGGCGATGCCGATCATGACCATGGCGACGCCGATCACGAGCATGCCGGGGCCGGCCATCATCACCACAGCAATCTCGACCCTCATGCCTGGCAGGATCTGCGCAACGGCGAGCAGTACGCGCGCAATATCCGCGACGGCCTGATCGAGGTCGACCCCAGCCACGCCGATGACTACCGCCAGAACGCCGAGCGCTATATCGACAAGATGAAAGTGCTCGACACCGAAACCCGCGAGCGTCTGGCCAAGATCCCCGAGGCCGACCGGCTGATCATCACCAGCCACGATGCCTTCGGCTACTTCGCCCACGCCTACGGTCTGAAGCTGCTCGCACCGGTGGGGCTCAACACCCTGGCCGAACCCAGCGCCAGCGACCTGGCTCAGCTGATCCAGCAGATCGAGCAGAACCACGCCAAGGCGCTGTTCCTGGAGAACATGAGCAACCCGGCGCTGGTGCAACAGCTACATCAGGAGACCGGGATCGCCATCGGCGGCACCCTCTACGCCGATGCGCTGACCCCGGACGGTGAAGGCAGCACCTACCTGGGCATGTTCCGCCACAACGTGGATACCCTGGTGGACGCACTCACGGCGCCCGCCAGGGACTGAAGCAGCGCCAGTGCCGAGGTGCCGGCGAAGCGTTCCGCTACGGGCTCAAGGACGATCCCGTGACGACAGCCCCTCGTTACGCCAGGCACGGCGAAATTCCGTGCCACTGATCTCGCCGTGTAGATACGCCATGAGCCGGGCATCGTCGTCGGCATGCCGGCTCTCACCATCACGAAATCGGCAGATGAGCAGATAGGCGCGGTAGTAATTGGAAACACCGCCGAGAAAGAACAGCAGGCTCCCGATCAGGTACTGCCAGGCCAGGAAGGTGAACAGCCGCTGCTTGCTCTCTAGATCATCGAAGGTCCACAGATAGGGTATCGAGGCGACCGCAAACAGTACCGAACCGACCACGAAGGCGACCGCCGTCAAGTTGGTCATCTGCATGGATAGCAACGACGGCGCCTGGACGATCTGCAATACGTTGACGCTCGCGGCCAGCACGAACAGCAACGAGCCGATGACGAAGCACCAAGCCCCAGCGATGAACCACCCCCACCAGCTGAGAAAGAACAGACTGCCCACGGTGAACAGCAGCGTACCCGCCAGATAGCCGCTGGCGGCGATCAGCTCGAAGCGCCGGTTGAGGGCGTGATGAGACTGGGGGCTCTGCAGCCAGAACTTGCGCACCTCGAGCATGTCGTGCCCGGTCACCACCAGATACAACAGCGAACCGACGAAGAAGATCCACGCACCAATATTCTGATAGGCCTCGAAGCGCGGAAAGAAGAAGATGCTGCCGACGATAAACAGAAAACCGCCGGCCTTGTAGAGGATCGCATTGGCAGTTTCCCAGCGGAAATCGTCCCGCAGATCGGGAGTCGTGCGGGTCAGGTCGGACAGCTTGGCGCGATTGGTGAACAAGTGAGGCACGGGCGCATCCTTTCACGTCGCAGGCAAAGCGTGCACCCGCAGCTCGGGATGGTAACAATGCACGCGCCGGCGGTCACTCCATGCCGTGCCGGGGCTACCTTCTCGCAACGGCGGCGGTGTGCCCCTCACGTACCGCGAAAGATGGCTCGCATAGATTCAGCGTTCGGCGCGATGGCTAAGTTTGCTTTTGCGACAAATAACCACATTACCTCTAGGGTCTTTGCCGCGTAACCTGTGCCTGTGGATCGCACAAGGGAACGCTAATGAACGCAATGACTCGTCATCTCTGTCTCGCCGCCGTCGCCGTGGCTACCGCACTGCCGAGCAGCGCCGCACTCGCCTATGGCGCCGGCGACTGGTTCACCCACTTCGGTGTGGCCAAGGTCTCGCCCAAGGACGACAACGGTCGCTTCGATGCCCTGGACATCGATGTCGACGTCCAGGACAAGAGCGACTTCGCCTTTACCCTGGGCTACCGCTTTCATGACAACTTCGGGGTGGAACTGCTGGCGGCTGCGCCGTTCAAGCACGATATCAACCTGAACGGCAGCGAAGGCGCCTCGATCAAGCACCTGCCGCCGACCCTGACGCTGCAGTACTACCCGCTCGGCGGCACCGATGCCTGGGTCCAGCCCTATGTCGGCGCGGGGCTCAACTACACCCACTTTTCCGACGAAAAGATCGACGTGCCCGGCGCCAGTCTCGACCTGGACGACTCCTGGGGTGCCGCCGGGCAGTTGGGGGTCGATCTGCTGGTCGACGACCACTGGTCGCTCAATGCCGCCGCCTGGTATCTGGATATCGACTCCGACGCCACCGCCAAGGTCGGCGGTCAGTCCTACGACACCACCCTGCATATCGACCCTTGGGTGGTCATGGCGGGCCTCGGCTACCGCTTCTAAGCAACCACGTTTTCCAGCCGCCCGGCCATCAGCGCCGGCGGTCCGATCTTCTCAGGGAGCTCCCACTCTCTCCTTGGCCACCCGCGAGGTGGCCTTTTTTTCGTCTGCCCCAGTGGGCGGCGCGAGCCAAGAGGCCGCCGGGATGTCGCTGCAAAGGGCTGACGCCGGCACGCCACGCGCCGCCTGGCCCCTGGCATGTGCCGTGGAGTTCAGTCGAAACGCAATTGCACCTTGAGCGCGCGATTGCGATCCGATGCGAGGTCGAATGCCTCGCTAGCCCGGGTGTAGTCGAGCGTGGCGGTCAGCACATGACCGAGCGCTTCGCGCTGTTCGGGGAGCTTGCTCACGGCCAGCGCGAATTCCTCATGGAAGCGGAAAGTGCCGCGAACGGTGAGCTCACGGGCACAGATCAGCGCCATCGGCAGTGTCGCCTCCTGGCCCAGGCCGATGGTGATCAGGGTGCCGCGGGGTGCCAACGCCCGCAGCGCCTGGAGCTGGGCGGCCGGCACCCCCGAGGCCTCGAAGGCGATGTCGAACCCGCCATGCTCGGCGACGGCCTGCTCCAGAACATCGCCCCGCGTGACGTTGATCGTCTCGTCGGCCCCCATCAGACGGGCCTGCTCCAGCGGGAAGTCCGCCACGTCGGTGACGGTGATGCTGACCGCGCCGGCCATTCGCACCGCGGCCACGGTCAGCGCGCCGATCGGCCCCGCGCCGGTCACCAGCACGCGCTTGCCGAAGACATCCCCGGCCTGTCGCACCGCGTGCAGAGCCACCGCGAAGGGTTCGGCCAGGGCCGCCTCGCCGGCAGTGACGTCCGCGGCGGGAAAGACACACTGCGCCAGCGGCACGATCAGTTGCTGGCGGAAGATGCCCTGAGCATGGGGAAAGCGCATCGCCGAGCCGCTGAAGACCATGTCGGTGCAGTGGTTCTGCCAGCCCCGCAGGCAGTAACGGCACTGCTGACAAGGGCGAATGGGGTTGATGGCCACCAGCCGCCCCTGGAGCGAAGCATCGATACCCTCGCCGACCGCGGCGATGAAGCCGGCGGCCTCGTGCCCCAGCGTCAGTGGCTCCTTGAGGCGCACGTCGCCAAAGCCGCCGTCGTGATAGTAATGCAGGTCCGAGCCGCAGATACCGCCCGCCGCGACCCTGACGAGGACCTCGTCTAGCCCCGGTGTCTCGCACGCCAGTTCGTCGATGCGCAGATCATGGGGTCCATGGGCGACCACCGCGTGTGTCGTGTTCATGCCGTCTCCCCTCCGGTATTCACAGCACAGCCAGCATGCCACCGTCGACATAGATGATCTGACCGTTGACGTAACTCGAGGCCGGTGACGCCAGATAGACCACGGTGCCGGCCAGGTCCTCGGGCGTTCCCCAGCGTCCGGCAGGCGAGCGCTTGCGAACCCAGCCATCGAACTCGGGATCGTCGGCCAACGGTTGGGTCATCTCGGTGAGCATGTAGCCGGGGCCGATGGCGTTGGCCTGGATGCCGTGGGGCGCCCACTCGGCCGCCATCGAACAGGTCAGCAGGCGAATCCCGCCCTTGGCGGCGGTATAGGGCGCGACGGTGGCCCGCGCCACCTGACTGGTCAACGAGCCGATATTGACGATCTTGCCGCCGTCGCCACGGGCGATCATCCGGCGTGCAGCCTGCTTGCCCATCAGAAAGGCACTGGTCAGATTGGTGTCGATGACCTTTTGCCAGTCTTCCAGAGCCAGTTCGGTCATCGGTTGGCGCCACTGCATGCCGGCATTGTTGACCAGAATGTCGATGTGGCACTGCGCCTCGTCGAAGGCGGCGAAGGCCGCCTCGATCGAGGCTTCCGAGGTGACGTCGAACGCGGCCGAGTCGGCCGCCAGGCCGGCGGCGCGCAACTCGCCGACGGCCTGGTCCAGTTTTGCCTGATGCCTGCCGTGCAGGATCACTTCGGCGCCGGCCTCGGCCAGACCGCGGGCCATGGCCAATCCCAGGCCGCCTGATGAACCGGTCACCAGTGCGGTCTTGCCCGTCAAATCGAACAACGCTGTCATGCTGCCTCCTCACTGCGACGTACGCTCAGATCAGAACGCTCGAAGACCTCGGGCAACAGCTCAACGCCGAGCCCCGGCCCTTCCATGGGGTAGACGTAACCGTCCTCGATGGTCGGCACGCGTGTCACCAGTTCCCGGTACCAGCCTCGGTAGAAGGCGCGCACCGACTCCTGGATCAGGGTGTTGGGCTGGCTGAACGACATGTGTATCGCGGCGGCGAAGCCGATCGGCCCGATGCAGTCGTGAGGGGCGAACGGCTTGTGATAGGTCTCGGCCAGCGAGGCGATCTTGCGACCTTCGGTGAGCCCGCCCGTCCAGCACAGGTCGACCATCACCACGCCGAGGGCGTCCTGGTCGAGCATTTCCTTGTAGGGCCAGCGCGAGCCGAGCGTTTCGCTGCCGCAGACCGGCACGTGGGTCGAGCGCGCGTACTCGCCCAGGGCCGCCGTCGAGGTCATCTTGATCGGGTCCTCGAACCAGTACGGATTGTAGGGTTCCAGGGCGTTGGCGATGCGCTTTGCGCTGGTCAGATTCCACTGGGAATGGAACTCCACCATGATATCCATGGCGTCACCGACACGCTGGCGTATCTGCTCGAAGGGGGTAAGCGCGCGCTTCATCTGTGCCGCGCTGATATCCAGGCCGCCGGTTTCGCGCGCGATGGGGTCGAAGGGCCAGATCTTCATCGCCGAGATGCCGTTTTCCAGCAGGTTCTCGGCCAGGGCGCCGGCGTCGGTCATGAACGCATCGAGATCCTCGAAGGGTCCCTCCTGGGCGCCGAGATTCCAGTTGTTGACCGGGCGGATGTCACGATTGCGCACATAGCCGTAGCCGGCACAGGTGTTGTAGATCCTCAGCTTGGGCCGGCACAGCCCGCCCAGCATCTGGTGCACCGGCTGGTTGCAGACCTTGCCCAGCAGGTCCCACAGCGCGATGTCGATAGCCGACACCGCGCGCGATTCGGCACCGGTCGAGGCATGGGCGAGTGGCAAGGCCGTCATGTCACGGTGCAGCGCCTCGATGTCCAACGGGTTGCGACCCAGCAGGCGCGGCGACAGAGTGTCATGGATATGGGCCGCAACGCTGCCCGCCCCATAGAAGGTTTCGCCGAGCCCGATCGTCCCTTCGTCGGTATGAATGCGCACCCAGATTACGTTCTCGAACTCTCGCGCAATGAGCGTTTCTATCGCGGTTATCTTCACCGGCATCTCCAAGTATCAATTCAGGCCAGGCAGCCAAAGCGCCAGGTCGGGGAGGAACAGGACCAGTAGCAGCACGGCCAGTTGAATGGCCATGAAAGGTCCCACGGATTTGTAGATATCCATCAGGCCGATGCCCTCGGGAGCCACACTTATCAGGTAGAAGGCGGCGGAGCCGAAGGGCGGCGAGAGAAAGGCGATCTGCATGGCGATGCAGAACAGCACGCCGAACCAGACCGGGCTGTAGCCGAGTTCATTGACGATGGGAATGAAGATCGGAATGGTCAGCAAGACGATACCGATCCAGTCCATGAAGCAGCCCAGGACGAGGAAGATCGCGAGCATCAAGACAATCGTCATCATCGGCGACAGCCCGGCGTCGAGGAGCAGCGAATTGACGAACTCGCGACCGTCGGCCAGGTTGTAGACGCTGATCAGCACCGCCACACCGAACGTCACCCACAGCAGTACCCCCACCGAGCGCAACGTCTGGGTCAGGCTCTGATGCAGCAGCGACAGTGACAGTTCACCGCGTAGCACGATGAAGACCAGGGTTCCGACGACCCCCATGCAGGCCGCTTCGGTGATCGAGGTCACGCCGCCATAGATGCAGCCCAGAATCAGGACGATCAGCAACAGCGGCGGCACGAGGCTCTTGAAGAGGCGACCCGGCGTCATGTCCGACTTGTCCGGCTCCGCGGCCTTGACCGGCGCCAGGGACGGATTCAGCCAGCAGCGGATGACAACATAGGCGATATAGCTCAGCGCCAGGATCAGCCCGGGAATCACTGTCGCGGCGAACAGCTTCTGAATGCTGACCCCGCCTACCAGACCGAAAATGATCATGACGATACTCGGCGGAATCATCGTGCCCAGTGAACCACCGGCCACGATGACGCCGATGGCCATGTTGCGGTCGTAGTTCAGGCGCAGCATCTGCGGTAGCGCCACCAGCCCGAGCATCACTATCTCGCCGCCGATGATGCCGCTCATCGCGGCGAGGACGACGGCGATGATCAGCGTGACCAGAGCGACGCCGCCGCGCACGGAGCCGACCATCTGCTGCAGCGCATCGTAGAGATCTCGAGCGATCGATGAGCGTTCCAGCAGCGACGACATCAAGATGAAAAGTGGCACAGCGGCGAAAGAGTAGTTGATCGCCATGCCGTAGACTTTCTCCATCGCCAGCGGCAGGACATCGATGCCGAAATGAACCACGGCCAACAGTGCGGCGACGCCGCCGGCGGCGAATCCCAGGGGGACGCCGATGGCCATGGCCGCGAAGAGCGCGACCAGTAGAACCGCTGAAAAGACCGCTATCGTCATGACCGCACCTCCTGGTCGCTGTCACGCAGGCGACGCCGCAGATTCGCGATCGCCAGCACCGCCATGGTCAGACCACACAGCACCAGCAGCGGCTTGACCGTCATCGGAATCGGTGCGTTCCAGGCGGTGCCGAAGCGCTCGGTGTGTATGAAGGCCTGCCAGGCCTCGGGCGCCCCGGAGACGCCGATGGCGAGACTGAAGCCCACGATGAACAGGCACTGAATGATGTCGAGCCAGCGCTTGAGACGGGGAGGCGCCAGGTCATAGAGAATCGAAATGCGCAGGTGAGCATCACGACGCATGACATAGCCGCCCGCGTAGATGTAGGCGATAGCGCAGACGTAAAGCGAGAGCTCGTTGGCCCAGATCGTCGGGCTGTGAAAGAAGTAGCGAGCCACGACCTCGTAAGTGGTTGCCCCGATGACGACCATGAACAGCCAGGCAGGAAGGCTGTCCCAACTGAAACGGTCATCATGACGATGACATGACGTGTCGTTCGACATAACAGACTCCAGCGGTGGGGACCGGTAAGCGCGTTCAGGTGAGCAAGCCGAGCTTCTTCATGAAGGCGAGATGGCTGGTCACCATGGCATCGGCCGCCGGACTTCGTGTGGCCCAGTCTTTCCAGATATCCAGTGCCGCCTGGCGGAATGCCTTCCTGTCTTCATCGGACCAGTCGCTGAAGGTCACCTCGTCGCCGAGGTCCGACACCACCTGCCGATCAGCGACCGTGACACTCTTGATCAGGTCGAAGGCGATAGCCCGTTGCGCGGTACGAATCACGAATTGCAGCGACTCGGGCAGTCGATTCCAGACCTCAAGATTGATCGCCAGGTGGTCGGCGGGCATCGAATGAAAGCCCGGATAGGTGGCGTACTTGCAGATCTCGTAGAGTCCGAGCGAGCGGTTGAGGGCCAGGGTGCCGGCATCCGCACCGCTCACGACCCCGGTCTCCATGGCAGTGAAGACCTCACCGAACGGCATGACTACCGGGGCGGCCCCCAGGCTGGCGAAGATCTCGCTCTCCATTCCCGGCGGGGAACGGAACTTCCAGCCCTTCAGCGCTTCGATGCCGGGAATCGGCACGGTGGAGCTCAGTGACTCCAGCGGTGGGCAGAGCAGCCCGACGCAATACATCCCGTAGCGTGCGTAGAGCGGATCGACGATCTCACGAGCCTGGGGGGTGTCCAGCCAGGCGTGGAACTGGATGGGGTCCTCGTAGCCGCCCATGACGTCGCCGATGAACTGGAAGGCCGGGTCCTTGCCGGTGAGGTAGCTGGCGCCGGTCATGTCGATGTCGAGCACCCCGGAGGCGGCGGCATCGAATGTCTGTACGCCTTCGACGATGGCGTTCGAGTAGTGCAGATCGATCTGCAGCCGCCCACCGGAGAGGGTCCGACAAAGCTCCACCAGACGGCCGTACATGCGGCCCTGGGTCGAGGTCTCGCTCTTGTTGGTCTGGGCGCGCAGACGGTATTCCGCCGGTCCGGTCGCGGCACGTGCGGCACCGGGCAGCAGGCCCGCTGCCAATAGTCCGGACCCGGTGGACTTCATCAGGTCTCTTCGGCTGAGTGTCTTCATGGGGCGTCCTCGTCATGAGCGTGGCGGCTTCGCCGTCTTGTTCTATCTCGAGAAGAAAAATATCGCGCAATTTTTTATAATTCCATGAAACTAAGGTTTAATTCGCAAAATATCTTGGGTGAGTCACAGTGAGAGGCATGACGATGAATGCACCATCCCAAGACAAGGGCGCCTCGACGGCAATCAAGGGGTTGTCCCGGGGCGAGCTAGCCTATGAGCGGATCGAGTCCTTGTTGACCCATATGGAACTCAAACCGGGCGAGTACCTCACCCTCCAGGCGGTGCAGGAGCGCGTGGGGCTGGGGCGGACGCCGATCGTCGAGGCCGTTCGCAAGCTGTCGGACGACACCCTGGTCGAGGTGCGGGCCGGGCGTGGGCTGAAGGTGGCACCTATCGATCTCGCCAGGGAGCGCGAGTTGCTGGATCTGCGCCGGGACATGGAGCGCTTTGCCATTCAGCGGACCATCAAGAAGGCATCACATTTGCACGTCAGCCAAATGCGTCGCCTCTACGAATCGCTGGAGGCATTGAACGAGGCTCGTGAGACGGCACTGACGGCGGATGACATCAGGAGCTTCAACGAACTCGACCATCGTATGGACGATCTGATTCTCGCCGCGGCTGCCGAACCCTTTCTGGTGAGAACGCTGCGACCGCTGCATACGATCTATCGCCGGCTGGGGTTTTTGTTCCTGACCTACTGCGGTACGGACGAGCTGATCCATCGCAATATCGCGCTGCATCAGGAGGTGCTGCGAGCCATTCTCGCCAAAGACCTCGATGGCGCCTGCCGGGCGTCCGACGAGCTGATGGATTTCGCTGCGGGCATGTTCCCCTGCCTCGAGATGGAGCTGGACCCGTCCCTGCTCGACGCCAGTATCGAGCCCTTCATGCCATAAGGAGCCACCATGCGAATCGTCTTTCACGGCAAGAATGCCGCCACATTCCATGACGGACTGAGCGCTCGGCTCGACATCGACGCCGAGCTGGCCTGCCTGCCGGACGATCTGACCGAGGAGCATGATCGGCATGCCTATGCCCGCGCCGACGTGGTGGTCGCCACGGGGCTCTCCAGCGACCAGCCGCAGCCTTCGGGGGCAAGGCTTTTCCAGGTGGCTGGCGCGGGCATCGATGCGGTGGATCGAGCACTGCTGCCAGGCACGGCTACGCTGTGCAATTGCTACGGCCACGACGTGCCGATCGCGGAGTACGTCCTGGGCGCGCTGCTGACGTCGCAGATTCCCTATTTCCAGGCCGATGGCCAGTTGCGTCGTGGCGACTGGACCTTTCAGTCGGGCAACCGGTTTCACGGTGAGCTGGCCGGGCGGACACTCGGCATTCTGGGCTTTGGCCATATCGGTCGGGCCATCGCTCGAATCGTCAGGCCGCTGGGCGTGACGGTCCATGTGGCCAACCGCAGCCCGGTGATCGATCCGCTGGTGGCTACGGCCTACTCGCTGCATGCGCTGACGGACTTCTATCGTGATATCGACGATCTGGTCGTGGCACTCCCCCAGACACCCGCCACTCGAGGCCTGGTCACTGACGCCGCGTTCGACGCCCTGCCGGCGCATGCGAGGGTGATCAACGTCGGACGAGGCGAGGTGATCGATGCCGAGGCGCTGTATCGGGCCCTGAGCCGGAAACGCATCGCCGGGGCAGTGATCGACACCTGGTATCGCTATCCGAATGCCGACGAACCACACCCCTTGCCAGCCGAACAGCCTTTCCACGAACTGGACAACCTGATCATGACCCCACACATGTCGGGCTGGACCCAGGGCACCATCGAACGCCGCAAGGACGCGATCGCCGACAACATCAATCGCCTGGCCGCCGGCCGGGAGCTGCGCAACGTCATTGCCTGAGTGAGACACAGCGCGACACTTTGCGTTACGCCCAACTGAACAACGTTCAACACGCTCGTGTGGCTTCTGGCCCTCGCTCGCCGACTTTCTCGGACAGCATCTAGACATGTGTCTTAGTCGATGTGATACTTCGCAGACTAACTGTTAGGTGACTTTTTCGCGTCTCCCCGAGACATCGACGACTGGCCCGGGCGTGTGCACACGCCCGGGCGCTGGTGCTTTCATGACACGCATTCCCGCCGACCACTGGCTACTCGCCCTGCGCACCGTGCTCGCCGTCTGGCTGGCGCTGTTCCTGGCCATGCGCCTGGATCTCTATCAGCCCGCCTGGGCGATCCTGGCGGTGATGATCGTGACCTTGCAGCCGGTCATGTTCACCGGCGGCACACCGCCCATCGGTATCATCATCGGGCGCGGCGTGGCGCGGCTGTTCGGCACTCTGTTCGGGGCCATCGTCGGGCTGGTGCTGATCTCGCTGTTCGGCCAGCAGCCGATGCTCTATCTGCTGTTCGCCGGCGCCTGGCTGGCCGTCTGCATGTACTGGGTGATGCTCGAGCAGGACGAGTATCTCGGCTATGTGATGATGCTCAGCGGCTACACCGCGACCCTGGTCTCGCTGACGGCCATCGGTACCGGGGTCGATCAGGTATGGCATGTGGCCCAGGCGCGCTTCAGCGAGACCGCCCTGGGCATCGGCTGTGCGCTGCTGACGCATATCGCCATCGCCCCGCGCTTCGGCAGCCGCGCGCTGCCGCAGACGCTC
Organism: Salinicola endophyticus; assembly: GCF_040536835.1. Taxonomy (NCBI): domain Bacteria; kingdom Pseudomonadati; phylum Pseudomonadota; class Gammaproteobacteria; order Oceanospirillales; family Halomonadaceae; genus Salinicola; species Salinicola endophyticus. Next base: position 3,889,616 of record NZ_CP159578.1, read on the forward strand.
TCCGAGTTTCTCACCGAAGGCGCCCGCGACACCCTCGACGTGTTGGCGCAGCCGCGCTCGCGGGGGCTGCGCGACAGCCAGTTCAAGCGCCTGCTGGGCCACTATCAGCAGTTCCAGAAGCTGCGCGGGCTGACCCGCCTGGAGGCCCGGCGACTGAGCCACTTCATCCCCGCACTTGACCGCTTCGCCAGCGACAGCCTGGCGCTGATCACCGCGATCCGCGAGCTGGAGACCGCACTGGACTACCTGCGCGCCTGCGACGACGGCCAGCGCTGGCTGGCGCCGCTACTCGACCAGGCCCTGCCGGTGCTCGAGCATACCGCGGCCGAGCCCGCCGCCGCGCCGGGCGAGCCGTTGGTGCTGGCGCCATTCGACTGGGATCCCGAGCAAGTCTCGCCGCGCAGCCGTGCCCGTGCCGAGCTGGTGCGCCAGCGCCTGGGCGAGGTGCTCGACCTGCTCCACCACGGCCAGCGCCTGCGCCACGCCCTGACCGCTCCCGATTCGGCGCGGATCGAGACGCTGCCGCGAAAGCGCCGTTCGCGCACCACCCACAACGAGCACTTCGTGGCACGCTACAACGCCCTGCGCGTGTTCGTCGCCTTCGAGCTGCTGGGGCTCTACTGGATCCACAGCGGCTGGCACTCGGGCTATCTGGCAATGATGCTGCTGGGGGTCTTCACCATGCTGTTCGCCAAGGCGCCCAACCCCGCGGCGGTGGTCTATCAGTTCCTGTGGGGGTCGCTGGCGGCAGTGATCCTGGGCGGCGTGCTGCTGTTCCTGGTACTGCCGGTGATCAACGGCTTCCCGCTGCTGGCCCTGGCCGTGGCGGTACCGGTGGTCATCGGCACCCTGCTGACGCCGCACCCACGCTGGTCGGCAATCGGCCTGGCCGGCTCCGTCACCATGATGACCCTGCTCAACCTCAATTCGACCTACACCTTCGCCCCAGCGCGCTATATCAACGGCGGGGTGGCCTCGATCATCGGCACCCTGGTGGCGATGATCACCTACTCGGTGATGCGCCAGCGTTCACCCGCCGAGCGTATCCGTACGCTGATGGCGGCCTACTGGCAGGGGCTTGCACGCCTGCTCGGCGAGCGTAACCAGCCCAGCCGCGCGCGCCTGGAGAGCCGCCTCTATGACCGCCTCGGCCGCCTGGTAGCGCTGGGCGGCAGCGATACGGCGCTGCGCGAGGCGATCGACCTCCACGCCCTGGCCCTGTGCGTATGGCGTATTCGCCGCCTGGGCCCGGAGCTGGGCGCGCATCGCGCAGAGATCGAGACATGGCTGGCGGGCATCGGCACCCGCCTGCTGGCGCGCCAGCGCCACGACCCGGCAGTCTGGCACCAGCTCGCCGACGAGGCGATCGCCTGGGTCGAGCGGCTCTACCATGAGACTCGCCTGCCCATCGCCAGCATCGGCGAGATCGCCATGCTCGGGCATCTGATGCGCGACGCTCCCGGGGTCATGCTGGAACAGGGCGACACCACGGCGCCGGCGCCGCAGGACATCGCCCAGGAAGGCGCACAGGGAAAAGATGCACAGGAAAAAGGTGCACAGGACGATACCAAGGAAGATGCACAGGAAGATCCCGTGACGGTAAACAGCGCCGCCACGCGCGAGCCTGAGCCCGGCCAGGCGGACACGGAAAGCGACGAGTCAGATACCGGGTCGGACGAATCAGGCACTGACGTGAACGAGACAGACACCGGCTCGGACGAGCCAGAGACGGGAGATGACACCCATGTTCGCTGAGTGGTCGTTCCTCGGCTTTCTGCTGCCCCCGCTGGCGCTGCCGGTACTGCTGGCGCTGGCGCTCTACCTGCTGATCCGCCGGCTGTTCGTGCGTTGGCGGCTCTACCACTGGCTGTGGCAACCGGTGCTGGCCGATATCGCGATCTTCGCGCTGCTGCTGTGGGCGGTGCTTGCGCTCAGCGGCGCGCTACCGATCGCGCCATGACCGCCGCGCTGCGAGTCTTGCGCCGTCACCGATGCGGATGACGCCCGACCCGATAGACATCGCCTGAACGACATCTCTTGATGGACATCGCCAGGCTGTCCGAGACCGACAATAGAAGAGACACCATGACCATGACCCATCGACTTCGCCGAGCGATCCGTCCGGCCCTGACGCTGATCCTGGTGGCGGCGGCCCTGGTCGCCGTGGCCGAGATCTGGAACCACTACATGCACGACCCGTGGACCCGCGACGGGCGCATCCGCGCCGACGTCATCCATCTCGGAACCGACGTGGCGGGACTGGTCGATGATCTCCAGGTCCACGACAACCAGCGGGTGGCCAAGGGCGACGTGCTCTTCACCATCGACAAGCGCCGCTACCAGCTCGCTCTCGAAGATGCCCGCGCCAATCTGCACCGCCTGCAGCAGCAGCGCGACGAAGCCCAGGCCGCCAGCGGCCGGCGCCAGCGGCTGAAGAACTACGTCTCCCAGGAGGACAAGGACAACGCCCGCTTCACCCTGTCGACCGCCCAGGCCGCGGTCGAGCAGGCCAAGGTCGAGGTGGCCAAGGCCGAACTCGACCTGGAACGGGCCACCGTACGCGCCCCGGTGGATGGCTATGTCACCAACCTGCTGCTGCGTCCGGGGCAGTATGTCGGTGTGGGTGCCGATACCCTCACCCTGGTCGATGCCAACAGCTTCTACGCCCTGGGCTACTTCGAGGAGACCAAGCTCGACAGCATCGAGATCGGCGAGCCGGCGCGGGTCCAGCTGCTGGCCAACGGTCGCCCGATCTGGGGCCATGTCGACAGTTTCGCCCGCGGCATCAGCGACAGCAGCCTGAGCAATCAGAACGGTGGTCTGGCCTCGGTCAACGCCTCCTTCGACTGGGTGCGCCTGTCGCAGCGCATTCCGGTACGCATCGCCCTCGACGACATTCCGCCGGGGACCAAGCTCTCCGCCGGGCTCACCGCCACCATCTACCTCGGCGGCGATCGCGCCGAGCACGAGACGCAGCCCGATTGGTGGGTGTCGATGAAGCGGTGGTGGGAGAATCTGATCAGCGTGTGAGAGAACCGCGCGCCGGCGATAACGCCGGCGCGGGTCGGGAGGTGTCAGGCGTCGGCCATCACTCGAAGTAGCTGAAGGTCTCGCCTGGCTTGATGTCGAGCAGCGCATGGTAGATCAACTCGATCACGTGCTCGACGTCCTGCTTGTGGACCATCTCCACCGTGGTGTGCATATAGCGCAGCGGCAGCGAGATCAACGCCGAAGCCACCCCCGAGTTGGAGTATGCGAAGGCGTCGGTATCGGTGCCGGTGGCGCGCGAACGCGGCAGACGCTGGAACGGGATCTTCTGCGCGGTGGCGACCTGGATCAGGCGCTCGCGCAGCTTGTTCTGGATCGCCGGGGCGTAGCAGATCACCGGGCCATCGCCGATCTTGTTGGCGCCTTCGCGCTTGGGTTCGATCATCGGCGTCGAGGTGTCGTGGCTGACGTCGGTGACGATCGCCACGTTCGGCTTGAGCCGCTCGGCGATCATCTCCGCTCCGCGTAGCCCGACTTCCTCCTGCACCGCGTTGACGATATACAGGCCGAAATCGAGCGTCTGCTTGCGCGCCTTCAGCAGCCGCGCGACTTCCGCGATCATGAAGCCGCCGATGCGATTGTCGATCGCGCGGCAGACGAGCTTGTCGCCATTGAGCACGAAGAACTCGTCGGGGTAGGTGATCACGCAGCCGACGTGCACGCCCAGCGCCTCGACCTCGTCCTTGGTGCTGGCACCGACGTCGATGAAGATGTTGTCCAGCTCCGGCGGCTTCTCCTGCGGCCCCTGGCGCCGGGTATGGATCGCCGGCCAGCCGAACACACCGGGCACGATGCCGTTGTCGGTGTGGATGTTGACCCGCTTGGAGGGGGCGATCTGATGGTCGCTGCCACCGTTGCGGATGACGTAGATCAAGCCGTTGTCGGTGATGTAGTTGACGTACCAGGAGATCTCGTCGGCGTGGCCCTCGATCACCACCTTGTACTCGGCGTCGGGGTTGATCACGCCCACCGCGGTGCCGTAGGTGTCGGTGATGAACTCATCCACGTAGGGACGCAGATACTCCATCCACAGCTTCTGCCCTTCCCACTCGTAGCCGGTGGGCGAGGCGTTGTTGAGATAGCGCTCGAGGAACGCCATCGCCTGATCGTCGAGCGGCTTGCCGCCGCTGCGCGTGCGTTTCGGCGTCTTGGCCTTGGTGCTCTTGCTAGGACCAGCGCTCTTACCGGTAGTCTTGCTCATGCCACCTTCCTGACGGGTGTCTGTCGTGAAGAAGAAGAGTCCTCGTTCAGCTTAGCAGTGCCCGCGCCCGAATGGGCAGCGCCAGCACAAGGCGCAAGCTACGCTGGGTAGACCCGATGGCCGGCGAGCGCGCCGCGCCAGCGCCCCAGGATGGACAGGAGCCGACAGGATGTCTCAACCGCCGCTGCGCCACCACGGCCGCTTCCCCTACCGCCCGATCACCGACCGCGACCCCGCGCACTGGCCCAGCGAGACGCGTCTGGCGGTCTATCTCGGCTTCAATCTGGAACACTACGCCTTCGGCGAGGGACGCGGTGTGGGCATCGCCCCGCCCGCCCCGGAGGGCGAGCCGGACGTGCTCAACTACGCCTGGCGTGAGTATGGCAACCGGGTCGGCGCCTGGCGCTGTCTGGAACTGTTCGAATCGCTCGCGCTGCCGGCGGGGGTGATCGCCAATACCGCCCTGCTCGACCACTGCCCCGAGCTGATCGACGCCTTCGCCGCGCGGGGCGACGAGATCATCGCCCATGGCCACACCAACGCCGAGCGCCAGGGCCAGCTCGAGCAAGCCGCCGAACGCCGCCTGATCGGCGAATGCCGCCAGCGCCTGGCGGCCCATCTGGGCCAGGCGCCGCGCGGTTGGCTGTCACCCTGGATCTCGGAGAGCGAGCGCACCCCGGATCTGCTCGCCGAGGCGGGTTTCGACTATGTCCTCAACTGGGCCCATGACGAACGCCCGACCGCCATGCGCACCACTCGGGGCACGCTGTGGTCGATTCCCTATCCGCAGGAGGTCAACGACATACCCACCATCTCCACCCACCGGGTGAGCATGCAGGAGTTCTGCACCATGATCCGCGATCAGTTCCTGGAGCTGCTGGCACAGTCGCAGCAGCAGCGCCTGGTGATGGGGATCGCCCTGCACCCCTGGCTGGTAGGCCAGCCGTTCCGCCTGCGCCAGCTGCGCGAGGTTCTCACCGAGCTGGCCGGCTACCGTGAAGCCGAGGGGGTGTGGTGGACCACCCCCGGCGCCATCGCCCGCCAGGTGCAGCTAGAGGCAGCCGGCGCTACCCCAGTGTGAACGCCGGGTGAGCGATAGATGAGCCCTGCGTGAGCAGTGGATGAGTCTCGAACACGCTCACAGCGTCATCGCGGCGATCCAGCCGAACACCAGCAGCGGCACGTTGTAGTGCAGGAAGGTGGGCACCACGCTGTCCCAGATGTGGTCGTGCTGGCCGTCGGCATTGAGCCCCGCGGTCGGCCCCAGGGTCGAGTCGGAGGCCGGCGAGCCGGCGTCGCCCAGCGCCGCCGCGGTGCCCACCAGGGCGATCGTGGCCAGCGGCGAGAAGCCGAAGTTGAGCGCCAGCGGCACATACAGCGAGGCGATGATCGGAATGGTCGAGAACGACGAGCCGATGCCCATGGTGATGAACAGCCCCACCAGCAGCATGATCAGCGCCGCCAGCCCCTTGTGGTCACCGATCAGCGCGGTGGAGCTGCCGACCAGGCTGTCGACCGCGCCGGTCGCCTGCATCACGCTGGCGAAACCGGCGGCGGCGATCATGATGAAGCCGACCAGCGCCATCATGCGCATGCCTTCGGTGAAGACGCTGTCCTGCTCGTGCCAGCGGAAGACCCCGGTGAGGGCGAGCACGGCGAAGCCGAACAGCCCGCCCAGCACCATCGAATCGGTGTAGAGCTGCACTAGCACCGTGCCCACCAGGGCAACGACCAGCAGCAGTTTCTGCCACAGCGCCAGCCCGCCGGCGCTGGCCGCCGCGTGGTGCTCATCGGCCGGGCTCTCGCCGACATAGGGCAGGTCCTCGTAGTGGCGCTGGCGGCGGTAGCTGAAGAACACCGCGGTGAGCAGCCCCAGTGCCATGCCGCCGATGGGAATCGCCATGGCCAGCGGCACCTGCGACGCCTGCACCTCAAGCCCGTAGGCGGCGCCGCTGGCGTTGACGTTGCTGAGCAGAATGTCATTGAGGAAGATCGCCCCGAACCCCACCGGCAGCAGCATATAGGGGGCAGTGACACCAAAGGTGATCACGCAGGCCACCGCACGGCGGTCCAGCTTGAGCCGGTTCATCAGCCCCAGCAGCGGCGGCACCAGGATGGGGATGAAGGCGATATGCACCGGGATCAGATTCTGAGAACTGATCGCCGCCAGCAGTAGACACCCCAGCAGCCCCAGGATCACGCTGCGACGCGACGGCCCGCTGCCATCCAGCGCCAGCTTGCCCACCGCCCGGTGAGAGAGCCACTGGGTGATGCCGGAACGCGACAGCGCCACCGCAAACGCCCCCAGCACCGCGTAGGAGAGCGCCACCGTAGCGCCACCGCCCAACCCATCGTTGAACGCGGAGAGAACCGTCTCCAGCGGCAAACCGGCATACAAGCCGCCGCCCAGCGCTGCCACGATCAGCGCGAAGACCACCGGTACCCGGGCCAGACTCAACGTGACCATCACCAGGATGGCCAGAACCACTGCATTCATGCATCGCCTCGACTCTTTGCTTCATGACGCCGGCGCCTGCGGCCGACCCTGCGCGCGAAGCCGCCGATGATATCGCCACAGCCCGCGAACGCCAGGGAAAAGCGGAATTTTCCTGCTCTCCCGGTCTCCCCCCTCCTCAGGGCCGACCGGGGTCACAGGGCGCGCCCCATGCCCTCAGGATGAAGAGATGTCGAGAATGGCGGCGAAAAGGCAGCCATAAGCCCGAAAACGGGAGGCATTCGGCACCAGGCGATCCAGACGCGGCGCGGCGCCGGTCTAGACCCACACCGCCAGACGCAAGCAGGGCGGCCATAGGGCCGCCCTGCTTCATGGGGTCCGGCGGATATCCGCCGCTCGAGGCGTCGTTCAGCTCGCCTGGTTGGGGTGCGCCGGGTACTGGCGCTCGTCCGGCGCCGGCGGGAAGTACTGATAGAGCCAGGTCTCGCTGACCGTCTTGCCGTCGGCGTTGAGGTTCAGACGCATGTTGATCGGGTCGGTGGAGTCGCTGGTCGGATACCAGTCGAACTGGATACGGAAGGCGTCGACCTCCTCCACCCACAGGATCTCGACCTGCTCGACCTTGCCCTCGGGTACATCGAGCTGGGCATGCACCGGAATCCCGTCGTCATAGAAGTGCTTGAGCTCGCCGCCGATGAAGTCGACCGCAATCCGCTGCGCCCACACCTTGGGGTAGTGCTCACCCGGCGCCCACCCTTCGGGGAAGCCGCCGATACCGGTGAAGGTCTTGCGCACCCGCGCCAGGTCACTCTGCACCGGCGGCAGCGCGCTCCAGTAGAGCTTGTAGCCGTAGCTGAAAGTCTCGCCGGGCTGCACCGGCTTGGCCGGCTTCCAGAACGCCACCACGTTGTCCATGGTCTCGCCGGTGGTGGGAATCTCCAGCATCTGGATCTCGCCCTTGCCCCAGTCGCCCTTGGGCTCGACCCACAGGCTCGGACGCGCATGGTAGTTGCCGACGATATCTTCGTAGCTCTCGAAGTCGTGATCCGTCTGCAGCAGCCCGAAGCCCTTGGGGCTGTCGTCGTCGAAGGTGTTGAACTGCAGCCGCGGCGGATTGTTGAGCGGCCGGCACACCCACTCGCCGTTGCCGCGCCACATCGACAGGCGGTCGGAGTCGTGGATCTGCGGGTGGAAGGTCAGACACATGTCACGCTGCTGGGTGCCGCAGCTGAACATGCTGGTCATCGGCGAGATGCCGAGCTGGGCGATCGTCTCGCGCGGATAGAGATGCTTGTCGATCTCCATCACCACGCGGGTCTCTTCGCAGTGGATGACGAAGCGGTAGGCCCCGGCGAGGCTCGGTGAATCGAGCAGCGCATAGGCGGTGAAGGTGGTGCTGCCCGGCTTAGGCGTCTCGAACCAGAAGCGGGTGAAAGCGGGAAACTCCTCGCGCTCACCGTCGGTGTAGGTGTTGACAGCCACGCCGCGTGCCGACAGGCCGTACTGATAGGTGTCGTCGACCGCGCGGAAGTAGCTGGCGCCGAGGAACGAGACGATGTCGCGCTGGGTCAGCGAGGGCGCCTTGAACACGCGGAAGCCGGCGAAGCCGAGATCGCCCTGGCCTTCGAGCTGGGAGACGTCGACGTCCGCCTTGCTGTAGTCGAACAGCTCCGGGCGGAAGTGGATCTCCTTGGCCTGCTGCGTCTGCGGATCGATCGAGTACATCCGCACCGGCTGATTGAAGGCCATGCCGACATGGAAGAACTGGATATCCAGCGGCCCCTTCATGTCGTGCCACAGCGAGTGGGCCGGGTCGTAGCCGATGGCGTTGTACTGCTGCGGGGTGAGGTTGGCCAGCGTCGGCGGCAGCTTCTCGACCGTGCTCTGGTAGGGCTTTGCCGCCAGCGAGCCGGCGTACTCCTTGAGCCAGTCGAAACTGAACGCCTGCGACTTGCCATCGGCGATACCGCTGGAGGCCTTTGCCGCCGCGAACAGTGGCGCCGAAGGCACGCCATACCAGGCCGCCAGCGCGATGGCGCTTTTCAGTACACTTCTACGATCCATGAACACCCCCATCCTTTTTCGTCTCGAGTCCCACCTCGGTGGACCAACGATTGGCAGCATACCCGATCGTCGCGCGCCGGGCTGCATCGATAAAATCCCATGATAAGACGCTGGCCGGGCGGATGGGTTCCCAGGGGTATCCGGTCGTGGAGCGCAATCGACGGCTACCGGGCACACAGGGAGAACAAAGAGAGGACGCGCAGCGCGCTAGCAGGAAGAGCGTGGAAAGGCGATAGGAGGCAGCAGGTAGGAGTGAGACAGCAGAAACGCTAACGAGACCGTGGCTGGCCGACGTCAGGGTGACACCGGCCAGCGCAGCGGGAAGGCGTGCGGCTCAGTCGCCGAGGCCAGCGGAGAGCGATGGCTGCACCACCTCGATCCAGTAGCCGTCCGGGTCCTTGACGAACACCACGTTGGGCATCTTGCCTTCGTCGGCGCGCTTCTTGAACTCGACGTCATTGGCGTCGAACCAGCGCTCGGCGGCGGCCAGATCCGGCACCGCGAAACAGATATGGCCGAAGCCCTGGGGCTCGGCATTACCGTCGTGATAGCTGAGTTCGGGGTCGTTCTCACTGCCCCAGTTGTGGGTCAGTTCGAGCACACCCTTCTGCGAGAAGGTGTAGGCGGTGCGCTCGGCATCATCCTCCGGCACCTCTCCGGCCTCGGCGTGGCCGAGGAAGTAGAGCGTGAACTGCATCTCCGGGAAGTCGAGCTTGCGCAGCAGACGCATACCGAACACCCGGGTGTAGAACGCCAGCGAGACCTTGGGGTCCTTGGCCCGCAGCATGGTGTGGTTGAACACGAAGCCCTGGCTCTCGGCGGTGGCGGGTTCGACGCCCGGCACCTGGTCTTCGGCGATACTCATGGGCACTCTCCTCCTATGTATGATCGATGATGATGCATGCGCGTGGGCCAGGCTGGATGCCGTTCGCTACGATGGCATCTAGGCTTTGTACGAAAAGCCGGCGAGCGCCGGCGGTTTTCGTACAAAGCCTATGAGGTAGAGAGATGGGGGGCGTACCCCCACGTCTCAACCGGGCAGGGGCAATGCGCTGTTGCCCGCCCGCCGCCTGCTCTACACTCCTGACAAACCGGCGCGAGACGAGTTGGCATGGCGACACCCGCAATACGCTGTTCTGCAACGGGCCCGAGCGGTGCGCTCATCAAGGCCCCTTTCCGACGCCTAGGATGGCTGCTGCTATGCAGCCTGCTGCTACTGGTTGCCGGCTGCAGCACCCAGAAAGCAATCGTCACCCGCGACAGCGGTCCGGCGATCGATGGCGACAATCTCTCGATCTCGCGCATCCTGGTGATGGCCGCGGCCAAGGATGCCCTCGGCACGCCCTACCGCTGGGGTGGCAGCACCCCCGCCGGCTACGACTGCTCGGGCCTGGTACAGATGGCCTACGCCAAGATCGGCGTACCGCTGCCACGCACCGCCAACGAGCAGTACCACGCCCTGCCCGAGATCGATGTCGCCCGCCCCGGCGACCTGCTGTTCTTCGGCGGCGGCAACCGCGCTACCCATGTCGGCATCTACATGGGCCACCGCCAGATGATCCACGCCCCCGGCAGCGGGCGCACGGTGACGGTCTCGTCACTGGACGTGCGCTACTGGCGCCAGCACTATCTAGGGGCAGCGGCCCCGGCCGACTGACGCTGCTCACCGCGGCGCCAGCGCTGGCGGTCCTGCTGTGCCGAGAGCCCGAAGCAGCGCCGATACTCACGGCTGAACTGGGACAGGCTGGCGTAGCCCACGCGCTGCGCCGCCAGCGTCACCTCCAGATCCTCGCCCAGCAGTAACCGCCGTGCCTCCTGCAGGCGCAGCCGCTTCTGATACTGCAGCGGGCTCATCGCCGTGAGCGCCTTGAAGTGATGATGAAAGGCGGAGACGCTCATATGCACGCCAGCGGCCAGCTCGGCGATCGTCAATGGCTCAGCGTAATGCTCGCGCAGCCGGCGCACTGCCGCCGCGACCCGATGGGCGTGGCTCTCCTGGCTGGCGATCTGCGCCAGCCGCGCGCCCTGCTCGCCGCGCAGCAGGCGGTAGAAGATCTCGCGCCGCAGCATCGGCGCCAGTACCGGAATGTCCGCCGGCGTCTCGAGCAGCCGCAGCAGGCGCACGCAGGCCTCCAGCAGCGGCGTTTCCAGTTCGCTCACGCTGAGCCCGCGCGACGTCTCGCGGGTGGCGATGAAGGGCAGCCCAGGGTCACGGATCAGCTCGCCGATGCACTCGAGATCCAGGTCCAGGCGCAGCCCCAGATAGGGGCGTTCACGGCTGGCCTGGGTGACCTCCGCCAGCACCGGCATATCCACCGCGGCGAGCAGGCTGTGCATGGGGTCGTACTCGAACAGCGCCTCGCCCACCGCCAGCCGCTTGGCACCCTGGGCAATCACGCTGAAAACCGGATCATGAATGACATGGCGCGGCGGCTGCGGCGCATCGAACCGGTTGATGCCGAGCCCGGGAATCGCCGTAGGCAACTTGCCCTGGCGCCCGCGGGTCAGACGATCGAGCAACTCGACCAGCTCCTGGCGCAGCGCCTGGGCGTTCGCCGCGCCCCCCTCCTGGCGTGCAGGTACCGCCAACTCGCCTATCCGATAAAGCTGCACGGTCCCGCCCTCCTCTCTAGTCTAGTCGCGCCGAGCACAGCTTACGCCAAGCCGACAGCGTGCGCGGCAGCGGCCAACAAGACAGAGAGCTTTGGGCAAATATCCGACCGGATCGCGCCAGTCACCGTCCCCGACCTTGACCATACTGGAACGGCAGCGGCGGCGCTCGACGCCGCGCCTTCCATCCAAGTTTCAGGAGCACTCCCATGCGTTACAGCAAGCTCGGCAACACCGGCCTGTTCGTCTCTGAACTCTGTCTCGGCACCATGACCTTCGGCGGCGACGGCGACATGTGGCGCCAGATCGGCGACCTGCAGCAGGCGGACGCGGACAAACTGGTCGGCCGCGCGCTGGACGCCGGCATCAACTTCATCGATACCGCCGACGTCTACTCCCAGGGCCAGTCCGAGGTCATCACCGGCCAGGCGCTCAAGAACCTCGGCGTGGCGCGTGACGACGTGGTGGTGGCGACCAAGGTGTTCAGCCCCACCGGCACCAATGACCCCTACCGCTCGACCGGGGTCAACAATCGCGGCGCCTCGCGCTATCACATCATGGAGGGGGTCAAGGCGAGCCTGAAGCGGCTGCAGCTCGAGCATATCGACCTCTACCAGATTCACGGCTTCGACCCCGCCACGCCGATCGAAGAGACCGTGCGCGCCCTGCACACCCTGGTCGAGCATGGCCACGTGCGCTATGTCGGCGTCTCCAACTGGGCGGCGTGGCAGATCATGAAGGCACTGGGGATCGCCCAGCGCAACGGCTGGCACCGCTTCGAGTCGCTGCAGGCCTATTACACCGTGGCCGGGCGCGATCTGGAGCGCGAGCTGATCCCCATGCTCGAGAGCGAGGATCTGGGGCTGATGGTGTGGAGCCCGCTGGCGGGCGGGCTGCTCAGCGGCAAGTACAGCCGTGACGCCGAAGCCCAGGCCGGCGACCGCCGCGCCAGCTTCGACTTCCCGCCGGTCGACCGCGAGCGCGGCTTCGACTGCATCGACACCATGCGCGAGATCGCCGACGCCAAGGGCGTCTCGGTGGCCCAGATCGCCCTGGCCTGGCTGCTGCACCAGCCGCGCGTGACCAGCGTGATCGTCGGCGCCAAGCGCCTCGATCAGCTCGACGACAACATCGCCTCGACCGCGGTCACGCTGAGCGACGACGAACTGGCGCGGCTCGACCAGGTCAGCGCGCTGCCCGCCGAGTACCCGGGCTGGATGCTCGAGCGTCAAGGCGACTATCGCCGCGAGCAGTTGCGCCAGGCGCGCAAGCGCTGATACCGCGTCGAATCCTGCGCAGGGCTTGAGAAACGCCTGCAGCGCTACCACTTCAGTCAGAGAACGACATCCTGGGCGGCGCCGCCGCCCGGGATGTCGGGCATGTCGTTAGCGCCAGCGGTTGTTTCACACGCCCCCGGCGCTGCGTCATGATGAGCGTGCGAACCCGGCTTCACGGCCACCCCAGGTCAACAGGCAAACAGGAGAGTGTCATGGCGTTACAGCTCGGCGATACCGCCCCGGACTTCACCCAGGAGAGCACTGAAGGGCCGATCTCGTTCCACCAGTGGGCCGGCGACAGCTGGGTCATCCTGTTCTCCCACCCGGCCGACTTCACCCCGGTATGCACCACCGAACTCGGCGAAGTCTCGCGCCTCAAGCCGGAGTTCGAGCGCCGCAATACCAAGGCGATCGGTCTGTCGGTCGACCCGCTGGACGACCACCAGCGCTGGGTCGGCGATATCGAAGAGACCCAGGGCTGCGGGCTCAACTTCCCGCTGCTGGCAGATGCCGACCGCTCGGTGAGCGAGGCCTACGGCATGATCCACCCCAACGCCAGCGGCACCAACACCGTACGCTCGGTGTTCATCATCGATCCGGCCAAGAAGGTGCGCCTGACCATCACCTATCCGCCCAGCACCGGACGCAACTTCGCCGAGATCCTGCGCGTGCTCGACAGCCTGCAGCTGACCGACGGCTACAAGGTCGCCACCCCGGTCAACTGGCAGGACGGCGACGACGTCATCATCGTGCCGTCGATCGACAACGAGAAGGCCAAGGAGCTGTTCCCCAACGGCTGGGACGAGAAGAAGCCCTACCTGCGCGTGACCAAGCAGCCCAACAAATAAGCCGGCTGGCCGGCACCGTAAAAACGGCCCCATAAAAAAGCCCGCGCTCGGTGAGCGCGGGCTTTTTTTGCCCTGCCGTCTTGGCTTGCAGTGTTGTCTTGCGAGCGAGCGGAAATGGCTCAGCAGCGCGAGCAGGATTTCAGCGCCTTGCGCTCGTCGCGCGTCAGGCGCGGCCGCGCCTCGCGTGCCGGCAGGCGCAGCGTGGCCGAGCGCGCCAGCATCATCACCATGACACGCACTACGTGGGCAACCACGTAGATAACCACGGCCATGATGATCAACGCCTTGATGCGCCCTGAGATTTTCACGCTGCGTCTCCTTGCGAGAGAGATATTGGGGGGATTGACAGCAAGGATATAAGCACAAGAGTGTGACGGAAAATTGAAGGCGTCGATAATGGTCATGCCGGCTATCGATAGCCTCGTTGATCGATACCCTCGCTGATCGATAGTCTCGACTAGGCTGGACGACAGGCGATCCACGAGAGGGCCACGGCATGAACCGGCATACGCACCACGCAGCACACAAATCCCGCTTTCCGCTCGACCAGTGCCGCTGTCATCTCGAGACAGGACCGATCGTGCTGGTGGGGTCGCAGTGGCAGGACACGCGTAACCTGATGGTGATGGGCTGGCACATGATGCTCGGCTTCACCCCCGCGCATTTCGGCTGCCTGATCAGCCCCGGCAACCATAGCTATCATCTGATCCGCGAAAGCCGGGAGTGCACGATCAACGTGCCCACCGTCGATCTAGTGGATGCAGTGGTCGGCGTAGGCAACAGCGATGGCGATGAAGTCGACAAATTCGCCGCCTTCGGGCTGACGCCGCAGGCCAGTCAGGAGGTCTCGGCACCTGCGGTCGCACAGTGTTATGCCAACTTCGAGTGTCGTCTGGTGGACGATAGCCAGATCGATCGCCATGAGCTGTTCATCTGGGAGATCGTCGCCGCCCATGTCGACACTTCTCTGGAGCGACCGCGCACGCTGCACTACCGCGGCCACGGCCGTTTCATGGTCGCTGGCGACGAAATAGATCGCTCGGCGGATTTCCGGAGACAAAACCTGTGACCGAGCCTTCGGCATTCGGGTCATAGGCTCGGAGCGTCTTCTGCGGCACCGGTATCATCAATGATGAGCGTAGCGGGCGTCCCGGCGTTGGTGACCGAAGCGTGCTCGATCCGAAGCCGCGCCAGCAGGGATGGATGTGCCTAGCGGAGGCGAACATGAGAGTGCTACTGGTAGAGGATGACGAGCTACTGGCCGAAAGTCTGGCCGAGCTGCTGGACGACTCGGGCTATCGCGTCGATGTGGCCAGCGGCATGAGCACGGCCGCGGCGCTGGTGAGTACCGAAAGCTATGCGCTGGCGATCCTCGACCTGGGGTTGCCGGATGGCTCGGGCATGGCACTGCTGAGCGACTGGCGCCAGGCGCGCTGGTCGGTGCCGGTATTGATCCTGACGGCCAGGGATAGCTGGATGGACAAGGTGGAGGGGCTACGCGCCGGTGCCGACGACTACATGACCAAGCCGTTTCACGAAGAGGAGCTGCTGGCACGCTTGCAGGCACTGCTGCGCCGCCGTGTCGACACCTTCTCGCACGTTCTGGAAATCAACGGCATTTGCCTCGATGAACAGCGTCAGCAGTATCGTCTCGCCCAGGGGGACTGGCAGGGACTGACCTCGACCGAGTTCCGACTGCTGCGCTACCTGATGCGCCACCCCGATCGGGTCCATTCCAAGCCACAGCTGCTGGAGCAGCTCTATGCACTGGACCAGGACGCCGCGGCCCCCAACCTGATCGAGGTCTACATCGCCCGCCTACGCCATCGGCTCGGGCGCGAGCGCATCGTGACCCGACGCGGAGAGGGGTACATGCTTGTTTCGGCTTGATCGGCGCAGCCTGTACCTGCGTCTACTGGGCTCGCTTGCGCTGGTGGCGCTGATCGTGGTGGTCGTCACCTGGAGTCTGCACGGTATCCTGCTCAATCGCCTGGCTCAGGAGTTTCTGGCCGATCGCCTGGAGCAGGAGGCGCGCTCCAGCGTGCAGTATCTGCGTGCTCAGCATACCCCTGACAACCTAGCGGCATGGCAAGGCACGAGCACCGCCGACGTGTTCCACCACTTCTATCTGCTGAAGATAGGCGACCGCCTTCGCACTTCCCATCCCGACCTGTTGCCGACACTCGAGCCACTGCTCGAAGGGCCCGGCGGGCGAGCTAGCAAGGTGCATTGGGGCGACTATCACTTGCTCGTCTGGCGTACACACTTCGTACTCGACGACCAGCCGTCGACGCTGGTGATCGGAGAGGATTTCGCCAGCGTCGAGCGCGGGCTTTCACGCCTGCATGTCTGGGTCGGCGTCATTTCGGCGCTGGTACTGCTGCTGCTACTGATATTGAATCTGTTCGCGGTCAAGCGGGCGCTGCGCCCTTTTGCGCGCTTGAGCCATCAACTCGGCGAGCTACAGCAAGGCACCCGTGCGCGTCTCGAGATCGAGACCGTCTCCGAGCTGGATGCCCCGATCCGTCAGCTCAACGCTTTCTTGGACGATCAGAAGCGTCGCCAGCAACGCTCGCGGGAGTCGCTGGCCAACCTGTCCCATGCCATCCGGGCGCCGTTGACGGCGGTGATCCAGTCACTGCGCTCGCGCCGTGCAGTCGACGAACCGCGCCGCGCACGACTCCTGACCCGCCTTTACGATATCGACGAAAAGCTCGAGGCGGAGCTACGTCGTTCGCGTATCGCCGGTCCCAGTACCGGTCAGCAGCATACCACCGAGACAGACGTCCACTCTTTACTGGAGATGTTCACCACCCTCTATCCCGACATCGACTTCGTCCTCTCGAACGCCCCTGCACAGGCCGATTACCGCCTGCCCATGGAGCGCCAGGATGGCATGGAGATGCTGGGGATCGTTCTGGACAACGCGGGCAAATGGGCGCGTGGCCGGGTCGAGCTGACGCTGTGTGACCATCCTCCCGGCCTGCGTCTGGAAGACGACGGCCCAGGCGTAGCGGACGAGATGCTGGACACGCTGGGTCAGCGTGGCTGGCGCCTGGACGAACAGCGTCGAGGCCATGGTCTGGGGCTCTCGATCCTCGCCCAGCTCGTCGATCGCTACGGCGGCCGAGTGCGCTACGCGAAGGCGACACTGGGCGGGCTGCGCGTCGAGATCGATATCCCGACGGCCTGAGAGGGTGTTTACAAAATGCCTGCGCTCGACAATACGGCGTTGAAATCGACCTCAAAATACTCATTTACCCCTTGTAAACTCCGCTTTTTCGGCCGATTTCGCCTTGTCTTGCCTTCGCTCGTCGAATTTGTAAACACCCTCTGAGGGGACATCGAAAAACGTCACGTTGACGATGCCGACAGTGGCGTTTTTCAGGTTCCTCTCAGCAAGCAGGCGCAGGATGCAGACAATGTCTGCTGCGGAGCTTGCTCATGAAAGCCCTACTGATCACCAGTCTGCTCATTCTCACCTCCCCGGCGCTGGCCGATGCCAGTCACGACCACACTTCCGACTCTGCTTCCGCCTCGGGCGACGCATCGGCGGTGACGCGCACTATCGAGATCAAGGCCGGAAGCATGTGGTTCGACCCCGCTCGACTGCAGATTGCCCCGGGGGCCACCGTGCGCTTTCGCATTCAGAACGTATCCATGCTCCCCCACGAGTTCTCGATCGGCAGCGCCGACATGCAGCGCCGACACCAAGAGATGATGCAACACAACGACGGCCGTCACGGTGCAGGCCATCACGGCGATGGCCACGACGACATGATGTCGACATCGGTCACCATCGAGCCCGGTGCCACGCAAACCCTGATATGGACCGCGCCCCTTCAGGGGGAGCGTGTCGAGTACGCCTGCTTCCTCCCCGGCCATTACGAAGCCGGCATGAAGGGTGTCGTGACGCTGAGTTCAGCGTCGTGAGCCGTGCGCGCCCCTCAGTCACCTGGAGCTGTCTGTCATGACATCACGTGTAACGGATGAAAGTCGCCGCCGCCTACTCCTGGCCCTGGCCGGGACGGGAGCGCTGGCAGGGCTGGAGGCACTGCTGCCGGGCTACGCCCGCGGGGCGCCGCTGACCCCGCGGGCGGGTAATGCGGCACAGGTGAATGGCGGTGTGCCCGGCCCGGTCCTGCTGGATTTCGACGTGCGTCGTGAACGCGTCGCCATCGCTGGCGGCCATGGCAGCGGTATTACCATCAACCGTTCGATCCCGGCCCCACTGGTCGAGTTGTGGGAAGGGCAGCAGGCCCATCTACGCATCCACAATCATCTCGATGAAGACACCTCGATCCACTGGCATGGCCTGCTGTTGCCCTTCCAGATGGATGGTGTGCCCGGGGTTTCCTTTCCCGGCATCGCGCCGGGCGAGACCTTCGAGGTGCGCTTTCCCGTTCGCCAGAGTGGTACCTACTGGTATCACAGCCACTCCGGCATGCAGGAGCAGAAAGGGCTGACCGGCCCGCTGGTGGTTCATCCTGCGTCACCGCACCGTGTCACGGCGGACCGGGAGTTCGTGGTCATGCTCAACGACTGGACCTTCGACGACCCGCACCGAATCATGGCCCGGCTGAAAAGCTCGGGGGAGTACTACAACTTCAACCAGCGCACGGTGGGAGATTTCTTCGACGCGGTGGAGAAGGAGGGCTGGGCCGCTACCGTCAGAGATCGTCTGGCCTGGAACAACATGCGCATGAGCCCTCGCGATATCGCCGACGTCACGGGCGCCACCTACAGCTATCTCATGAACGGGCTGCATCCTGCCGTGGGCTGGGAGGGCGTGTTCCGTCCCGGCGAGCGTATCCGGCTGCGGGTGATCAACGCCTCGGCGATGACCTATTTCAATTTCCGCATCCCGGGGCTGGCCATGACGGTTGTCGGCGCCGATGGCGAGCAGGTCGAACCGGTCGACACCGATGAGTTCCAGATCGGTGTGGCAGAAACCTATGATGTCATCGTCGAACCACAGGCGGATCGAGCGTATACGCTGGTGGCGGAGTCGATGGATCGAAGCGGTCAGGCTCTGGGCACGCTGACGCCTCGCCCCGGTATGCGCGCGGCGGTGCCAGACCTTCGAAAGCCGCCCCAGCGCACCATGATGGACATGGGCATGGACCACGGTGGCATGGCCGGCATGGCCGGCATGTCTGGCATGACCCATGGCGCCTCAGCCTCGAAGGGCATGGACCACGGCGGCATGGCCGGCATGTCTGGCATGAACCACGGCGCCTCAGCTTCGAAGGGCATGGACCACGGCGGCATGGCCGGCATGAACCACGGTGCGATGGAAGCAGGCGGTGGCATGGGCCCGGTCGTGGGTCAACATGGCCCCGGCGATCATGGCCCGGGCAACATCAACGTGGCTGAGACGCTACGCTATCGACTGGGCGAGCCGGGGACAGGACTCGAAGACGTCGGTCATCGCGTCCTCACCTACAGCCAGTTGCGTAACGTCCGGCCCATGCGCGATCAGCGTCCGCCGTCACGTACCATCGAGCTGCATCTGACCGGCAACATGGAGCGTTACATGTGGTCGTTCGACGGCGTGAAGTACTCCGAATCCGAACCCATCGATATCGTGCTGGGAGACCGGATCCGACTGGTGTTGATCAACGACACCATGATGGAGCATCCCATTCACCTGCACGGCATGTTCATGGAGCTGGAGAACGGTCAGGGAGATCGGCTCCCCTTCAAGCACACCCTGAGCGTGCTGCCGGCGTCGCGTGCCTCGCTGTTGTTGACGGCAGACGAGCCGGGACGCTGGGCCTTCCACTGTCATCTGCTGTATCACATGGATGCCGGCATGTTCCGGGTCGTACGCGTCGCACCGGCGGAGGTCCTGTCTCATGTCTGATTCGAGGATTGTCTCGTGTGGCTTACTGACGCTGGCGCTTGCGCTGCCGTCGCTTGCAACGGCCGGTCAGCATGGTCGTGCCAGTGTGGACAGCGTGATCCCCGAAGGGCCGCTCAGTGCGCATAGCGGCTCACCGGCCGACTGGCCCGAGCCTCTTTATGACGATGCGATCTTCAGTCAGGTGATGGTCGACCGACTCGAATATCGCGACAGTGCCGGTGCGCCCAACGCCTGGCTGTGGGATGCCCAGGGCTGGGTCGGTAACGATACGCAGCGCTTCTGGTGGAAAAGCGAGGGGGAAGGGCCGATCAATGGTGGCAGCCCGGAGAGCAGCAACCTGGAGCTGCTTTATAGCCGCATCATCTCGCCCTTCTGGAACCTGCAGGCGGGGGTGCGCCAGAACTTCAATCCCGACCCGGATCGACGCTTTGCGGTGATCGGTCTGCAGGGGCTGGCCCCTCTGATGCTGGAGACCGATACGGCGCTCTACGTCAGTGATGACGGTGACGTCAGCATGGGTGCTGAGTTCGAATACGACATGCTCCTTACCCAGCGGTGGGTGTTGCAGCCGCGTATGGAGGTCTCGGCATCACTGCAGGATGTTCCGGAATACGGCCTCCGGCAGGGGCTCAACAGCAGCGAGGTTGGCCTGCGTTTGCGTTATGAACTGATGCGCGAGATCAGCCCTTATATCGGCGTGAGTCATGAGCGTGACCACGATCACGACGAATCTACCACCGCGCTGGTGGTCGGGCTGCGCGCCTGGTACTGATCTTCGAGGCATGATCGGGCATTTCGATCGGCGCCAGCGACACCTCCGGTCAACATTGTCTATTTTTAAACGCGGCGGGGTTTTAAAAGCGGCGGATATGAGCGATTTGCCCGCCTGAGGCCACATGCGATGACAGGACGTCACGGATAACAGGGAGATCTCCCATGAGCAGCACAGCCACTGACAGCAGAGATGGCCAGCATCGAAAGGCTATCCTCTATCGCATGGTGATGACCGACCACCGCTGCCCCTTCGGACTCAAGACGAAAGCGCTGCTGGCGCGCAAGGGCTTCGAGGTCGAGGATCACTGGCTGACCTCCCGCGAGGAGGTCGATCGCTTCAAGGCCGAGCACGGGGTCGATACAACGCCGCAGACCTTCATCGGCGGCGAGCGTATCGGTGGCTACACCGAGGTGCGCGAGTATTTTGGCAAGCGTGTGAAAAAAGAGGGCGAGACCACTTATCAGCCGGTCATCGCCATCTTCGCCGTCGCCTTCCTGACGGGGCTGGCCATCAGTTGGGCGGTGTATGGCAGCGTCTTCACCGGTCGCGCGCTGGAGTGGTTCATTGCCGTGGCGATGACGCTGCTGGGGGTGCAAAAGCTGCAGGATGTCGAGAGCTTCTCGACCATGTTCCTCAACTACGATCTGCTCGCACAGCGCCACGTGCGCTACGGCTACGTCTACCCCTTCGCCGAAACCCTGGCCGGGGTCTTGATGATCGCCGGCACGCTGATCTGGATCGCTGCGCCGGTGGCGCTGATCATCGGCGGCGTGGGGGCCGTCTCGGTGTTCAAGGCGGTCTATATCGACAAGCGCGAGCTGAAGTGTGCCTGTGTGGGCGGTAACAGCAACGTGCCGCTGGGTTTTCTGTCACTGACCGAAAACCTGATGATGATATTGATGGGTCTCTGGATGCCGCTGCGAATGCTGGCAGGATGACCTGCCAGTGCCCCCGACAGCGTCGCTGTCCACGGCCACCGCTCTTGGCTTGCGGGGGCCGACTGCCGGCAGAATGCCAGGCATATCCCGCGAGGAGCGCCCCATGACGTCTCGTACCCTGCATCGCCACCACCACTGGGTCCTCGACATGGACGGGACGCGAAAGGTGCGAGGCGAATCAACGACATGTCAAAACGGATGAAGAAATTGCCGTGCAGACGACCCTAGCATCTGCCCTTCACGAGCCATCGTCCGCCGTGGGATACCAGCGTTTCAGCTCGACATCTGCACTGGGATAGCCAGCCACAACTGCGAGCTGTACGTCCTCCCGTAAAGCGCGTTGATGTACCGACCAGCCCGGCCAGGAACTCAGCCGGTGATGGTGATCGTCTATGCGCCACGCTCCAGCTTGCCACGTGCATTCGATCGAAGCAGGTGACACGCTCAGCCCCTTGCCCAGCGCTTTCAACCAGGCTTCCTTGAGCGTCCAGCGCCGGATAAAGGCTTGGCCTCTGTCCGCCGCCGCAAAGGATTCGTGATGGGCCTTCTCCGCTTCACTGAAACACAGCCCGATGAGGGGCTGAGGATCAGGCAACGTCGAGGATGTCTCGATATCCACACCGACCTCCCCGCCCCTGGAGACGGCAACCGCGGCGCACGTCGAGATATGCGATAGATTGACATACAGCGGCGCCAGTGTGGGATTGAGAATCCACGGCTTACCAAAGTCATTTGTCTGAAAGCGCCAGGATGCCGGCTCGACATGCGGCTCGTATCGACTCAAGACCCAGCGCAGCATGACGTGACTGACCAGATATTGGCGACGTGAGTCCCGGTATCGAAAAGCAGCCATCGCATCACGTTCCTGCGCTGACAGGAGACCGGCGAGGCTGGCAGGAAGCACACATTGTCGCGGGTCGCAAAACCAAATCTCGATATGACGCCTATCGGACCCGACTGCCATCGCTCATCTCCCTGTGCCGTCGAGGGGGCCGGTTCTGCCCGCAACTGCCAAGGCTAACGTTCACTCGATTCCCCTTTTCATCCCCACTGAGACGCTTCCCTCTCGCGCCTGCAGGCGCAGGGCCACGACCAGCGCCAGCAGCGCCAGCGCACCACCACTGATAAAGCCACCCGCGTAGCCGATCTGCGCGGTGAGCGTAACCAGAAACGAGGACGCCAGCATTTCACCGAGATCGCGAGTGCTTTGGACCGCCGTCACATCGGTGCCCGCCTGGCTGCCCTGACCGGCGACGCGCATCGCTGCCGTCAGTATTGCTACCGAGGTGATGCCGCTGGACAGCGAACCGATGATCACGCAAGTCCACACCAACTCGTCGCTCAGCGTGAGCCAGCGCCCGGCCTGCAGAGACCAGAGCAGGGCCGAGCATCCGCCGAGTACCACCCCGAAGGCCAATCCCCACCACAGACCAACGTGCCGGATCAACCACGCGCCGCCCCCGCAGCCCAGGAACACCGTGACCAGCCCGCCGCTCATGCCCAGCCGGCCAATGTCCTGCAGCGCCCAGCCGGCATCGCTCAGGTAGAGCTTGGAGAGGCCGAAGCCGGATACCGCGGTCATCGCCGACAGCAATGCCAGCACCAGCAGCGACGACGCCAACGGCCGGCGCAGGAAGCACGACAGGCTGGCCTTGGCAGCCGCCCCCGGCGGACGCTCGCGAGGGTCTTCCCGATCCAGTGCGAACACGCAGCACAAGCTTGCCAGCGGCACACAGGCCAGGATCAAACAGGACACCCGCGTACTCAGTTGACCACTGAGAATCAGACTGCCGGCGCCACCGGCGAAGAAACCGATCATCACCCCAGCGATCTGGATAGCGTTGACCTTGGCCAGCAGATCACCGCTGAAGTGCTCCGCCGCCATGCCGTCGGTGGCGATGTCCTGGGTCGCACTGGCCAGCGACGCCACTGCCAGTAGCCCTACCGCCCAGCCAGCGTTATCCACGCCGATCCCGAGCGCGGCAAGGCTAAGCAGGCAGACGACAACGCCGCCCTGCATCGGCAATATCCAGCTGCGCCGCCGACCGAGCCGTCGCGACCAATGGTTGTCGACCCAAGGTGCCCAGAGGAACTTGAGCACCCAGGGCAACCCCACCAGCGGCAGGAAGGCCAGCGCACGCAGCGGCGCGCCCTCCTGGCGCAGCAGCGTCGGCAACGCGTCCATGGCCAAGCCGATGGGAATGCCTTGCGACAGGTAAAGCAACGCCAGGGTGACGACCAGGCGGCGGTGACGATACAGCTCAAGCATGGCGATCTCCGATGATCCGAGAGTGGCTTAAATGTCGAGCGGCCCGAGCTTGCTTACAGACATGGCGGATGAGCAGCAAGCCGCAGCAGAGCAGCGTCACATCCGCTCCCAGGGTGGGTAACCGCCCTTGGCTCAACCAGAGGATGAGATGCATGACCGCAGCCGTCAGGCAGGCCAGCCCCGCGCTGCCGAGCAGCCAGCGCGTCGGTGGCCACCCCTTGATGGGGGCCAGCGCCGCGAGCACGCAGGCGGACCATACGCCGACGAGCAGTCGGCCCGGCCAGGGGCCGCTCAGTATGCTTTGCGGCAGGAGTTGCAGTGCCAAAAGAAGCAGCGCCGCGGCGGTGACCAGACCGACGCAGACGCCCTGGCTCAGGCGCAGGAGAATCGTCACGCGCGCCGCTGACGCCGCCCGTCGCCGTTGCAGCCACAGATACAGCCCCGTGGCACAGAGCAGGCAGGCGCCGAGTCCCATGGTCAGATGCAGGCCGCGCAGCACGGCCGACCAGCCCGGCCCCAGCCATTGATAGTGAGCGAAGTGCAAGGGCTGCACGGCGATGAAGGCGCGCAGCCAGGCACCCCGCTGCGCCGAACTGTGTTCCTCGAGGAGCGTGCCATCAGCGAGCCGGTAGCGGTGGCGCTCGAAATTGGCGGTACTCGGCAAGCCCCGCTGCACCCCCGCGATCTCCACGCTGGCTGCAGCGTCGTCAGCGTTGACGAGGGTCAACCGCTGCGCCATGAAGCCCGGCGACCGTGCGGCATCGCGAGCCAGCAGCGCATCGAGATCGACGCGCGTCTCGAGCGGCCTGCCCACGGCGGCCGGAGGAGGCGCCCCCATGAGCGCCGCGAAGACCTGCCGAGGCTGCTCGGGATAGGCCACCGGCGCCAGCAGCAGCGTGCCCAGCGCCCCCAATCCGCTCAGAGCCCCGGTGAGACTGAACAGCAACAGCCACGGCAGCCCCCATAGGCCAATGAGGCCATGCAGGTCGAATAGCGCCAGGCGCAGACCACGATCACGCCGCCAGCGCCATAGCTCACGCCAGCGGCGACCATGCAACAGCACGCCAGCCACACAGAGAACGAACAGCAGCACGCCGGACAGACTGATCACCACCCGTCCCGGAAAGCCGATGAAGAGGCTCTTGTGGAGATTCAGCAGGATATCCAACGACGGGATGTCGTCGAGTCGCCGACCATCGTGCGCATCGAACGTAAGCTGACAGTTCAAATGCGCATCGCAGACGCGGAAGGCGGCACGCTCGGCACTGGGGAGCACGATGCTGACATGGCGCGTATCGACGCCCGCTTCGCGTGCCCGGGCCACGGCCCGCTCGATCGTCATGCGTGTTGACGATACCGGCGGTGGACGCAGCCAGTCGTTCAACACCTCGTGCCCGAGACTCCAGGCACCGCTGAACAGCACCACGAAGAGCACCACGCCGAACAGGGCCCCCGCGCCACCATGCAGTGCCAACAGCAGGGCACGATTGGGCATGGCCATCTCAACGGGCTCCCGTCAGCAGACCCAGCGCCAGGCCCAGCAGAAGCAGGGCTACACCGAGCCTCCCGGCCATGGCGTCGGCATCCGGCGCCAGCAGCTCGGCGACCAGCAACAGCAGACCTACGGCCAGGGCACCGAAGAGTCCGGCGTAGAGCCGCTCCAGCGGCTCATATCCGACCAACCCTCGCGTGAGCTGGTCTCCCGTCGCCGCCGCGGCGATCAGGCTGACCGTGGTGGCGAAAGGCACCCGCCAGACCCAGCCGAATGTCTGCCGGCGCGGCATCAGAAAGTCCCCCTCAAGCTGAGCATGAGGCTGCGCGGCTCGCCGTAGCGGTTGTTCCAGCTGGGACTGAACAGGCTCTGATAGTAGGTGCGGTCGAAGACGTTGTCGGCATTGAGGGCCGCCGTCCAGTGCTCGTCGATGCGATATCCCAGGCGCGCGTTGACCAGTGCATAGCCGCCCTGATGCAGCGTCACGCCACCGGAATCGACGCTGTAGTCACTCTGCGCCTGGACGCCAGCGCCGACGCTCCAGCGCCGCGCTTGCCAGGGCAGGTCGTAATTGCTCCACAAGCGCAGGAGATGGTGCGGCGTGAAGGAGGCGTAACGGTCACCGGAGGCGGACTGAGTGTCCTTGAGATATTCGGTGGTGGTGTAGGTATAGCCCGCTGACAGGCTCCAGTTGGGCGTCAGGTAACCGGTACCCTCGAGTTCGAAGCCCTCGCTGCGCACCTTGCCGCCACTGATGTAGTAGGTCGTACGGCCGGCACCGGGATGCTCGGGGTCGACTTGCGGGTTGTTCTCCAGGTCGATGCGAAACGCCGCCAGAGACAGCGTCAAACGGTCATCGGCGAAGGAGGCCTTGATGCCGGTCTCATAGGTCTTGCCCTCGACCGGCTTCAGCAGCTCGCCGCTCCAGGTGCGACCGGTCTGCGGCTGATAGACCTCGGCATAGCTGGCATACCAGGACCAGTCGCGGGCGAAGTCCCAGATCAGACCGCCATAGGGCGTGAATTGACGGCCCGGCGCGAAACGCGTTACCGGGGTTTCCTGCTCCCACCAGCTTTCCCGCCCCCCGGCCACCAGGGTGACGGGCTCGGCCAACTTGAAGCGTCCCAGGGCATAGAGGCCCTTCTGCGTGGTAGTGGTCGTCCCGCGAGAGCTGTACTGGCCGATTCGGGGACGCGGCACACTGGACGGGTCCCAGCGATAGACGTTGACCGGCGTGGCGGCCAGATCGAGAAACGGAGCGGACTCATCGCGGCTCTCGCTTTGGGCGTAGGTCACGCCGCCGAGCAGCTCGTGCGTCGCCCCCAGCCACGTCACGGGGCCCTTGAGATTGGCGTCGAAGCTGCGCTGGATCGTCGAGAACCTGTAGGCGGCCCCGGTCAGATAGCCGCCATCGCCGGTGTCAGGATCGATGGCACCGTAGGCGCCGGCATAGCGCAATTGGGAGTCCGCATGCTGGTACTCGGCACTCAGCTTGCCTGTCCAGCCCCGCCCGAGCTGCTGCTCCAGCGAGCCGAACGCACGGTAGGTCTCCCAGTCGAAGCGGTCCCAGTCGACGTCGAGATAGGTATCCCGGGGGAGCCCGAGACTGGAGCCGTCCTTGGCCATGGGCACGCCGGCCATGTTGGTCGTCGATTCGATGTTCTGATACTGCGCGCCGAGGGTCAGCAGCGTCCTGGGCGTCAGATCGAACTCGGTCACCCCGTAGAGCAGACGTGTGCCCTGATCCGCCGTGTCGTAGAAGTAATCTCGGTCCTCATAAGCCGCCACCGCCCGACCGCGAACCTTGCCGCTCGGCGTGAGCGGCCCACCCACATCGAACTCGGCGCGGTAGCGATCCCAGCTTCCGGCCTGCAGGTTGGTGCTGGCGGTGAACTCCCGCTGAGGCTTCTTGCGCACCAGGTTGACGGTGGCCGCCGGATTGCCGGTGCCGTGCAGCAGACCGTTGGAGCCGCGCAGGATCTCTACCCGCTCGTAGATCGCCATGTCCTGAGGCGAACTGGCAGTGTCACCCAGTAGCGCCGGCACGCCGTCGAACTCGAAGGAGTCGATCTTGAAGCCGCGCACATAATAGGCCGTGGTGAGCTGCTCGAACGGCCTCACGGTGACGCCAGTGGCCTGCTTCATGGTCTCTTCGAGACTGGACAGATTCTGCTCGTCTAGGCGCTCTCGGTCGATGACGCTGGCCGACTGCGGCAGCTCGCGCGGACTGAGTGGCATCCTGGCAAGCGTGGTCACCCCCGGCGCTTCACTGCCGGCGGGGCGCGCGCCCTCGACCACGACGTCCTGCAGCTTCACGCTGCCGGCCGAGTGGTTTGCCGCCGTTGCCGTATCCGAGGACGTGTCGTCGGCACGGTCATCCGCAAGCGAAGTGGCAACTCCCAACGGGTTCATCAATAACAGCCCCATGCAGAGGGGTGCGTAACGGTTATGGTTCATCGATTGGCGTTCCCTGGTCGTTCTCGTTTTTGCTTATAAATCTAAATGATTATCATTCTACAAAAACATCGATAGAGGCGCTTTCGATTGCCGGTATTTCTCTATCGATTCACGGCCAACATGGAACTTTCCTCTGCCTGCTCGTAGGCAAAATCGGCATACCAGGCATCACTGGCGCTCAGTTCGGCGTGCCGACCGCTCGCGCGCAGGCGCCCCTCTTCCAGCACCAGCACCTGATCGGCGAGGCGCGCCAGCGCCGGGCGGTGAGTCACCACCAGCAGGGTATGCCGGCCACGCAAGGCGACCAGGCTGCGCAGCACCTGCGCCTCGCTGACGGCATCGAGGCTGGCTGTGGGCTCGTCGAGCAGCAGTAGCGGGGCCGCCGAGAGCAAGCCGCGGGCCAGGCACAGGCGCTGGCGCTGGCCACCGGAAAGCAGTGCACCTCCGGGGCCGATCTCGCTGTCCCAGCCCTGCGGCCAGCTCTCGATTTCCTCCAACAGCCCCACCGCCCGCGCGGCTTCGCGTAGCGACTCGAGACCGGCATCGGGTCGCGCCATGCGCAGGTTCCAGGCAACGCTGCCACGGAACAGGCCATTGTTCTGGAACACCAGGTTGCGGCTGGCGGCGAGCGTCGTCGCGCTCAATCGACGGATATCCACAGCACCCAGCAGGACGCGCCCGGCATCGGCGTCGTAGAGCCGCCCGAGCACGGCCAGCAGGGTGCTCTTGCCCGCCCCGGAAGGGCCGACCAGCACGTTCAGCGAGCCCGCTTCCAGCTTCAGGGAGATGTCCTCGAGCAAGGCCCGGCCATCATCCAGATTCACGCGCAAAGCCTCTGCCTCCAGGCTCGCGTCGCGCGGGCGCTCGTCCGGCTCGGGGCTTTCCAACGGCGGCAGGGCGAACACCCGCAGCAGGGTATCGAGGGCCTGCCAGGCGCCGCGCAGCGCCTGGTCGAGATGGGTGAGCTGGGACAACGGCTCGATGAAGCGCACCAGCAGCACCAGCACCGCTACCAGACGAGCACCATCCAGACCTTGGGCCTGTACCATCCAGGCGCCACCAAGCAGCGCGAAAGCGAACACCGCCTGTACCGCCAGGGCGAAGCCGAGGCCGCTGGGCAGGCTGTGGCGCAGCAGCGTCAGGGTCGTGGCGTGGAGTTTCTGCAAAGCGTCTTCCAGGTTCTGTCGGGCACGGCTCTCGCGTTGCGCCGCGCGCAGCAATGGCTGGTGCTCGGCGAAGGCCTGGAGTTGCCGAGCGACATCGCGCTCGGCGGCCAGGCGGGCGTCTTCCACGGCCAGGTTGCGCCGCCCGCTCCAACGCAGCAGCGCGCCCAGCAAGATACCGGCGACGAGCAGGCCGAGGGCGATTGGCGGGTCGATCAGGAACAGCCCGAGCACTACCCCGAGCGGCGTCACCAGCGCGCCGAGCAAAGGGCCCAGCAGATGCGCCGGAATGCCCATGGCCTGCAGCACCGGGCCACGCAATAGGCCTTCGGCTGGTGCCACTCGACGCAACGCCGGTAGCGACAGGTGCGGCAGCCGTGCGACCAGGCCGCGTACCAGGCCGGCAGACAGCGCACCACCGGCAGCGAAGCCACGCCGCAGGGCCAGGTACTGCACCAGCGCCTGGGCCAGGGTCGCGCCGAGCAGCGCGGCGATCCAACGCCAGGGTAACGCTCCGTCGGCGAACAAGGCTTCGATCAGCGGTACCAACAGCACGCCGCTGGCGGCATCCAGCAGCGCTGCCAGAATCGCCCAGCCACTCGCACGGCGCAGCGCGGTGCGGCAGTCCTGCGGCAGCGCACGCAAACGCTCGAACGGCGTCATACCGCCACCTCCATACGGCTCTGTTCGCGCCATAACCGCGCGTAGGCACCGTCCGTGGCCAGCAACGCCTTGTGCTCGCCGCGTTCGACGATCCGGCCATCGGCCATGACCAGGATCAGATCGGCGTCACTGACCTCGGCCAGCCGATGAGCGACCACCACTCGGGTGCGCCCTCCCCCGCGCTGGCGCAGGTTGCGCAACACCCTACGGGCAGTCTGCGGGTCGAGCGCCGAGGTCGGCTCGTCGAGCAGCAGCAGAGGCGCTGGCGACAGCAGCGCGCGAGCCAGCGCCAGGCGTTGCAGCTCGCCGCCGGAAAGCTCCAGATCGCGCCCTGGTACGCTGTCGTAGCCGTGCGGCAGCGCCATGATGCGCTGGTCGAGACAGGCATCGCGAGCTGCCTGGCGAATCTCGTCAAACGCAGCGTCGGGACGCAACAGCGCGATGTTATCGGCCAGGGAGATCTCCAGCGCTGCTGCCTGTTGGCCCACCAGCACGATATGCCGGTGGCGCACAGCGGAAGGTATCTCGTCCAACGCCACGCCACCGATGCGTATCTCACCGCGTCCGGCGTCCATATAGCGCGCCAGCAGATGCAGCAGAGTGCTCTTGCCGGAACCGGAAGCGCCGACCAAAGCCACCAGGCTGCCGTCCGGCAGTTGCAGATCGATATCGCTCAGCACCTCCTCACCCTCGTAAGCATGCCCCAGGCCGCTCACCCTTACCGCGCCGTCGGCCGGTGGCGTGGTCGCACGGCCTTCGGCCAACGGCGCCTGAGCGAACACCTGCTGCAGGCGTTCGGCGGCGGCGCGGGAGCTCAACAACGCATCGCCGCCATGGCCGAGCACCTGCACCGGCGCGGCCATCGCCCGCAGCAGGAGCAGGAAGGCACATACCTGCCCCAGCGCCAGAGACACGCCAAGGCTGTCGAGCAGCAGCGCGCCGAGCAGAACCCAAGCCAGCAGCCAGGGTGTGGATAACTGTACGTAGACCAGCGCGGCCAGGTGCCCGACCCGCGCCACCCAGGCACCGAATGCCTCACCGAATGCCGCAGCCGATGCCTCGACGCCACGCTGCACGCCGGCGCCAGGGTACTGCCGAGCCAACAGCAGGTTATGGGCGAACTCACCGTAATCCGCCGCGAGGGTTTCCAGGGCAGCATTGCGCCGCTGCACCGAATCGCGGTAACGCGCCGAGCGCAACAGCAGGAAACCGGCGCCAGCCAGCAGCAACGGCAACAGGCAGAACAACAGCAGCCAAGGCTGCAACCAGGCCAGCCAGAGCATTGCCGCCAGCGGCACCACCAGCAGGTTGCTGAGATCGTTGGGGGCATGCGCGATCAACTGGTGCAAAGCCCGCACGTCCTGCTCCAGCAAGCGCGCCACAGCGTCCTGGCCCTGGCGCCCGAACCAGTCCAGCGGCAACCGTTGCAGGTGCGAAAGCAGGCGCAGGCGCAAGTCGTTGCAGAGATCCGCATCGACCCGATGGGCCTGGTGCGCGGCCAGCGCCTGGCTCACCAGCCAGGTCAGCACAGCCAGCAACAGTAGCGCCAGCAACGGCGCTTGCACCTGCCCCTGCGCCAGGGGCTCGGCCAGCCAGGCAAGCAACATCCAGGGCAACAGCGAACAGAGCCCAGCCAAGGCCTGCAGGCCCATGGCCGCCGCCATCCGCCCGCGATAGGGACGCAGCAGACGCCATAGCACCGGGGTCATGATGCTGGCTCCAGGGCCTGTTGCAGACTCGCCGACGCCAGGGATCGCGGCGGCGCCTCGGGGAAGCCCAGGCGTTCGCCGATGCGTTGCCACAGGGCTGCGACCTCCAGGCTGCGCTGGTTACGCCGATGCACCTCGGCGCCGTCGGTGAGCAACGCCAGCGCCTCGGCCGCGGCTGTCGGCCACAGCCGCTGATGGATCTGCGTCCAGCTACAGGGCTCTGCGTACCAGAGCTGAGCGCTGGGCAGCGGCTCGTCGGAGGTCTCGTCCAACAGCACGAACAGGCCGTCGTCATCCTCGGCCGGCACGGCCACCGCCGGCGTCCACAGCAATGGGCCATGGGGACTGAGCAGGCTCAGCGTGCCACGGTCAGTGGTCAGGCTGATGCGTTGCAGCAGGGTCATGCGCCCGTCGTCAGCGGCGGCCAGTTCATTGAGCACCTGCAGGCTCAGCGGCACCTCCGCCAGCACCAGGGAAAGGCCGCGCATGCTCGACAGATCGCTCGAAGAGGCTTCCATCGAGTACGGACCGACGCCCTCCAGCACTGCAGCGAGGATGTCCAAGGTGGCGAACCCCACCTGCACGCCACAGGCCACGTCCAGATGACGAATGCCCCGACGCCGGCGCAATTGCCGGCCCAGTTCGATGAAGCGCGCCACCGCTGGCAGTTGCGGGTAGAAGGTGTTGAGCAGGCAACGCCGCCCCAGGCGCTCGGCGCTGCGCAGCAGATCCTGCCATTCGCTCGGCAGCAGCGGATGCTCGATCAGCACGTCGATACCGCGCGCCATCAGCGCTTCGGCCAACGCCGGGCCCTGCTCGCCGCGCGCCGCGCCGCCGACTGCAACACAGGCCAGGCGGATGTCGTCCGGCAAGGCCGCCACCTCGCGCCAGCTTGCGACGCCCAGGCGTGTGGCCAGTGCCTGGGAACGCCGGCTGCCCTGGCCAAGGATGCCGCGCAGGACGAAGCGCGGATCGGCGGTGATGCCGGCCGCATAGAACTGACCGAACCGAGAGCCAGCGACCACCACGGAATGCACATCGCTCATCGGCACGCCTCCTCTGTCAGCAGCAATTGCGCCAGGGCCTCGCCCAGGCAGTCGAAGTGTCCGCCGGGTATCTCGTGGACATTGCAGGCACCGAGCGCAGCGGCCCGCCAATGGTTTTCCAAGGCCTCGGCGTAGCGCGGCACCAGCGGATTACCGGCGTTCGGCACGAACAGCCGCAGGCTGCCGACATAAGGCACCGGCGCCTCGGCCTGGCTGGCGCGCACCGAGTGGCAGAACAGTCGATAGAGGGTGTCTCGTTCGAGGCTGGCGGCATCGGCGCTGCCGCTGGCCGCCTGCAATACGCGGGCACGCAGGGCGGCGAGATCGGCCAGGTTCGGCAAACCTGCCAGCGCTTCGTCGCCCAGACGTTGCGGCGTCTGCACGAGCGCCGCCTGCACGGCCTGGCCGAGCGGCTGCGGCGCAGGGAAGCCAAGCGCTGCGGTATCCAGGCCCAAGGTGGCGGCGAAGCTGAACAACAGCAGGCGCTCGTCGTCCACCTGATAGGGAATTCGGTAGCTGGAGACGATATCCAGGTGGCGCACGCGCACCCCTCGCTGCACCAGGGACTTGGCCGTTTCCAGGGCGAGCAGCCCACCGGAGCAGTAACCGAGCAAATCGACCTCGCGCAGCCCGGTCGCCTGCAGCGCTTCGGCATAGCGCCGGCCCAGACAGGCATTGAGGTGCTCGGCGGGGGTCGCCAGGTAGGCATCGCTGTCATGCACCGCAAGGCCCAGCAGTGGCCGCTCCTCGCCCAAGGCGCGCAACAGCGGCCGGTACGCCAGCAACGTACCCAGGCCCTCGTGGATCAACACCCGTGGCACCCCCTCGCCGGCCACCAGGCGTACCAGCGGATCGAGCGGCACCGCGCCTTCGGCGAGTGGCGCGCGCGGTGTGGCGCTTTCCAGTGACGTGCACCGGCGCGCAGGTGCCGTGCCCTGCTGGCGCTCCTCCTCGGGCGCGCCGCGCAAGCGCTCGGCCAGGCCACGCGGGGTCGGCTGGCTGAGCGCCCAGCGCAACAGACGGTCGAACGGATGGTGGCGGGCTACCTCCAGCCGCTCGCGCAAACGGGCGATCAATTGAGCGATCAATAGCGAGTCGCCACCGGCGCCGAAGAAGTCCTGCTCGACCCCTAGCTCCGGATTGTCCAGCACCTCGCGCCAGAGACTCAGCAGCGTGCTTTCCAGCTCGTCCGCCGGAGCCTGGGCAATGCCTCGGCGCGGGCTCGGCTGGGGCTGGCGGGCGAAGCCGGCCAGAGCCTTGCGGTCGACCTTACCATTGCCGGTGACCGGCAGGCGTTCGAGCACGCGCACCTGCGCCGGCAGCATGTAGCGCGGCACCCGTGTTTCGGCGAAGGCCAGCAGCTCGGCTGGCTCCAGGCGCGCGCGGTCGGTCTTGCAGCGCGCCAGCAGGACATCGTAACCGAGCAGGTCGAGGGCACTGCCGGGCGCTACCACGCCGCACGCCAGGTCGCCCGGTTCGCGCGCCAGCCAGTCGAGCCACTGCCCGGCATGGACGAACAACTGGTGTTCCTGAGCCCGGACATCGCGCGGGTTTTCCATCATCAGGCTCTGGCTGACGCTGATTTCATTGTGCTCGCGGGTCAGCTCCTGGATCACCAGCCAGGCGTCGGCGCCCAGCAGCTCGCGCAGGCCGGCCAGCAGCAACGGGGTGTCCAGCGCATTATTCAGCGCCCCGGAGCTGAGCAGAATGTCCACCGAATGCGGCGCCACGCCCTGGTCGAGAAGATCGCCGTTCATGTCGAAACGGCCGAAGCGTACCCAGGGCTGGCCGGCGAAACGCTCGCGGGCGGCAGCGAGGAAGTAGCTGGAGACGTCGCTGAACAGATAATCCACCTCCACACCACTCGCCACCAGCGGCGCCAGCCGGGCGATCACCGCGCGACTGGCGGCGGCGGTGCCGGCGCCCAGTTCCAGCAGACGCCAGCGCCTCTGCGGTTGCCGTTCGACGATGGCGGCGATGGCCTCGGCCATCGCCTCGTGCAGCGCCTGGGCATGCAGGCCTTGGCTGTACATGGCCTCGGCGATGCGCGCCGACCCCTGCGGGAACATCAGTGCTGCCGGGCTGATCCGCCCGGCCAACTGTTCGCCAAGAGACTGCGCGCTGTCGCGCAGGTAGGCGATCAGTTCCGCCGGCCAGAGCGCCGCCGGTGCGCATTCAGCGAACACCGCCCAGGCCTCTTCCGGGCGCAGCATGGGACGCTCCGCGCAGCCCAGCCAACCCTCACCTTCGACGCGCAGGTAACCCCCCTCCTGCAACTGGCGCAACCAGTGACGCAACAGCCGCTGATGCTCCTCGGCGATGCCCAGGCGCTGGCACAGGGTGGCGAAGCCCAGCGGCACGCGACTGGCAAACAGGTCGCTGCTGGCCAGCCAGGCAGCCAGCGAGACGAGGCAGGCGCGGTCGAGGGCGGCGACCGCGCCGGCAATCTCCTCGAGGCTGCCCCAATCGCGCCGCAATGCCCGCGCCGCGCGCTGACGCACCAGATCGAGCGCCGCCTGTGGGTCGGTATCGTCCGACTCCTGCGCGTGCAGGGTGACGAAGCTGGCCAGGCTGCGCTCATGAGCCTCTCCCAGCACCACGGTGGCCGCCAGGTTGACCTGCGGATGGGCACACAGCGCGGCGTCCAGCTCAGCCAGCTCGATGCGGTGGCCACGGATTTTCACCTGGTCGTCCTCGCGCCCCAGGAACTCGATGCTGCCGTCCGCCAGATAACGGCCAAGATCGCCGGTGCGGTACAGACGACGGCCATCGCGATGCTGGACGAAGCGCTCGGCGGTACGCTGCGGGTCGCCAGCGTAGCCGAGCGCCAGCCCCACCCCGCCGATATGGATCTCGCCGCGCACCCCGGGCGGGCAGCGCCGCCCCCGGGCATCGAGTACTTCCACGCTCTGCCCGCGCAAGGCGCGGCCATAGGGAATGCTGGCCATTGCGCTGTGTTCCGGGCGGATCGGTTGTTCGATCGACCAGATCGCCGCCTCGGTGGCCCCGCCCAGGCTGAACAGCGTGCTGTCCGGCCAGCGTCGCCACCAGCGAGTCGGCAGGTTGAGCGGAATCCAGTCGCCGGACCAGAGCACGCAACGCGGCCCAGGCAAGCGCCGCTCGGGTTCGCTCTCCAGATAGTCGATCAACATCTGGCCCTGAGCCGGCACCGAGTTCCACAGGGTGATGGCATGGCGCTCCATCAGTTCGGCCCAATGCGATGGATCGCTGCCACGGGCCGGATCGGGCAGGATGATCTGGGCGCCCGCCGCGGTGGCGCCGAACAGGTCATAGACCGACAGATCGAAGCTCAGCTCGGCCAACCCGAGGAGTCGGTCATGCTCGCCGACGGCGTAACGCTGGTTGATGTCGAGCAGCGTGTTGCCCACCGCCGCATGGCTGAGCATCACCCCCTTGGGCGTGCCGGTGGAGCCGGAGGTGTAGATCACGTAGGCAAAATCGTCTGCCGCCACCTCCACGGCGGGCGGCAGCGGCCAGTCGCTATCGGCGACCAGACGATCGATGGCCAGGCAGGCATAGCCGGCATCCACAGCATCGCGCTGCAGACAGATCAGCACGGCCACTTCGGCGCTGGCGAGGATCGTCTGGCGACGCAGCAGCGGCTGGCGGATGTCCACCGGCACATAGGCAGCGCCGGCCTGGATCACGCCGAGCACCGCGACCAATTGCAGGGCGCTTTTCGGCAACATCACCGCGACCCGCTGGCCACGCCCCACACCCTGTGCCGCCAGGGCACGACGCAGGGCGCTGGCGTGCTGGGCGATCTGGCGGTAGCTGTAGCTGCCGCTGACGTCGTGGATCACCGTTGCCTCGGGGGTCAGCAGGGCACGCTCGGCGAAGCCTGCGGCGATGCTCCGCGCGCTACCGGGCAACGCCTGCGGCAACGCTTCGAGGGGCGCCGCCGCCTCGTCGTCGCTCCAGGAGCGCGGGCTCTGTGCCAGTTGCTGCAGCAGGCCGACGAAGTCGTCGAACATGGCTTGTGCCTGGCCTTCGGGGAACAGTCCCAGGCGCACGTCCCAGCCGATCTCCAGGCCGCCGAACTGGTCGGTGACCTGGCAGTCCAGCCAGACCTGCGGGGTCTGGCTGATCATGTAGCGCGGCGCGCCGGGTGCCTCGCCGTCGCCGAGCAGGCGCTGCACGCTGCCAATACCACTGGTGAAAACCACCGGCATCAGATCGGCGCCGCGTCCACGCCGACGGGCCAGCTCGCGGAGTAGATCGACGCCGCTGAAGGTCGCGTGGTCGAGGTCGTCGAACATCTGCTCACCGATACGCCGGGCGCGCTCGACGAAGTGGTCGCCATGTCGGCTGTCCACCGCCAGCAGGCTGAGGGCGGTGAAGTCGCCGAGTACCTGCGATAACTGCGGGTGCAGCAGCGGCCGGTTGAGCACCGTCAGGTTGAGGCAGAACGCCGGGCTCTGGCTCCAGCGGCCAATGGTCTCGGCGAACGCCGCCAGAACCACTCCCGCTGCACTCAGCCCATGTTCGCCGGCGCGGGCGCTGAGCACCTGCCAGGCGGCGTCATCGAGCCGCGCGTGCAAGTGCTGGAAACGCGTCGAGTGGGTGTCCGGCTGCACCCGTAGCGGCAGATCGGGGCGACCTGGCAGATCGTCCAGACGTGCCAGCCACCAGTCACGATCGCGCTGCCAGGCCGGCGACTGACGGCGGCGCTGCTCGATCCCGACGTAGTCGCGGAAGGTCGCCTGCAATGGAGGCTCCGTGCCCTGTGGATCGAGATAGCGCTGGCGCCATTCGCCGAGCAGCAGTTGCAGGCTGGCGTAATCGATCAGGGTGAAGTCCACCGAGCAGTGCAGCACGCAGGCATGCCGACCCAGACTCAGTTCGGGGCGCAGGATCGGCCACTGGTCGAGCGCCACGCAGGCATGGTCGAGGCGTTCGCGAACCCGGCTCAGGTGTAGCTCGAAAGCGCTTTCGTCGAGTTCCGTGCAGGCATGCACGGTCAGCTTCTGCCTGGGCACTTCGGGCAGCACCCGCTGCCAGGCGTTGTCCTCGATCACCGCACGCAGCATGGGGTGGCGCGCGACCAGGGCGTTCCAGGCCGCTTCCAGGCGTTCGGGGTCGGTGTCGGCTGGCCAGTCGTATTCGGCGTAAAGATGGCAGGCGTTGCCGCCGTAGTCGAAGGCCGTCTGGCGGCCCAAGACGTATGCGGCCTGAACCGGCGTCAATGGGAAGCGCTGATGGGCAAGCTCGGGCTCGGCGCGCCAGTCCGGGCCACCCTCAAGATGTTCCAGCAATGCCTCGCGCTCGGCCCGCAGGAGCCCGGCAAGGTCGGCGTCGAGGGCGCCTTGGGGCGCACGGTAACGCAGGCGGCCCTCCTCGCTCCAGAGTTCGATGCGGCGGCTATGGCAGGTTTCCAGCAGTTCGCACAGGCTCATAGCACACCCTCTTCCATGTGGCGTTCCTCGATGTCGGCGGCCTGCCTCCGTACCTGACGGGCGAGACCGGCCAGGGTCGGCTGGCGGTAGAAGTCGGCCATTGCCATGCGCACGCCAAAGCGCTCGCGGACGCGGGCCAGCAGACGGGTCGCCAGCAGGCTGTCGCCGCCAAGACTGAAGAAACTGGCGTCACGCCGGCGTACCGGGCGCTTGAGCAATGCCTCCCAGCATTCGGCGAGTGCCTTCTCGTGAGCTTGCAGTGGCTCCTGGGCGGCCCCCTCGTCATGGCTCTGACCCAGCGCGCGGCTCATGCTGTGCGCCAGGCGACGGCGGTCGACCTTGCCATTGGCGTTCAACGGCAGGCTCGGCAGGCACCATAGATGATCGGGGCGCATCGCCTGTGGCAGGCGCGCCTCCAGGGCGCAGCGGAGCGCGGCGGCATCGAACCCGAGCCCTGCTGATTGCGCCTGAATCAGCGCGATGCGC
This sequence comes from Salinicola endophyticus, assembly GCF_040536835.1. Classification (NCBI taxonomy): domain Bacteria; kingdom Pseudomonadati; phylum Pseudomonadota; class Gammaproteobacteria; order Oceanospirillales; family Halomonadaceae; genus Salinicola; species Salinicola endophyticus. Next base: position 3,927,400 of record NZ_CP159578.1, read on the forward strand.
TCGCTGCGCCACAGGCAGTGCGCTGTCAGCCCCGCCCCAGCGACGTCGTCCAGCAACACGGGCAACGGCGCCAGACGCAGCGGCCGTGGATCGAGCAATGCCGCACCGAGCAACGCCAGCGGTGATTCACGCAGCAGGTCGATCAGCAACAGACGGCCTTGCGGACGCAGCAACGCCGCTGCCAGCGCCAGCCCTTCGCGTCTGGTGTCGTAGGTGTGCAGCGCGGCGAAACTGATCACCAAATCGTAGCGACCGAGCTGTTCTACCGGCAGCAGGCCGTCGTCCAGCACCTGGGTCGCCCATTGCGACGGCAGGTGCGCAGCGGCGGCATCGAGCAGGCCCCGGCTGCGCTCGAAGAGGGTCAGCTCGAGATTCGGGTGCATGGCCGAGATCGACGCGGGGTCAAGCCAGAGACCCGCGCGGGTGTCCAGTACGGCCACCCGCAGCTGTTCGCCGCTGGCCGGCGTCGGCAGCGCGTCCAGCAAGCGCGCCAGGGCCTCGCGGCCGTCCGGCAGGCGCGCGGCCAGCGCCTGTGGGGCCAGCCAGGGATCGAGAAGTAACGCGGCTGGCGCCTGCTCTTGTGTGAGCTGAGCACGCAGGGCGTTATCCATGGCGCTCAAGTCCGCGGCCTGCCAGCCGAGCCGCTGCAACGCTTCGTCGAGCGGCGGCAGGGCGTTCACTGCGGAGTCCGCCAGCCAGTCGAGCCAGCGCTGGCGCAGGGCATCATCGAATGCCAGCGGCGCCTCCAGCAGCGCGCCAAGAAGCGTTCGGGTCACCACCGTCTCGGCCTCGGCCAGGCCCTCGAAACGCTGTGCCTCCGGCACCTGCGTGGCACTATCGGCGCGCTCTGCCAGGCACGGCACCAGCACCGCGCCGATGCTCGCAGTGGCACCCTCGAGCACCGCCGCGCAGGCGCTTTCCACGCCGGGCTGGTTACACAGTGCCGCCTCCACCTCGCCCAGTTCGATACGCTGGCCGCGCACCTTCACCTGCTGGTCGACCCGGCCGAGGAATTCCAGGGTGCCATCGGGCCAGTAGCGTCCACGATCCCCCGTGCGGTACCAGCGGCCCTGGCCATCGTGGACGAAACGCCGCGCGCTCAGCTCGGGATCGTTGCGATAACCACGGGCCAGGCTGGCGCCACCGATCCACAGCTCACCGACCACCATATCCGGCACGTCACGCCCCTGCGCGTCGACCACCCGGTAGGCCTGCCCGGGCAGCGGGCGGCCATAGGGAATCGAGCGCCAGTGGGGCGGCACCGTGTCGACGCTTTGCAGGTTCGACCAGATGCCCGCCTCGGTGGCGCCACCGAGCACATGTAGCTGGCATGCGCTGTCGCACCGCGCGCGCAGGCGCGCGGGCAGATCCAGCGCCACCCAATCACCGGACAGCAGCACCGCGCGCAGGCTACGGTAGTCGGCCTGGCTGGCCGGCAGGCTGAGGGCCATTTCCAGCAGGGCCGGTGCCGAGTTCCACAAGGTCACCCCATGGCGCTGGATGGCCTGTGCCCAGGCGGCGGCATCGCGCGCCTGTGCCTGGCTTGGCAGAATCAGGCTGGCGCCCGCACCGAGGCCACCGAACAGGTCGAACACCGAGAGATCGAAGTCCAGCGCCGAAACCGTCAGCAGGCGATCCGCCTCGCTCACCTGCAGCAGATCGAGCAAGGCGTCGATGGTATTGATCGCCGCCGCGTGACTGACTTCCACGCCCTTGGGCACCCCGGTGGAGCCGGAGGTGTAGATGACATAGGCGCTGGCCTGTGGCGACAGTGGCAGCGGTGCGGCCAGGGCTGGCATGCACGCCAAACGCTCGCTATCCCAACGCGGCGGCGAGGCCTGCGGGTCGTCCTGCCCGGCAATGACCAGACGCACCCCGGCTGCTTCCTCGATCAGGCGTCGACGCGCTGGCGGCTGGTCGATGTCCAGCGGTACATAGCAGGCCCCCGCCGCGAGCACGGCGAAGACCGCCGCAACCTGCTCAGGCCCGCGCGGCAGGCTGATCTCCACCGCATCACCCGGCCTGACGCCGGCAGCGCAGAGGCCACCGGCCATGCGCAGGGCGCGCTCGGCCAGTTCGCCACGGCTGATGCACCTGTCGCGGTAGCAGAGCGCGACGGTGGACGGCGCGGCCAACGAGCGGGCAAAGAAATCGTGATGCAACGTGCGCGGAGCAGCGAGCGACGGCTGACCATTCAGCATGGCCCGGCGCGCCTGCTGCGCCCAAGGCAACGGCAGGCCGAGCGGTCGCTCCCAGGCACTGTCGCAGAGCTGCTGGAGCAGCATCACGTAGGCGTCGAACATGGTTTCGAGCAAGCCTTCGGGGAACAACCCGACAACGCTGTCCCAGGCCAGCAGGATGCCATTGCCGACCCGGTAGAGCTGATGGTCGAGCCACACCTGCGGCGTTTGCGAGAGCATGTCATGGAGTTCGCCGAATACATCGCGGAAGGCTGCCGGCACGAAGCTCTCATCGCCCAGGTTACTGGCGAACACCACCGGCGCCGAGCGCGGCTGCCCCTGCCGACGCGCCTCGCGCAGCACCTCCAGCGCCGGGAACGCGGCATGATCGATGGCACCGTGAAGACAGCGCTGGAAGTCTTTCACCGCCTCGACGAAGGGCCTGCTGGCGTCCATCCGGCATTCCAGCAGCAACAGGGTGGTGAAGTCGGCGATTACCTCGCCGATACGCGGATCCTCGCCGTGACGGTCGAACAACGGTACGTTCAGAAGGAATTCCGAGGTCTCGCTCCAGCGCGCCAGGATCATGGCGAAGGCACAGCCGAACACGCTCGACAGGGTCACGCCATGCTGTGCGGCCAGGTGTTCCAGACGCTGGCTCTCGCGGGCGGAAAGCTGAAACGCCAGGCGCCGGGTGCGCGGCTGCTGAATCGCCTGCGGCGCGCAGGCCAGCGGCAGAGCCGGTGCATCCGGCAGGTGCGGCAGGCGTTCCAGCCAATACTCGCGAGCCCGCGCCGCCGCCTCGACGCGCTGTGCCGCGCGGCGCGCAAGATAATCGGCGAAGTGCAGCGACGGCGCTGGCGTCAGGCATTCCGGCGCGACATAGGCCGCGCCCAGCTCGGCGAGCAGCAAGCGCAGACTTTCGACATCGGCGGCGAGCAGGTCGAGGCTCAGCCAGAGGCGCTCTTCACCTCCCGGCATGCGTACCAGCCCGAGCAGGAACACCTGGCCCTGCTCCACCGCCAGGCATTCGTGCGAGCGCCACTGGCGTAGCGTCTGCCAGTCACGTTCGGCTTGCTCCGGTTGCAGGCTGCGCCAGTCCTGCAGGTCGAAGCAGGGCAGCGGCGGCGATTCGAGTATCTGTTGACGGCCCTCGAAGAAGCAGGCGCGCAGCATCGGGTGGCGTTGGCGCACGCACTGCGCCGCCACGGCCAGTCGCTGCGGATCGAGGTCACGCGCGCGGAATTCGAGAAAAGCATGGCAACTGATGTTACCGAGCACCTCGTCGGCACCCCGTCCCAGCCAGTAGGCCTGCTGCACGGAAGACAGCTCGAACGGCTGATCCGGCGCCACTGTCACCTCCGCCAGCGTGACGGGGGCAAGCCTCGGCTCGGCACCCGCCAGCAGGTCGAGCCAGGCACCCAGGCAAGGGCGCCGCGCCAGTTGGGCGAAGTCCAGCGCCGCGCCGCGGGCACGCAGGCGCTCCTGCAGGTACATCAGACGAATCGAGTCGAGCCCGCAGCTCAGCAGGTCGTCGTCGTCCGTCAAGGTGCGGACATCGTCGTGCGGCGCGCCGAGAAGCTCGGCCAGCTGTTCGGTCACCCAGTCGCGCAGCGCGGGCCGGGAATCGAGGGGCAGATCCATGGAGGCTTCCTGAGACAGACATTTGAAGTTGGCTGCCTACATATGGCAACAATTATCAAATGCGACTTTATCTCATTATCAGGAAGACCTATCCGCCATTCCTTTAGGCAACCGAACTATTTCATTAGCTGCAGCGCTACTTAGGCTAGCGGATATCGCGGGGCGAGACGCCATAGCGCTTGCGGAACGCGATGGAGAAATGTGCCGGGCTATATCCTACTCGGTAGGCCACCGCCGACACGTTCATCTCTTCATCGCACAGCATCCGATGCGCCTCGCGCAGCCGGTACTCCTGCAAGTAAGCAAAGACGCTGGTGCCGAACACCTTACGAAAGCCGACGGTCAGCTTGCGCGGATTCATACCCACGTGACTGGCCAGCGCATCCAGCGACGGCGGCTCCTGCAACGCCCCCACCAGCAGGTCGCGGGCCGCGCGGATACGCTCGACTTCGGAACAGGTGATACGCGGCCCATCGGCCGGCTGCGTCTCACCAGAGAGTAACTGAGCACTCAGCGCAGCCATTTCGAGCGCCTTGCCGCCCAGGTAAAGATCGCGGGTCGGTCCGCGCATCTGGCAAGTGCCGATCTGCGAGGCCAGCGCCTGCATCGCTCGCGGCGCCGGACAGCTCGTGATCCTCGGATCGCCGCCGGGACGTTGCGTCAGGTGCTCGGGGAACCAGCCGACATGGCTGCTCAATGCTTCGACACCGAGCTGGAGGATGGTGTAGCGCAACGGTTTGTCGGTGGCGTAGATCTGTGCCGAGCTGAAATCGCCATCGCTGGCGATGGTGCACAGGCTCGGCCCTTCGATGGTGTGCTCGGGCTGACCGGGAACCCGACAGCGCAGCCGGCCACTCTGTACCAGGATAAGCCGCAGCCCCCGTTCCAGCGGCTCCTCGAACCACTCCTCGCTGGACGACAGGAAGGTTCCGGACACCAGTTTGAGATTTGGGTCGAGGTGCGCGACACCGGCACGGTTGCCCGGCGCCACCAACGCGACACCGTCCGATCTTGGGGCAATGATGGTAATGGTCATCGGATTTTCCTGTAGCCCGAACGCTGCCGGCTTGGCAGCACCTTTCTGAATGGATAGGTAGCGTGACGCTTCTTGCGGCAACCACCGGCTCGATGTCCTCGCGGATTCAACGTCTCCAGCACCTGGCCACGTCACGCGGCACGGGAGCAAAAGCCCACCCAAAGGATATCTTAAGTTACTAAAAAATATAGATTTTTCTTAACTGTCGCGTTGCTCTTCAGCGCGTACGGCGATTGATTCTGTGCTTCCTTGGCGACCAACGGACACCGCTCCCCCCTTCAGTCGCTGTAGCGAATGAAAAAGTCCCGCCATCGAAAGACCAGCCCTTGTGCGTCACACGCGAATCGCCAATGATAATAAATCTCATTTACATGAAATGACAATCGACCGTCCTCTCGGAGATCGCATGCCGCTCGCGTCCACGCTTCCCCAGTCCATCGACGATGCGCCTGACTGGCCCGACAGCTTTATTCGCGGCTATATCGAGGCCGGCTACTGGCAGAACCTGAGCTTCGCCGAAGCCCTGGCCGCCAGTGCCGCCAGCCATCCACAGCGGATCGCCCTGTGCGACGCCGAACGACGCCTCAGCTACGCCGAGCTACTGATCCGCTGCCGCCGTCTGGCGTCCGGTCTGCGCCAGGTCGGGTTGGAGCGTGGCGATACGGTGGTTCTGCATCTGCCCAACAGCATCGAATTCGTCGAGACCTGCTTCGCCCTGTTCCAGCTTGGCGTACGTCCGGTCATGGCACTCCCCGCCCATCGCCAGCATGAAATCGGCGGCTTCTGCCGTTTCATCGGCGCCAGGGCCTACATTGGCGCCGAACGGATCGATGGTTTCGACCCACGGCCAATGGCCCGCGAACTGCTCGCCAGCGGCGCCTGCCAGATGGCGCTGATTCACGGCGAGGCCGAAACCCCGCTGCAACCGCTGGAGCCCCTTTACCAGGCACAAGCGCTGGAAGAGTGTGCCGCGCGTGCCGGGGATATCGCCTGTTTCCAGCTTTCCGGCGGTACTACCGGTACCCCCAAGCTGATACCCCGACGCCATCGAGAGTATCTCTACAACGTGCGGGCCAGCGCCAAGCTCTGTGGCTTCGACGAACACACGGTCTACCTCACCGCATTACCGATGGCACACAACTTCACCCTCTGTTGCCCAGGCGTGATCGGCACCTTGCTGGCCGGCGGTAGGGTGGTGGTCAGCCAGCGCAGCGATCCCGAGTCCTGCTTCGCGCTGATAGCCCATGAACGGGTCAGCCACACCGCACTGGTACCGCCACTGGCGATACTCTGGCTGGATGCTCAGGAAAGCCGCCGCGCCAATCTCTGCAGCCTGCGCCTGCTCCAGGTCGGCGGCTCGAAGCTGGGCAGCAACGCGGCACGGCTCGTCACCCCGCTGCTCGGTTGTCAGTTGCAGCAGGTGCTGGGGATGGCCGAGGGCCTGATCTGCTACACCCGCCTGGACGATCCGCCGGAGCGCGTACTGCATACCCAGGGGCGTCCGCTGTCACCGGACGACGAGGTGCGGGTGGTCGACGCCGAAGGCCGCGAGGTCGGCCCCGGCGAGGTTGGCGAACTGCAGGTACGCGGCCCCTACACCATCCGCGGCTACTACCGCCTGCCCGAGCACAATGCCATCACCTTCAGCGAAGACGGCTTCTACCGCACGGGCGACCGAGTCAGCCGTGACGTCGACGGCTATCTGGTGGTGGAGGGCCGTGACAAGGATCAGATCAACCGTGGCGGAGAGAAGATCGCAGCGGAGGAAGTGGAGAACCTGCTGATCGCCCATCCCCAGGTACACGATGCCGCCGTGGTGGCGATGCCCGACAGCCTCCTCGGCGAGCGCACTTGTGCCTTCGTCATCCCACGTCAGCCGGCACCTTCGACGCTGAAACTGAAGCAGTACCTGAACGGCTGCGGCCTGGCGGCATTCAAGGTGCCGGATCGCATCGAACTGATGTCGGCCTTCCCGCATACCGGCATCGGCAAGATCAGCAAGAAGGATCTGCGCGAGCACCTGCGCCGCGAGTTGGAGGAACGCTCATGAGCCCCCTCTGGATCCGCCCCTGGCGCCTGACGCCGATGCCGCGTCTGCGCCTGGCCTGCTTCCCCCACGCTGGCGGCAGCGCCAGCTTCTTTCGCAACTGGAGCGAACACCTGCCCGCCGACGTCGATCTGCTGGCCCTGCAATACCCAGGACGTGAGGATCGCTTCAACGAAGCACCCGCAACCCGGCTGGACGCACTTGCCGAAGGCGCGGCCAGTGCTCTGCAGGAATTCACTGACGCGCCTCTGGCGCTGTTCGGCCACAGCCTCGGCGCGGCACTGGCCTACGAGACGGCACTGCGCCTGGAAAGCGCTGGCGTAACACTACGCCACCTGTTCGTCTCTGCTCATCCGGCACCGCACCGACAACGCGGTGGTGCACTGCATGGTGGTGACGAAGCCGCGTTGCTGAAGGATATCCGCCGCCAGGGCGGAGCCAGCGAGCTGCTCGAGGATGCCGAGCTGCGCGCGCTGTTCCTGCCGATTCTGCGTGCCGACTACCAGGTGATCGAAACCTACCAACGCGCGCAACCCATCGCTCTGGACTGCCTTCTCGACGTCCTCCTGGGCGAGCGTGACGAGGAAGTCAGCAGCGCCGAGGCACGCGCATGGGAAGACAACAGCCGCCACCCAGTGAAGCTGAAACGCTTCCCCGGTGGCCACTTCTACCTGAGCGAGGAACGCGATGCGGTGATTGAACACCTGCTGCGCCGGCTCGCCACTAACGACTCCCCGTCCCGAGAGACTGCGTGATGCAACCAGCCGAAGAGTGCACCAGCCTGACCGACATTCGCCAGGCCATCGATAGGATCGACCGCGACATCATCCAGACCCTCGGCCGACGCATGGACTACGTCAAGGCAGCCTCATGCTTCAAGTCCAGCGAGGCCGAGATACCGGCCCCCGAACGCGTCGCCGCGATGCTACCGGAGCGCGCTCGCTGGGCGCTTGAGAGTGGCCTCGATGCCGCCTTCATCGAAAGCCTGTTCGTCCAGATCATCCACTGGTACATCGACCAGCAGATCGAATACTGGCGCCAGACGCGAGGCTCCGCATGAACCAAACAGTGTCATCGAGCCGACATACGGCGATTCTGCATGACGCGCTCGAGCGCGCGATCGACCAGGCTGAACAGCTAGCGCATCCGGTGCTGGCGGCAATCTCTTTCGAAATCGATCCGCTCGATCCACTCCAGGTTCTCAGCACTCAGGATGACAAGCGAACTCCCTACCTGTATTGGGAACAGAACGAGCTGACGTTCTTCGCCTGGGGCTGCGCCCTGGAACTCAACGGCCACGCTGAGCAGCGTTTCACTCAGGTCGAGGAAAACTGGCGCCTGCTCTGCACCGACGCGTTGGTCACCGGGCCGGTGGCGCCGCGTCTATGCGGTGGCTTCCGCTTCGATACCCGCGGCCAGCGCGAGGCGCACTGGCAGGGCTTTGCCGATGCCAGCCTGCTACTCGCCAGTCTCACGGTGCTACGCGAGGATGGGCAGCACTACCTGCTCTGCCAACATCTAGCCAAACCCGGTGAGAACGCGCTCGCCCTGGCCCATGACTATGGCTCCGCGCTGACGCGACTATATCGTCCTGCCGAGCGTCTAGCGCCGATGCCATATCACGGCGCGGACCAGGCGGATACCAAGGTGTCGGCGCGCCAGCAATGGGAAAGCAAAGTGGCCGAGGCCGTGCAGGACGTGCGCCGGGGGCGCTTCGTCAAGGTAGTTCTGGCACGCACTCAGGCCCAGCCACTCGGTCACGTCGCCCCTTGGCAGGTCATCGAGAAGCTACGCCAGCGACACGCCGACGCTCACCTGTTCGCCTGCCGCCGCGCGGATGCCTGCTTCATAGGCGCCTCGCCGGAGCGCTTGATCAAGGTCAGCGCGGGTGAGGTGCTTACCCATGCCTTGGCCGGCACGACTCGCCGTAGCGGCGATGACCAGGAGGACACCCGGCTCGGACTTGCCCTACTCGACAGTGCAAAGGATCGACACGAACATCAGCTGGTAGTTGAGGCGATCCGCACAGCGCTAGCACCACTCTGCGAAGGGCTGGAGATTTCCCCGGTCCCCATGCTGAAGCGCTTGGCACGCGTCCAGCACCTCGACACGCCCATCCGCGCTCGCCTCGCGGAAGGCAACGGCATCCTGCATCTGTTACAAGCACTACATCCGACACCCGCGGTGGGCGGCCATCCGCGCCGCGCCGCATTGGACTACATTCGCCAGCACGAGGGTATGGATCGCGGCTGGTACGCGGCGCCGCTGGGCTGGCTCGATGGCAAGGGCAGCGGAGATTTTATCGTCGCGCTGCGCTCAGCATTGCTAGTGCAGGGACGAGGATATTTATTCGCCGGTTGCGGTCTGGTGGAAGACTCGGAGCCGTCACATGAGTATCGGGAGACCTGCCTGAAACTGAGCGCCATGCAGGAGGCTCTGTCAGCCACCACCAGTCCGGCCGTCTAGGCATGGGTCATCCAAGGGCATGGATACCGTCCGGTCTCGCCTGGCGGGTCGTGCCCCCGTGGCAAACGTGGGCCGACGTCGATCGAGGGTATTCGAGTTCGGCTGGGCCATCGACCGCGTCGCGCCGCACCCGCGATCATGGCAGGATGCCAGGCATACCTCACGAGGAGCGCCCCATGACGTCTCGTCCCCTGCATCGCCACCACCACTGGGTCTTCGACATGGACGGGACGCTCACCGTCGGTGTGCACGACTTCCCGGCGATCCGCCGCGAGCTGGAGATTCCCGCGGGGGCGGATCTGCTCCACCATCTGGAGACACTGCCCGCGGCCGAGCGCGATGCCAAACACGCCTGGCTGCTGGAGCACGAGCGTGCGCTGGCACTCGCGGCCACCGCGGCGAGTGGCGCGGTCGAGCTGATTCTGACCCTGGCCCAGCGCGGCTGCCGGCTGGGCATCCTGACACGCAACGCCAAGGAGCTGGCGCATATCACGCTGGAGGCGATCGGCCTGGCGGACTGCTTCGCCCACGCTGACGTGCTCGGCCGCGACGAAGCCCCGCCCAAGCCCCACCCCGGCGGGCTGCAGCACTTCGCCAACCGCTGGGCGCAGGCGCCGGATGAGCTGGTGATGGTCGGCGACAGCTCCATGGACATGGCCTGCGGCCGTGCCGCGGGTACGACCACAGTGCTCGTCAACGCGCCCGACAACCCCTGCCCCGAAGCGGTGGACTGGCACTTTTCGGACTGCCAGGCGCTGCTGACACGGGTGACACCGGCTGACCGATAGCCAATCACGGCGCGCCACAGCCCGCGAGATATCACTCGCCGAGGAATCATTTGTCCCCGGCGTTGGTCATAGTCATGCCGATCTTAGGCTATAAACATTATGTTATAACGTCCATATCGTTACCCATCGTCACCCATTTTCACGAGTCACCGTCATGGATAGAAGGCGCTTCATCACCACGCTTCTGGCCACCTGTCTCCTCCCCAGTACCCGCGCGCTGGCCGCCAACCCGCTCACCCCCTTCACCCTGCAGGAAGACGACGACAGCGCCAGCTTCGTCATCGAGCTCGAGGGCAGCCACGAGCACAAGGTCTTCACCCTGGATAACCCGCCGCGGGTGGTCATCGATCTGCCGCAGGTATCGCGCATCGCACCGTCGAAGGCCCCGCGCCAGCACGCCGGTATCGTCAAGGATGTGCGCACCGGGCGTCACGGCGACGGCATTCGCATCGTGCTCGACCTGAAACGGCTCAAGCAGCCCAGGACCCAGGTGCGCCAGCTGGATGCCAAGCGCGCCCAGCTGATCGTCAGCATCAACGACCCCGACCCGCTGATGGCGGCAGTCACCGCCGAAGCCGAGTCCCACCGCCAGCCGCGCAAGGCGATCATCGAGATCGATGCAGGCCACGGCGGCAAGGATCCGGGCTGCGTCAGCGCCGACGACCACTACGAGAAGTATGTCGCCCTGGGCGTGGCCGACGCGCTCAAGACACGGCTCCACGCCGATGCGCGCTTCGAGCCCTCGCTGACCCGTGACAGCGATATCTTCATTCCGCTGCATCAGCGCGTGCTGATGGCCCGCGACCACCACGCCGATCTGTTCATCTCGATCCATGCCGATGCCGCGCCCACCCCGTCGGCGTCGGGGGCTTCGGTCTACATCCTCTCGGAGCACGGCGCCAGTTCGGCGATGGCACGCTGGCTGGCGGAGAGCCAGAATGCCGCCGACCGCTACGACTCGACCCGCGACAGCAACATCTATTCGGATGATCCCGACGTGCAGTCGGTGCTGATCGACCTGTCGATGCGCGGGACCGACGTCGCCAGCCAGAAGCTGGCCAAGACCACGCTCGGCCATCTCGGCGAGGTGACCCACCTGCATCAGCACCGGGTCAACAAGGCGGCGTTCGCGGTGCTCAAGTCGCCGGACATCCCCTCGATGCTGGTGGAGACCGGGTTCATGTCCAACCGCGCCGACTGCAAGCGCCTGCTGGTCAAGGCGCACCAGCAAGCGTTGGCCGAGGCACTGCACCAGAGCGTGGCTGACTTCTTCGAGACCAACCCGCTGCCGGCGTGAAGCGCTCGCCACGCCCAACCGCTGTCAGCGACGGCGTGGCCGCCCTAAGAGCTCATCCCCCCTCTGACGATGGGCGCCGGATAAGCCCATGTCGTCTAGCGGCTGTGAAAGGCGTTATAAGCTCTTGTTAAGCGAACCGGCGTAGAACGACAACCATCACCCGTTGCCAGGCGCCGACAGCGCCAGGCAACGGCTGACAAAAAGATGACCGTTTCGTTACCAATCCCTGCGCACCGGCCGCCGCCGCGGCGCTAGCATGGCGATCTGGTTTTTCCCGCACGACGCTCAAGGACGACGACGTACCGCTATCATGGAAGCGCTCAACCTTCGCCTGTTCGACTGGCTCAATGCCCCCGCCCACGCCTCGCGGCTGACGCTGGATCTGGCCTACGCGCTGGCCATCTACGCCATCTACCTGGTGCCGCTTTTGATGATCGTCGGCTGGCTGCAGCGCGACCCGGCCCGCCAGCGCCTGGCGCTGCGCGGCCTGGTGGCCTGCGTCGCCGCGCTCGGCGTCAACAGCGTGATCGGGCTGGCGTGGAGTCATCCGCGCCCGTTCATGCTGCCGGTGGGGCACACCTACCTGAGCCATGCTGCCGACAGCTCCTTCCCCAGCGATCACATGACGGTGATCACCGCCGCCGCGGTGACCCTGCTGCTGTCGCGGGAGCTGCGCCCGCTGGGGGTGATCTTCGCCGCCATCGGCCTGGGTATCGCCTGGTCGCGGGTCTATCTGGGGGTGCACTTCCCCCTGGACATGCTGGGGGCACTGCTCATCTCCGGCTCGGTGGCCCTGTTCGCCGCGCGCTGCGAGGCCTACTACATGCCTGCGCTGCACCGGCTGGCCCGGGGAATTCACCGGCGGCTGCTGGCGCCGTTGATCGACCGCGGCTGGATGCCGCGCTGAGCCAGGTGCCGTAAACACCACGGCCGGGCAGTGTGCCCGGCCGTGGTGTTTGGCATCGCTGCCAACGTTCTCGCCATCTTCAAGCCGTACTCGAGACCGCCGCCGGGCGCCGCCCGGCCAGACTCACCGCGATCAGCGTCAACGCCGCCAGCGGCATCGCCACCAGCACGCTGTTCCAGCCCATCGGCTTGCCCAGCGCGATCTCCCACACCAGCGTCATCCCGCCACCCACGAGCATCGCCGCCAGCGCCCCGGCCGGGGTCGCCCGCGGCCACAGCAGCGCGGCCAGGAACACCGGCGTGATCGCCGCGCCGTACATGCCGTAGGAGTACATCTGCATCGCCAGCACGCTGGGGAAGAAGGCGCCCAGCACCCAGGCCAGCAGGCCGAGCAGCACCACCGCCAGGCGGTTGAGCAGCAGCGCCTTGCCCGCCGGCACCTGGATCTTGAACAGCCCGCCGACGATGTCCTGGGTCAGGCTGGCCGAGGCCGAGAGCAGATACGAGTTGCCGGTGGTCAGCAGCAGCGCCACGATCGAGGCCAGCAGCAGGCCGCCGATCACACTGGGAACGCCCTGCTGGGCCAGCGTCATCATCGCGGTCGACGGCGTGATATCGGGATACATCACCCGCGTGGCGCACACCAGCAGCGTGATCAGTGATGTGCAGACGATGGAGGCCAGAACCAGGCCCAGCGCGGCCTTCTTGGCGGTCTGCGGGTCGCGCGCCGCGGCGAAGCGCTGGAACAGGTTCTGATCGCCCAGGATGAGCAGGAACAGCGGCAGGAAGTAGCTCAGTGCTTGCCACGGCGAGAGCCCGCCGAGCAGCGTCTGGTGGGTCGCCGGCAGCGCCTCCATCATGCCGTCGAGGCCACCCAGCCGGGTCAGCACCAGCGGCAGCGCGATCAGCATGCTGGCGAAGATGATCACCGCGCTCAGATAGTCGGTGTAGGCCACCGAGACCAGCCCGCCCATGGTCGCCAGGCCGATCATCACCAGCGCCGCGATCACCACGCCCTGCCACACCGGCAGGCCGAAGACGAGATTGAGCGCCTGCCCCGCGCCGGTGAACTGATACGACACGATACCGACGTAGGCGAGCAGGATGATCAGCGACGCGATCGAGCGCGCCACCGGGCCGAAGCGCGCCTCGATCAGCGCCGGGATGGTGGTGGCGCGTGAGCGGCGCATCTTGCGCGCCAGCAGGAAGTAGACCACCAGCGCGGCGATCGGCGTGCCGGCGAAGAAGAAGATCGCCGCCCCCGGGCCGTGCTGGAACACGAAGCTGGCGCCGCCGACGATCGAGCCGGAACCGACGAAGGTCGCCAGCAGCGTCGCGGTGAGCACCAGGGTCGAGAGCGAGCGTCCGGCGACGATGAAGTCGGTATCGTCGTGGACCTTGCGCCGTGAGAAGTAGAGCCCCACGACGACCATCAGCAGCAGATAGGCAATGACGAAGAGTGCATGCATGGTGCAGGCCTCCGATTGTGGTTGTTATGGATCGTGATTGTTATGGGTCGCGGTTGTTATCGACGGTGGTGGTTGTCCAGCGCGTGCCGGTCGCGGCCGTGGGTGACGCCCACGGCCGCCCCGGGCTCAACGGCTCAGGCGCTCCTTGATCACACGCCCGCCCTGCATGATCAGCGCCAGATGATCGCCCTGACCGGTCAGCAGACGCATATCCTCCAGCGGGTTGCCGTCGACCACGATCAGGTCGGCGTACGCCCCAGGCGCGATGCAGCCGACCTCCCCCTCCATGCGCAGCAGCTTGGCCGCGGTGGCGGTGGCGCTGCGGATCACCTCGTGGGGCGGCAGCACCTGGGCGCGGATCACGAACTCGTCGGACTGGTGCGGATGCATCTCGCCGAGCAGGTCGGTGCCGTAGGCCATCTCCAGGCCCGCCTCGCGCATGGTCACCAGACTCTCCAGCCCGGCCAGGCGCACGTCGTCGATCTTGGCCACCGACTCCGGCTTGAGCCCGTACTCGGCGCCCTCGAGCTTGAGCCGCTCATAGGTCACCAGGGTGGGACACGCCATGGCCCCGCGCTCGGCGGCAAAGCGCGCGGTCTCCGCGGTGATCAGATTGCAGTGCTCGAGCGAGCGCACCCCCGCTTCGACCGCGCGCCGGATCGCCTCGTCGGTATACAGGTGCGCGCTGACGTAGGTCTGGGCATTGCTCGCCTCCTCGACGATGGTCTCGAGTTCGGCGCGCGAGAAGCTGAGGAAATCGATCGGGTCGCTGGGCGAAGAGACGCCGCCGTTGGCCATCACCTTGATGAACTGGGCGCCGCCCTTGATCTCCTGACGCACCGCGCGACGCACCGCCTCGACGCCGTCGCAGATGCGCCCCATCGAGCCCAGCCGGCGGGTCTGGTACTGATCGTCACGCTCATCAAAGAAGCCGCGGTAGTCGTTGTGGCCGCCGGTCTGCGACAGCGCCTTGCCGCAGATCACCAGGCGCGGACCGACGAAGTAGCCCTCCGCCACCGCCTGCTGGATGGCGCGGTCGGCGCCGCCGACGTCGCGTACCGTGGTGAAGCCGCGCTCGAGCATGCCTTTCAGGATCGGCGTGGCGCGCGCCGCGACCAGCGCATCGGGCAGCAGCGCATTGGCGCCGAGATCGGCGGTGGTGGCGATCACGTGCACGTGGCAGTCGATCAGCCCCGGCATCAGGGTGCGCCCGCCGAGATCGATCACCTCGGCGTGCGGGGCATCGATCGCAGTCTCGGCGACCTGGACGATGCGGTCACCCTCGATCAGTACCTGGAGGCCGTCACGCGGTTCGGCGGCGCTGCCGTCGACCAGGCGGAAGTTCTTGAGCAGGCGGGCGGGGGGCGTGCGTTCGGTCATGATTGGGCTCTTGTGGGGACGGGAACGTCTCGAGCCTAATCAGCGCGGGAACGGCCTGAAAAGCGACAAAAACGCATGTCAGCATGCGGTCAGCGCATCGTTCAGCCCGCGCCGCGACCGCCCCCCGGGGCCGCGGCCAGCGGTTCGTTGGGCGCCATCTCCAGCAGCCAGCGCTTGAAGCAGCGGGTGGCGTAGTTCTCGCGGCGCTCCTCCGGGGTGATCAGGAAATAGCCGCCACCGTGGCTGGCCCAGTGGTCGGAGGCCCATACCAGGCGCCCGCGGCGGATCTGGCTGTCGATCACATGCCGCCAGCCGAGCACGATGCCCTGCTCCAGGCTCGCCATCTCCACCAGCGTCGGATAGTGGTTGCACACCAGGGTATTGGCCAGCGCCGGACTGGCCAGGCGGTGGTAGCGAAACCAGTCGTGCCAGGAGATCCACAGGCTCTGGGCATCCTCGAGCATCAGCAGCGTCTCGTGCTGCAGCTGGGCCGGGCTCAGGCGTTCGCCCTCGCCGAGGCCGTGACGCTCGCGGCAGGTGGCGAGATAGCCCGGCGCGCAGGCGGTATAGACCTGCTCGGGGATCACGAAGGTAGCGTCGAACCCCGGCAGCGCGGGGCTCTTCAGGTAGTAGAGCCCGATATCGAACTCGAACGAAGAGAGCGAAGTGACACCGTCGCGCACGATCAGGCGCAGCTTGATGTCAGGGTGGGTGCGCCGGAACAGGCTCAGCCGCGGCGCCATCCAGAACTGCGCCACGCCGGCAGTGCAGGCGAGCGTGAGTTCGTTCTCGCCAGTGCTCTTCATCACCTCGGCGGTGGCCTGGACACAGTCGTCGAGGATCGCCCGTACCTGCAGCGCATAGGCCTCGCCGGCCCGGGTCAGGGTCAGCCGCCGCTGCTCGCGCACGAACAGCTTGCGCCCCAGAAACTGCTCGAGATGGACCACCTGACGGCTCACCGCGCTCTGCGACAGATTGAGCTCGCCCGCGGCGCGGGTAAAGCTCATGTGGCGCACCGCCGACTCGAAGGCGACCAGCGAGTTGAGCGGCGGCAGAGGTGACATGCGCATGGGAAGCTCCCGAGAGGCAACGAAGAGCGTCAGGATACGTGATCCCGCCGCCGGGGTAGCGAGTCTCGATCGCAGATGAAGTCGATGAAGGCGCGCAACGGGGCCGGTACCAGGCGGCGACCCGAGTAGTAGAGATAGGGGCCGGGGAAGCGTAGCCACCAGGGCTCGAGAACCGCGACCAGCTCTCCGCTGGCAAGATACGGCTGGACCCACTGCTCGAAGATCATGACCAAACCGACGCCTTGCAACGCCGCCTCGACGCCAAGATCCACACCGCCGCCGATGCTGACCGTCAACGGGCCGGTGGGCTCGATGCGAATCGACTCCTCACCGCGCTCGAACTCCCAGGCCGGCCGGTTGCCGTTGGTGAAACGGCCACGGATACAGGCATGTTGCAGCAGCTCGCGGGGGTGCGCGGGGGTGCCATGACGCGCCAGGTAATCGGGCGAGGCGACCAGCGCAAAACGCTGCTCGCGCGGACCGATGGGCACGGCGATCATGTCCTGTTCGAGCAGTTCGTCGTAGCGGATGCCGGCATCGAAGCCCGCCGCCAGCGTATCCGTCGCGGCGCTGTCGGCGGTGACCTCCATGCGGATCTCCGGGTAGGCCTTGAGGAAATCGGGCAGGATCGATGGCAGGATCAGCCGCGCCGCACTAACCGGTACATTGAGACGTAGCGTGCCGGCGGGGCGATCCCGGAAGCCGTTGATCGCATCCAGCGCGTTTTCGACCTCCTCGACCGCTGGGGCCAGCCGCGAGACCAGGGCGGCGCCTGCCTCGGTCAGCGTCACCGCCCGCGTGGTGCGATGAAACAGCCGAATGCCAAGCGCCGTCTCGGCACGCCGCACCGCATCGCTCAGGCGCGACGCACTGGTTCCGCTGAGCCGCGCCGCTTCCCGAAACCCCTTGGCTCTGGCCACGGCCAGCACGAGCTGAAGATCACCGAGATCGGCGCTCACTGTGCATTTCTCCGCACAACTTGTATGGATTCACCACAATAGTCGCACACCCCTGATGCACCTACCATGAGGACACATCAGCGCGTCTAACGCCCTTCATCGACACAGGAGTGAACACATGTCCCTCATCGACAAGGCTGGCACCTACACACTCGGCAACCGTCAGGTCAAACGACTCGGTTACGGGGCGATGCAGCTCGCCGGCCCCGGGGTGTTCGGTCCGCCCAAGGACCCGGCGCGGGCGTTGCAGGTGCTCAATGAGGCCATCGCCGCCGGCATCGACCACATCGACACGTCGGACTTCTACGGTCCGCACATCACCAATCAGCTCATCAAGCAGGCGTTGCACCCCTATCCGAGTGATCTCTGCCTCGTCACCAAGGTCAGCGCTCGGCGCGATGAAACCGGCGCCTGGCTGCCCGCGCTCTCGCCCGCCGAGCTGACCCAGGCGGTGGAAGACAACCTGCGCAATCTGGGGCTGGAGCAACTGGAAGTCGTCAACCTGCGCAGCATGCTGGACGCGCATGGGCCGGCGGAGGGCTCGCTGGAAGCGCCGCTGACGACACTGGCAGAACTCCGCGAACGGGGCCTGATCAAGCATATCGGTCTGAGTAACGTCACGCCGACCCAGGTAGCCGACGGCCAGAAGATCGTGCCCATCGTCTGCGTGCAGAACCAGTTCAATCTGGCCAACCGCGCCGACGATGCGCTGATCGACCGGCTGGCCGCGGACGCAATTCCCTATGTGCCGTTCTTCCCGCTGGGCGGCTTCACGCCGCTGCAGTCGGAAACGCTCTCCGCCGTGGCGCAGACACTCGGCGCCACCCCGATGCAGGTAGCGCTGGCGTGGCTACTCAAGCGCTCACCCAACATCCTGCTGATCCCCGGCACCTCGTCTCCCGAGCATCTGCAGCAGAATATCCAGGCAGCAGCGCTGGAGATCCCCGCAGCGCAGATGGCACTACTGGACCGCATCGGCGACTGATTCACCGGTTGATCAGCGCGCTATCCCCCTGCGGCATTGCTCGGCCTGCGGCGTTGCGCGGCAGACAAAGAGTGTACCCATCGGCCGGAATGATATGTTATAAAATAACACTTACAACCGTCGACGAGCACTCATGAACCTCACCGTACCGCCGCTACCGGATGTCGCCGCTGGGCGCGAACCGGAACCGTCCCAGGACACGCCATACCGAGCCCTGCAAAGGGTCGGCATGCAGGGCATCGCCACCCGGCTGCACTGGGCCGACGGCGAGCGGCTGGCGGCGACGGCCGACGTCAGCGTCGACCTGGCCGCCGGTCAGCGCGGTATCCATATGTCGCGCCTCTATCGCCTGCTCGACCGTCTGGACGAATCGCCGGTGACACCGGCGCGGCTGAACGCCCTGGGCCACGCCCTGCTGGATAGCCAGGACGACACCAGCCAGCGCCTCTCTCTGACCTTGCGCTTCGCCCTGCCGCTGCGCCGCCGTGCCCTGCTCAGCGACGCCAGCGGCTGGCGCCACTATCCCCTCACGCTGGCCCTCGACGGCAGCCGCGAGGGCCTGAGCCAGACCCTGACCCTCGAACTCGACTACTCATCCACCTGCCCCTGCTCGACCGCGCTGGCCCGCCACGCCATGGCCCGCGACTGGCGCCACTGGGCCGATGAGCAGAACACCGCAAACCTCGACGCCGAGGCAGTGGCCGAGTGGATCGAGCACGGCGGCAGCTTCCCCACGCCCCACAGTCAGCGCAGCCGGGCGGTGATCGCGCTGCGTCTGAGCGCGGATGCCGCCTACGACCCGGCGACGCGCATCGACGCCTTCGAAGAGACCCTGCAGACACCGGTGCAGACGCTGGTCAAGCGACTCGACGAGCAGGCCTTCGCCGAACGCAACGGGGTCAACCTGATGTTCTGCGAAGACGCCGCGCGGCGGCTGGCGGCAGCCTGCGAGGCGCAGTCCGGCGTCGCCGGCTACCGTATCGATATCACTCACGCCGAGAGCCTGCACGCCCACGACGCCGTGGCCCGGGCCGAACGCGACTTCGAGGTGCGCTGAGCCGCGCCGCCCGCGTCCATTCGTCGAAGCTAGCCGATGGTCTGACGGTCGCCGCCGCGCCACGCCCATAGAGTATGAGCAGACACAGCGGCTGCACGCCGCCAGTGCCACCGGCCGGCGCCCTGACGCAAACTCCGGGCGGCCGCGAACCAGCGCTCAGTGGGGGTGTTCATGAGTCGTTATCAGGACGAGTACCGGGCCTCGCTCGACGACCCGGAAGCCTTCTGGATGCGCCAGGCCCGGCGCATTCCCTGGTGCACCCCGCCGAGCCGTGCCCTCGAGCTCGATGCCGCCGGCCATGCGCGCTGGTTCGGCGACGGCGAGCTCAACCTGTGTCACGCCGCTCTCGATCATCATATCGATCAGGGCCACGGCGAGCGCATCGCGCTCTACTGGGATTCACCGCTCAGCGGCCAGCAGCGCCGCTACACCTACCGGGAGCTGCGCGACGCCACCGCCCGCTGCGCCGGTGCCCTGCGCGAGCTGGGCGTGAACCGTGGCGAGCGCGTGGTGATCTACATGCCGATGGTGCCGGAGGCGCTGATCGCGATGCTCGCCTGCGCGCGTCTCGGCGCCATCCACTCGGTGGTGTTCGGCGGCTTCGCCGCGCGCGAACTGGCAGCGCGCATCGAGGACGCCAAGCCCAAGGTGGTGGTGGCTGCCTCGTGTGGGCTCGAACCTGGCCGCGTGGTGCCCTATCAGCCGATCGTGCGCGAGGCGCTGTCGCGCAGCGCGCATGCGGTGGCCCACTGCGTCTATCTGCAGCGCGACGCGTGCCACGCCGAATTCGGCGCCGGCGAGAGCGATTGGGAGACGCTCATGGCCGCGGCCGAGCCCGCCGCCTGCGTTGCGGTCAAGGCCACCGAGGCGCTCTATATCCTCTACACCTCCGGCACCACCGGCCGCCCCAAGGGCGTGGTACGCGATACCGGCGGCTACGCCGTGGCGCTGCACTACTCGATGGAGGCGATCTACGACATCGCCCCGGGGGAGGTGTTCTTCTCCGCCTCCGACGTGGGCTGGGTGGTGGGCCACTCCTACATCGTCTACGGCCCGCTGCTGCGCGGCGCCAGCACGGTGATCTACGAGGGCAAGCCGGTGCGCACCCCGGACGCCGGCGCCTTCTGGCGGGTGATCGATGCGTACCGGGTGAAGAGCTTCTTCACCGCGCCGACCGCCTTCCGCGCGATCAAGAAGGAGGACCCCGAGGCGCGGCTGAAGGAGGGCTACGATCTCTCCAGCCTGCGCTCGCTGTTCCTGGCCGGGGAGCGCCTCGATCCGCCCACCTACCACTGGCTCAAGGCGCATTTCGACGTGCCCGTCGTCGACCACTGGTGGCAGACCGAGACCGGTTGGGCGATCGCCGCCGATCCGCTGGGGCTCGACCCCGTCCCCACCCGGGCCGGCTCGGCCACCTTCCCGGTGCCGGGCTACGACGTGCGCATCCTCGACCGCCACGGCGAGGAAGTGGGTGCGCTGACCGAAGGTAGCGTGGTGATCAAGCAGCCGCTGCCGCCGGGCTGCCTGGCCGGTATCTGGGGTGACCCCGAGCGCCTGCACAGCGCCTATCTGGCCACCTACCCCGGCTACTACCTGACCGGCGACGGCGGCTATATCGACGACGAGGGCTACCTGTTCGTGATGGGACGCACCGACGACGTAATCAACGTCGCCGGCCACCGGCTCTCCACCGGCGAGATGGAGGAGGTACTGGGGTCGCACCCCGCGGTGGCCGAGTGCGCGGTGATCGGCGCCCAGGACGCACTCAAGGGTCAGCAGCCGGTGGGGCTGGTGATCCCCAAGGATGGCTTCGACGGCGACGAGACGCGGCTGACCGAGGAGCTGATCGCGCTGGTGCGCGAACGGATCGGCCCGGTGGCGAGCTTCAAGCAGGTACGGGTGGTGGCGCGGCTGCCCAAGACCCGCTCGGGCAAGATCCTGCGCCGCGCCCTGCGCCAGATCGCCGATGGCGAGCGCTTCGACGTACCCGCCACCATCGACGACCCGACCAGCCTGGAGGATGCCCGCGAGGCGATCGCCAGCCTGCGTGAAGAGGCCCCCAAGGAGGCGGACGACAACCGCTGAACGGGCGATACCAAGCACCTAGCTCGGTGTGCCCACCCGTGAGTTGCATCGCCCGACGTGACCTGCACTATCGCCAAAAACCCTGGCCAAATAGCCCTGACCAGATAGCCCTGGCCGAACAGTCCTAGCCAAATAGCCCCTTGAGGGTATGCGGCTGGCTGCGGAGATACTGCTTGGGTGCGTGCACGCTGGCCCCCAGCTTGGCCGCGGCGTGCCACGGCCAGCGCGGATCGAAGAGCATGCCGCGGGCCAGCGCCACGGCGTCGGCGTCGCCGCTGAAGACGATCCCCTCGGCCTGCTCCGGTTCGGTGATCAGGCCGACCGCGATCACCGGCATGGCGACTTCCTGCTTCATGCGCCGGGCGAACGGCACCTGGTAGCTGGGGCCGACATCGAGCGTCTGGCGCGGGTCGAGCCCGCCGCCGGAGCAGTCGATGAAGCTGCAGCCGCGGACGTCCAGCGCCTGGGCCAGGGCCACGCTCTGCTCCAGATCCCAGCCGCCTTCGACCCAGTCGCTGCCGGAAATACGAATGCCCACCGGCTTCTCCGCCGGGAACACCTCACGCACCGCCTCGAAGATCTCGAGTATCAGGCGCATGCGATTCTCCAGGCTGCCGCCGTAGGCGTCCTCGCGCTGGTTGGAGAGCGGCGACAGGAACTGGTGCAGCAGATAGCCGTGGGCCGCGTGCAGCTCGATCAGATCGAAGCCCAGGCGCTCAGCACGCTGCGCCGCGGCGACGAAATCCGCCTTGAGCGTGTCGATATCGTCGAGCGTCATCGCCTGCGGCGGGCGCTGATCGTCCTGATAGGGCATGGCAGAGGGCGCCAGGGTCTCCCAGCCACCGTCTTCGAGCCCCAGCTGCGCACCGCCCTCCCAGGGGGCCTGGCAGGAGGCCTTGCGCCCGGCGTGGCCGAGCTGAATGCCGATGGGCATCGGCGAATGAGCGCGTACCGACGCAAGCGTACGCGCCATCGCCTGCTCGTTGGCGTCGGAGTAGAGCCCCACGTCCCCCGGGGTGATACGCCCTGCCGCGGCCACCGCCGAGGCTTCGATGATCAGCAGGCCGGCGCCGGAGAGCGCCAGCTGGCCCAGGTGGATCGTATGCCAATCGGTCATGCTCCCCTCGTCGTCGGCCGAGTACTGGCACATCGGCGAGATCACGATACGGTTGGGAAGGGTCAGCCCGCCGAGTGCCAACGGGGAAAAGAGTTGCGGAGATGCCATCGGATCGCGGCTCCTGTCGCGGAATGGAATGGCACAAAATGTAGCTGGCTAATAATTGCAGCGCAATGTCGCCAACGTAAGATGCTTTCCATACACCGCCACGAGTAGCACCTGGTACGGCACGCACCGCACCGCTCAAGCGATGGCGCATCGGCCGGCTGGTTCTAGTCATGTGGAGCCCCCCGCCGTCGGCGTCACGCAGTCGGAGCAGCGCCAACCCCGCCGACACCAACAGCGCCATCGTCGTGGCATAACAGATCAACGGCCATGCCGTATCTCCGTTCAACAGGGTGACTGACAGCGTGCCCGCGAGACTGACGATCAGACTCTGGATACAGAAGTAAATCGCGACTGCCGTTCCCGCGATCTCGTCAAACGCCTCGAGTGCGCCGTTGGCGGTCACGGATACCGTGCAGACGATCCCGATCGCCATTACCCACATGGGCACGATAAGCGTGAAGAACGAGGGTCCCCAATAGAGTTCCCCCCCACCCAGCAACAGTGAACCGCATACCAGCACACCCATTCCGCGTAATACGCAACCTGCATTTCCCCATTTGGTGGCGCAGGACCGGACGCATCGCGTGGTCAAGACCATGACGAGTGCAACACTCGAAAAGGCTAGACTGAATTCGATCCCCGAATAGCCAGCGCGGCCCATCAGCATACGTGGAGCCGTCGAAAAGAAGACGAAGAAGGTCCCCATCCCGGCGCTGAAACCGAGCGTGTAAACCCAGAAATCCAGACTCGAGAGAATCGAGGACAGCGACCAGGATGTCTCGCCCCCCGGCTCCGGGCGTGTCTCGTGCCATCGCATGCCGGCATGCAACAGAGTGAACAGTGCCAGCACGGCCAATAGCACGAATATCATCCGCCATCCCAGAAAGTGGTCGACAAGTGCCCCCACGATGGGCCCGAGCGCGGGAACGAAGGCCAGTACTGCGCTCAATAGCCCATAGATGACGGTACCTTCGGGGCGCCTCGCGTACACATCGCGAATCGTCGCGAATGTCGCTACCAGCATTGCCGAGGCGCCGAACGCCTGCAGCAGACGGAAGGTGACGAAGGGAGCCGCCGTGTCTGACACCGCAGCCCCCAGGGAGGCCATGGCGAAGATAGCGCCCCCGGTCAGCAGAACTGGCCGCCGCCCAAGACGATCCGATATCGGCCCGAAAATCACTTGCCCCACACCGAGCATCGCCATGTAAAGGCTCAGTGTCAGTTGGATCACGTCAGGCGTCGTATCCAGCAGGCCCGGCATCGCCGGAACGACCGGAAGATAAATATCCATCGCCAGAGAGGCGAGAATGTCGAAAGGTGCCATCAGCAGCAAGGCTGCCAGTAGCGTGTGCCGCCAAGCAGAGGAAAGTTGAGTCATGACGAATCACCGCTCGATCGAGAATATCGGGCGGCATCTGCTCGTCATCCGTCAGGCAGGATCGATCTCGCAGAGTGCCGCAACAACTACAGGTGCTGTTGCGGCTCAATGCTCTGCGGTAATGCTGGCTCCCATCGTCTTTCCTTGTGCAAGCCGTTACCAAGACACGGTTCGAGCCTATGTGATCCGTCCAGCCGCAGCAATATCTGGCCTTGTGACGGCCGCTAGCAGAGACGCAGCATATCCCCCCTATAGAGAGCGCATGCCATCTGCCCCCGGGTGACACAAAAAACCCCGGCCATGGGGCCGGGGAAGACTCTGGTGGAGACCAGACCACAGAGAGGAGCTGGGCGCGTCGCTCAGGCGGCGACACCCCAGTCGGGAAAGGGGTCGGGCAGGCTTTTCCAGTACGCCTTGCCGCGGGCCAGTTCGTCGTCATCGAGCAGGCAGGCTTCCAGGCGGCGGCGGATACCCGCCACGTCGAGCCCCTGGCCGATGAACACCAGCTCCTGGCGCATGTCGCCGAACGGCTCTTCCCACTTCTCCCGGATCGAGGCGAGGTATTCCGGGTCCTGGGGCCAGCGCGACTCGGGCACCGCGCGCCAGAACAGGCCGGCGAAGCCGTGGTGGGCAATGCCGCCGGCCTGGCTCCACTGACCGGCGAACTCGGGGCGGCTGGCGAGCCAGAAGAAGCCCTTGGAGCGCAGCAGGCGGCCATCGCCCCAGTCACCGTGCAGCAGCTCGAAGAAGCGCTGCGGGTGGAACGGGCGGCGCGCTTCGAAGCTGAAGCTGCTGATGCCGTACTCCTCGGTCTCGGGGAGATGCTCGCCGCGCAGCTCCTTGAGCCAGCCGGGGGCGAGCTGGGCCTTCTCGAAACTGAAGCGGCCGGTATCGAGCACCCGATCCAGGGCGATCTGGCCATGATGGATGGCATGAATCTCGGCATCCGGATTGAGGGTTCTGATCACCGCCTCGACTTCGGCGAGCTGGGCGGCGTCGATCAGATCGCTCTTGGAGATCAGCAGCACGTCGCAGAACTCGATCTGGTCGACCAGCAGATCAGCGACGTTGCGCTCGTCCTCCTCGCCCAGGCTCTCACCGGCCTCGGCCAGCGATTTGGCCTCGTAGTACTGGGTCAGGAAGTTGGCGCCGTCGACCACCGTGACCAGGGTATCCAGGCGTGCCACCTGCGACAGGCTGCGGCCCTGCTCATCCTCGAAGGTGAAGGTCTCGGCCACCGGCAGCGGTTCGGAGATGCCGGTGGATTCGATCACCAGGTAGTCGAAGCGACCCTCGTCGGCGAGGCGGTTCACCTCGATCAGCAGGTCTTCACGCAGGGTGCAGCAGATGCAGCCGTTGCTCATCTCGACCAGCTTCTCTTCGGCGCGATTGAGATCGACTTCACGCTCGATCAGGGCGGCATCGATATTGATCTCGCTCATGTCGTTGACGATCACCGCGATACGCCGGCCATCACGATTGTTGAGCAGATGGTTGAGCAGCGTGGTCTTGCCGGCGCCGAGAAAGCCGGAGAGCACGGTAACGGGAAGCGGCGGCGCGGGGCGGCGCGAGCCGGCCGGTAGGGTGTCACTCATGATGGTTTCCTCACTGCATCGGTCGTTGCCAGGGCGCGGCGGCAGGACGGTATCGGCCCAAGCCACTCTGCCCGAGTCACGCCATTATGTTATAACATAACAATAAATAGACCAAGCGTAAAACCGATCGCCGCACGGCGAAATGCGTCGTACCGCCGGAATAGCATGAGATCGAGCCTGGCTGCGGCTCTGATCACGGGGCCGAAAAAAGGGGCCGCTCAGGGCGCCCCCTCTCTTGCGCTCACTCGCCCTGGGGGCGCAGCCGCTTGAGCCAGCGCTGACGGGCGTACTTGCGCAGGTTACGCACGTTGTCGGTCTCGTCGACGATGTCCTGGCCCAGGATCGTCTCGAGCACGTCCTCGAGGGTGATCAGCCCCACCCAGCTGCCGTGGTCGTCGTAGACCACCCGGATGTGGTTGTGGTCGTTGAGCATGGCGGTGAAGACATGCTCGACGCTGTCGCTCTCGTCGACCATCGCGATCGGGTGCATCAGCGCCTTGAGCCGCTGTTCGTCCTCGGCGTGGTAGGTGTCGGCCTTGTGCACGTAACCCAGCGCCTGCTCGGCGCCATCCATGACCGGGAAGCGGGTGAACTGGGTCTTGCCGTAGTCGCGGTCGAACTCCGCCACGGTCATGTCCGGCACCACCGTCATGCATACGGTGCGCGGGGTCATCACCCGCTTCAGCGGAATCTCGTGGAGGTTGAGAATATTGGTGATGGTGCGCGCCTCGTCGGCGTCCAGCGCCTTGCCTTCGAGACCGATCCTGGCCAGCGCCTTGATCTCCCCGCGCATGTCGATATCGCCCTCGTTCTTGGCGATGCGGTTGGTGATCATCTCCGACAGCCAGATGAACGGCAGCAGCAGCCACACCATGAACTTGAGTATGCGCGGCAGCATCGGCGCCAGCGTGCGCCAGTAGGTGGCGCCGATGGTCTTGGGGATGATCTCGGAAAACACCAGGATGCCCAGGGTCATCAGCGCCGAGGCGATGGCCACGTGGGCGTCACCGAACACCACCGCCACCTGGGCGCCGACCCCGGTCGCCCCGACCGTATGGGCAATGGTATTGAGCGTCAGGATCGCCGCCAGCGGGCGGTCGATATTGGACTTGAGCGCATTGAGCGAGTCGTGCAGCTTGGGCCGCGTGTCCTGGAGCTGCGCGATATAGCTGGGCGTCAGCGACAGCAGCGCGGCTTCGAGAATCGAGCACAGAAACGAGAAGCCGATGGAGAGAACGACGAAAGCCGTCAGCAGGAGCATGGGGGTTCGCTATGTGACCAGTGAGCACTCTTTATCGGGACTCGGCCGGGCCGTGTCAAGGCGACCGGAAGTCGCCGCCGCCGAGCGCACGGCGGCGGCGCACGGTCACGCTCAGTGGCCGAATTTCTCGTTTTCGCCCATATCGGGCTTGTGGTCCTTCTTCACGTTGGCCTTGGCGATCTCGTAGAGCTGGAAAGCCTTGCTCTCGCGCGCCTGCCAGTGCTCGCCGAAGTCGATATCGATCTCCAGCATGGCGATATCGTCGTCTTCGCGACCGCCCTCGAACCAGGCCGCCACGAACGGGTTCCAGTACTTGTCAATCAGCTCGGCATCGTCGCGCAGGCGCGCCTTGCCCGACATCGACACATAGACCCCGTGCTTCTGATCGGAGAAGGTGATGCAGACGTCGCGGTCGCTCTGCGCTTCGAACGCCTTCTCGGCGCTGCGCCGGGTGTAGAACCAGAGCGTGCCGTCGTAGGCATCCTGGACCAGATGCATGGGTCGGGCGCGGGGTGCGCCGTCGTCGAGGGTCACCAGCATGCCGACCTTGATATCGTCGATCAGCTGCCAGATCTTCTGCTTGTGTTCGGGGCTGGACATCCTTGCCTCCTGTCACCGTGGGGGTCCGCAAGCGAACCGGACAACACGCCATCCGGGCGTGGCCGCCGAAGGTTCGGCGGCTCCTTGAGCCTAGTTGCGCGGCGCCGGCTAAGCAAAGTCCACCGTACCCTCGGGCTGAGCCCCTCCGCGGCGGGGGCTATACTCAAGCCATCGTGTTTGCCGCACCGCCGCCTGGCGCCCGCAATCAGGCCACGCATCGACCTCGGAGCCCGCCCACGCCATGACCGACCCGCAGCCCCCCAGCGCCGCGCTGTCTCTTACTCCCCGCCCCTTCTCGCTCGACCACGCCGAGCTGGGCCAGGCCCTGGCGGCGAGTGCCAACCTGCTGATCATCCAGGATCTCGATGGCGTCTGCATGGGGCTGGTCGACGACCCGCTGACCCGGCAGCTGCCGCGCCGCTACCTTGAGGCCGCCGGCGAGCTGGCGGGGCACTTCTTCGTGCTCACCAACGGCGAACACGTCGGCGCCCGCGGCGTCAACGCGCTGGTGGAGGCGAACTTCGACGACCCCGCCGAGGCGCGCCGTCGCGGTTGCTACCTGCCCGGGCTGGCCGCCGGCGGGGTCCAGTGGCAGGACCGTTTCGGGCGCGTGTCGCACCCCGGCGTCAGCGCCGCAGAGCTCGACTTTCTGGCCAGCTTTCCGGTCGCGGCCGAAACCTTTCTCGATCACTGCCTGGCTCGTCCGCCCTTCGCCCTGGACGCCGCGACGCGTGCCCCTCTGATCGCCGCGGCCGTGCTCGACAACCTCGCCTCGCCGACGCTCAACCTCAATGTCTTCCGCCGCCACTGGCAGGCAACGCCCGAGCCCTACTGGCGGCTGCAGGAGGCGGTGGTGGACTTCATGCAGGCGCGTCTGGCAGCGGCCGCGGCGGCAGGGCTCGAGGACGCCTTCTTCATCCACTACGCGCCCAACGCCGGGCGCGACGACTCAGGCCAGGAGCGCCCGCGCCTGGGTACCGCGGAAGGCACCACGGACTTCCAGCTAATGCTGCGGGGGGCGGTCAAGGAGAGCGGCGTGCTGGCGATCCTCAATCGCTACTACCAGGCACGTACCGGAGTGGCGCCGCTGGGGGAGACGTTCGACGCACGCCAGGCCCCGCGCGAGCCGAAGGCGCTGCTGGCGCTGGCGCGTGAGCACTTCGATCCGGCGCTGATGCCGATGATCGTCGGGGTCGGTGACACGCTCACTTCGGTCAGCACCAGCGAGGACGACACCCCACAGCGGGGCGGCAGCGATCGGGGTTTCCTGACCCTGGTGCAGCAGCTGGGGCACGCCTTCGCGCGCCCCAACCGGGTGCTGTTCGTCGACAGCAGCGGTGGCGAGGTGGCACGTGCCCGGGTCGACGCCGAGCGGCTGGCGCGTCACGCCAGGGACCCCGGCGTCTCGCCGTGGCCGGCGCTGGCCGGCATCAGCGATCCCGACGACCCGCTACGCCTCGATGTGATCTTTGCCGGTGGCCATATCGAGTACGTCGATTTCTTCTGCGAGCTGGCCCGGCAGCGCCGGGCCAGGCCCCCCCAGCCCGACTGATCGGCCGCACCATCGATCCCGCGATCCAGGTCTAGTGATTCAGGTCTAGCGACCCAGGGCCGGGCGCCTGTTACCACCGGTGTCATCCAGAGTGAACGCCCCCACCGTCTCGGCCAGGCGCTGCGACTCCTGCTGCAACGCGGCGGCGGCGGTGGCGGTCTGCTGCACCATGGTGGCGTTCTGCTGGGTCACGCTGTCGAGCTCGGCCACCGCCAGATTGACCTGACCGATGCCTTGGCTCTGTTCGCCGGTGGCCGCAGTGATCTCGCCCAGCACGCCGTTGACCCGCGCGATACTGGCGACGATCTCGTCCATCGCCGCGCCGGCGTCGCGCACCCGCTGGGCGCCGGTCTGGGTGCGATCGGCGGAGGCGTCGATCAGCGTCTTGATCTGACGCGCCGCGTCTGCGCTGCGACTGGCGAGGTTGCGCACTTCCTGCGCCACCACCGCGAAGCCACGGCCGTTCTCGCCGGCACGCGCCGCCTCGACCGAGGCGTTGAGCGCCAGCAGGTTGGTCTGGAAGGCGATGCTGTCCATGGTGGTCACGATCTCGGCGATCTGACGCGACGAGGCCTCGATCTCGTCCATGGTCTGGACCACGCTGGAGACCACCTCGCCGCCGCGCTGGGCCGCCTCGGTAGCCGACACGGCCAGCTTGTCGACCTCGCGTGCCGAGTGCGCGGTATGCTCCACGGTGCCGGTGATCTGCTCGATCGAAGCCGAGGTCTGCTGCAGGCTCGCCGCCATCGAGTCGGTGCGCCGCGAGAGATCCTCGCTGCCGCTGGCGATCTCCAGCGAGGCGTGCTTGACCGAGTCGCTGCTGTCGCGCACCTCGATCATCACCTGCTGCATCTTCTCGGCGAAGGCGTTGAACTGGATCGCCAGCTCGGCGCTCTCGTTGCGCCCGCGCACCGGCAGCCGCTGGGTCAGGTCGCCGTCGCCGGAGGCGATCTCGCGCATGCGCAGCGCCAGTCGCTTGAGCGGCCGCGACAGGCTGCCGCCGAGCAGCCAGCTCACGAGCAGCCCCAGCGCGGCCAGCCCGGCGCCGACCGCAAGCATCGCCAGGGTGTCGCGATGGCGCTGGGCGGCGAGCTGCTGCTGCAGATCGTTGATACCGGCCATGGCCACACTCTCGGGCAGGCGGATCATCAGTATCCAGGGCTTGCCGTCGGCCGGGCCGACATGGAATGGCCACGCCATCTCGATCTGGCCGGCGTTCTCACGCAGCGTCGGCTGCCCCTGGCGCGCCTGGTCGAGCAGCGCATTGACACTGGCATCGAACACCTCTCCGGCTGGCTTGCCCACGGCCTCGGGGGCTTTGGTATAGGCGGTGATCCCACCGCGCGGGGCGATCAGCGTCCAGTCGCCGGCGCCGTCGTAGAGAGCCTGGCTGTTCTGCTTCAGCAGGCCCTGGATGAAGTCGACCGAGAAGTCGACGCCGGCGCTGCCGCGGAACTCGCCGTCGACCAGGATCGGCACGTTGAACGAGGTCACCATCAGCGTCTGGCCGTTGTAGTCGAAGGGGTGCGGGTCGACCACACAGGGTTTCAGGGTCTCTTTCGGACACAGGTAGTACTCGCCCTCACGGATGCCGCCCGGGATCGGCTTTTCACTCTCCATCGAGCTGCCGAGTCCGAGCACCGCGATCTTGCCGTCGGCGGTGCGATACCACCACGGCATGAAGCGCCCATCCTTGCCATAGCCGGCATCCTCGCGGCCCTGATAGTAGGCATCGTTACCGAAGGCGTTGGGCTCCCAGCCGATGAAGGCGTCGAGCAGGTCGGGATTGTCGACCACCGTCTGGCGCACCAGGTTGGAGAGCTCGTCACGGCTCAGCGACAGCCGCCGCCGGCCCTGTTCGTCGACTGCGCCCATCAGTGCATTGGTGTTGGCGAGCGAGCGCGCCAGGGTCAGGGCGTGATCGAGCTTGGCTTGGATGTGCTCGGCCTCGCGCCCGGCCACTGCGCTCAGGCGCTGACGAACACTCGCGGTCACCAGCTCATCGGTGCTCGCATCTACCAGCGCCTGCGAGCGCGTATTGGCGTAGACGGTGTACCCCACCAGCGCCGCGACCACGAAGACGATGCACGCCCCCACCAGCAGCGTGACCAGCGTACGTATGGATTTGAAGTGCATGAGAGAGTCCCCTGGAGAAGGCAGTAGCCCCCGTGGTGCTACGGTCGATCGGCTCACACCGATCGAGTCAGCTTGTTTTTTTGATATTGGCTGGCACCGGCCGCGCTGCCCCGAATCACCTTACAGGGCATCAACACGGCAGCGTCTATGGGGATATCGCCGCGCCCGAAGAAAACTTTAGGCGCCGCTTGATTAAAGGAGGGGCGACAATGACAAACGGCCGGGGCGCACGCCCCGGCCGTTACGGTTTCAGTTCAGTTCGTGTCAGTTCAAGTCGTTTCAGTTCAGTTCTTTGCGTTTCACGGTCACTTCAACTGCCGGCTCGGCCCAGCGCCGGGCGCGCGGCGGTCGTGGCATCCAGTGTGAAGGCACCCACCGTCTCGGCCAGGCGCTGCGACTCCTGCTGCAGCGCCGCCGCCGCGGTAGCGGTCTGCTGCACCATGGCGGCGTTCTGCTGGGTCACGCTGTCGAGTTCGGCCACCGCCAGATTGACCTGACCGATGCCCTGGCTCTGCTCGCCGGTGGCCGCGGTGATTTCGCCCAGCACGCCGTTGACCCGGGCGATACTGGCGACGATCTCGTCCATCGCCGCGCCGGCGTCGCGCACCCGCTGGGCGCCGGTCTGGGTGCGCTCGGCGGAAGCGTCGATCAGCGTCTTGATCTGACGCGCCGCATCCGCGCTGCGACTGGCAAGGTTGCGTACTTCCTGCGCCACCACCGCGAATCCGCGGCCATTCTCGCCAGCACGCGCCGCTTCCACCGAGGCGTTGAGCGCCAGCAGGTTGGTCTGGAAGGCGATGCTGTCCATGGTGGTCACGATCTCGGCGATCTGACGCGACGAGGTTTCGATCTCGTCCATGGTCTGGACCACGCTGGAGACCACCTCGCCGCCGCGCTGGGCCGCCTCGGTGGCCGAGACGGCCAGCTTGTCGACCTCGCGTGCCGAGTGCGCGGTATGCTCCACGGTGCCGGTGATCTGCTCGATCGAGGCCGAGGTCTGCTGCAGGCTCGCCGCCATCGAGTCGGTACGCCGCGAGAGGTCCTCGCTGCCGCTGGCGATCTCCAGCGAGGCGTGCTT